>NZ_JNXJ01000008.1:0-320123 GCF_000716625.1 Streptomyces bikiniensis | reverse complement strand
GCGGGTCGTGGGGGTCATGCGGGGACCTCTGTGCCGAGAACGAGGTGGAGGAGGGGGAGGACGGCGTCCGCGCGCTCCCGGTCGGGGTCGGGGGCGAAGCCGGGCACGCCGGGCGCGGAGGCCCCGGGGCCCCGGGCGGCCAGCTCGCCGAGGGCGCGCCGCACCCCCGGCTCGTACGCCGCGAAGGTGCGGCGCAGCAGGGGCAGGACGTCGGTGAACGCCTCGGCCGGTACGGAGGCGAGCCAGGCGTCGACGAGGCCGCGGAGGCGCTCGTCGTGGACGAGGAGCAGTCCGCCGCCGGAGGCGGCGCCGGCGAAGCCCTCGATCCAGGCGGCGGCGTCGGGCGGCCGGGCGCCGGGCGAGAGGGCGCGGCCCATGAGGAGGGCGGCCCCGTCGTCGGGGATCCGTCCCTCGTCCAGGAGGAGCCGGGCGGCCCGGCCCCGGAGGAGGCCGGGCACCCGGTCGTGGGTGGCGAGCCGGTGCAGGACGCCGGTCCAGCGCTCGCGCGTCCCCCCGACGTCGGGCAGCAGGCCGAGGGCCTGGTGGACCTCCTCGATCCGCTCGCGCAGGGGTGCGGCGGCGCCGGCGTCGAGCCCGGCGCAGGCGGGCGGAAGGCCGACGCAGATCCGCTCGGCGAGCCCGGCGGCGACCTCGCCGAGGGCGGCGGTGCCGGTGCCCCGGACGTCGCCGTAGCGCAGGGCGCGGGCGAGGGCCGGGAGGGCGCGGGCGAGGTGGGTGACGTCGGTGTCGAGGGCGGCCCGGTCGGCGAGGGCCCGCATGACGCCGGGGAGCGCGCCGGCGAGCCCGGCGAGGAGGCAGTCCTCGGCGAGGGCGGTGATGTCGGTGAGCGTGGTGGCGGCCACCGCCCGGGCCTCGGCCCTGGCGGTGGCGGCGGCCTCGACGGTGGTGCCCCAGACGCCGGCCTCGGCGACCCGGACGTGCAGCTCGGGCTCCCAGCGCAGCCGCCAGGTCTCGCGGAAGGTGCCGGTGCCGGCCCGGCCGGGGGCCGGGGCGCCCCAGTGGACGCCGAGGAGCCGCAGCCGGTGCAGCAGGCGGCTGCGGTCGGCGTCCGTCTCCTTGCGCAGGTCGAGTGCGAGTTCGCGGTCCTGCGCCTCGGGCCTGAGGCGCAGGGAGCGCTGTCGCCGGGTCAGGTCGCGCTGGAGGGGGACGGCGGGGGCGCCCTCGGGCACCGCGCCGAGGACGTCCCCGACGACGAGGCGGTCCCGGACGAGGGCGAGCGGCGCGTCGGAGCCCTCGCAGAGGACGGCGCGGACGGCGTCGGTCGTCTCGTCGAGACCGGGGCGCGGGCGGCCGCGCAGGGCGGCGAGGGTCCCGGCGAGCCGGACGGCCTCGATGACGTGCGCGGGCGAGACGGGGTGGTCCTCGGCCCTGAGGAGGCCGGCGACCTCGGTCATCCAGCGCTCGACGGGCCGGTCGGGGGCGGTGAAGAGGTGCGCGTACCAGCCGGGGGCGTCGATGCCGGCGCCGTAGCCGGAGCGGCGGGCGAGCCTGCGGTGGGTCCAGGGGACCCAGGTCGTCCCGGTCCGCACCTTGGGCAGGCCCTTGAGGAGGGCCCGGTCGGCGGCGACGGTGGTGCGCAGGGTGAGCGCGGGGACGTGCCAGGCGCCGCAGACGACGGCGACGGAGTCCCCGAACTCCTTGCGCGCCGCGCGCAGCCGGAGCCTCATGTACGCCTCGCGGACGAGGTCGCGGGGGTGGCCGCCGTGCCCGTACGCCTCGCGCAGGGCGCCCATGGCCTCGGCGAGGGCCCGGAACGGGGCGGCGGGGTCGCCGTCGCCGCGCAGCTCGACGACGTCCTCCCACCAGCGCTCGGCGTCCTCGTACCCGGCGGCCCCGGCGAGTTCCGCGACGGGATCGATCCGCGCCCCGTCCCCGGCGACGCCCTCCTCGCCGTCGTCCCAGGTGGGGTCGGCGGCGAGGGTGTGCGCGGCGGGCAGGTCGAAGAAGCGGACGGCGGCGCCCCGGTCCAGGGCCCAGCGGATCGCGACCCATTCGGGCGAGAACTCGGCCATCGGCCAGAACGCGGCCCGGCCGGGGTCGTCCACGGCGTGGGCGAGCAGCGCGACGGGCGGCCGCATGTCCGGGTCCGCCGCGAGCTCCACCAGCGCGTCGGCCTCGGCGGGCCCCTCGATCAGCACCGCGGCGGGCCGCTCCGCCTCCAGGACGGCCCGCACCCCCCGCGCGGACCCGGGCCCGTGGTGCCGCACCCCGAGCAGCAGGGGCCCACCGGGGTCCACGCGCGGGCACCGGGGGACGGACGGGGCCGTGGTGGCGGGCGGGGGCGCGACGGCGGACGAGGAGAAGGCCGTGGGCGGAGTCATGCGCTCACCTCGCGGCAGGCGCGGTAGAGGTCCTTCCAGCCGTCTCTCTCCCGGACGACCGTCTCCAGGTACTCCTGCCAGACGATCCGGTCGGCGGCCGGATCGCGGACGACGGCGCCGAGGAGGCCGGCGGCGACGTCGGCCGGGCGCAGGACGCCGTCGCCGAAGTGGGCGGCGAGGGCGAGGCCGCCCGTGACGACGGAGATGGCCTCGGCCGTGGAGAGCGTCCCCGAGGGGGACTTGACCTTCGTGCGCCCGTCGGCGGTGACCCCGTCCCGCAGTTCGCGGAAGACGGTGACGACCCGGCGGATCTCGGCCGCCCCGTCCGGCGGGACCGGCAGTTCCAGGGAGCGGCCCAGCTGCTCGACGCGCCGGGCGACGATGGCGACCTCGTCCTCGGGGGTCGCGGGCAGCGGCAGCACGACCGTGTTGAACCGGCGGCGCAGCGCGCTGGACAGCTCGTTGACGCCCCGGTCGCGGTCGTTGGCCGTGGCGACGAGGTTGAAGCCGGGGACGGCCTGCACCTCCTCCCCCAGTTCGGGGACGGGCAGGGTCTTCTCGGACAGGATCGTGATGAGGGTGTCCTGCACGTCGGCGGGGATGCGGGTGAGTTCCTCGACGCGGACCGTCGCGCCCCGGGTCATGGCGCGCATGACGGGGCTCGGCACGAGCGCTTCCCGGTCGGGGCCGTGGGCGAGGAGCCGGGCGTAGTTCCAGCCGTACCGGATCGCCTCCTCGGGGGTGCCGGCGGTGCCCTGGACGAGGAGGGTGGAGTCGCCGCTGACGGCGGCGGCCAGGTGCTCGGAGACCCAGGTCTTGGCGGTGCCGGGGACGCCGAGGAGGAGCAGCGCCCGGTCGGTGGCGAGGGTGGTGACGGCGACTTCCACGATGCGGCGCGGACCGACGTACTTGGGCGTGATCACGGTCCCGTCGGGGAGCGTGCCGCCGAGGAGGTAGGTGGCGACGGCCCAGGGCGAGAGGCGCCAGCGGGCGGGCCGCGGCCGGTCGTCGGCCGCGGCGAGCGCCGCGAGTTCGGCGGCGAAGGCGTGCTCGGCGTGCGGCCGCAGGACCTCGGCGGAGGTCTGCGGCCGGTCCGGTGCGGTGTCCGTCTCGGCGCCGTCACCGGGCTTCGCGATGGTTTCGGGCACGGGCATGGATCCCCCTCCAGATCGTTCGACCTGCTGTGCGATCCACCGTGCACCATGCCACTGACAATCCGATGTCACGGCTGGTCAGGGGCGGTCGGAGGGGCTGACGCGCCCTCCGGTCCCGGCGCGGGTCAGCCGACGACCGGGGAGACGGCGACGCAGCCGCCCGCCATCGCCTGCTCGGCCTTGGCCTCCTTGATGACCTTGCCGTTGTGGGTGATCTTGCAGGTGAGGTCGGAGGGGTTGAGCGAGACCGGCATGACGGCCGGCGGCATGATCCCCTTCAGCGTGACCGTCTTCTTCCACGGGGTGGTGGGCTTCTTCTCCGACTCGACCTTCGGCTCCATCGCGGTGCCGCCGCCGGCGTGGTACTCGATGGTCTCGATCGCGCTGCCGGTGACCTCGTACGTGACCTCGTAGGTCTCGTTGACGGACTTGTCGACCTGGTCGACGGCCTTCTCCGCGGCCTCCGAACAGGCGCCGAGGCCGAGGGCGAGGCCGGTGACGGCGAGGGCCGAGACGGCGGTGCGGACGGTACGAGCGGTGCGCTTCATGCGGGTTCCCCCTGGTGTCTGGAGTCGATCCTGGATCCCGCGCAGAGAATCGTAAAGGAAGGGTAAAGTCAAATCCTCCCGACTCGCCCCCCGCCGCTCCCCGCCCCCTTCCCGACTCCTCGTCAACTCCCCCGTTCCGCGGCGAAACCGCAGGCCGGAGGCGTTGTCAGTGGTGGCCTCTACCGTCGTGGACATGAATGGCATGGGGGTGCGTCGGGTGTCGGACGGGGACGGGGGCGGGGGCGTGGCCGACCCCGAGGCGGCACGCCGCAGGGCCGAGCGGAGGGCGGCCCGGATCACCTCGGGGGCGCGGGAGTTGGAGCAGCGGCTCACCGATCTGCTGCGCGGCGGCCTGGCGGCGGCCGGGCAGTCCGGCCACGGCCTGTGGGAGGAGACGGCGGCCCGCATGGTCGACGCCCAGGCGCCGGGACTGGCCGGCCGGGTGCGGGAGTTGGGGGCGATACCGGGATCGGGGCCCGGCTGGCCCGTGCGGCTCCTGGAGGAGTGCGCGCTGACCCACCTCCTCGACCGGGCCTGGCTGGCCGCCGACCGGCTGCCCGCCCCCTTCGCGACGACCGTGCGGACCCGGGTCGGCCTCCCCGCCCCGGTTGCCGGAGCCCCGGTGCGCGACCACTGGCTCGTCCTCGCGCAGTACGACACGGGCGACACCCGGCTGACCACCCGGCGCGTCTGGCTGTACGGGACGGCCGGCGGGCGCACGGCGCTCGTCCTCTCGTACGGGGCGGCGGGCCGGGCGCCCCGGCTGTCCCTCCCGGTGGGCGCGGTGCTCGACGGCGAGCTGACCCTGCACACCGGCTCCGGGCAGCTGCGGGCGGAGCCGGGCGAGCGCTTCGTCCCGGTCTCCGGCCCCGCCGCCCCGCCGCCGGGCGGCCCGGTCGGCGCGGCCCTCGACGCGTACGGGCGCGCGCTGCGCGAGGACCCGTGGCTGGACGCGTGGCCCGTGACGCTGGACGGGGTCGTGCCGGCGCGGGCGGAGTACGGCTGGCAGCTCGCCGACGCGGACGGGCGCGAGGCCCTGCCCCTGACGTCCGACGCCCAGTCCCGCCCGGGCCTCTGGCGGCTCGTCGCCCTGTCCGGCGGCGCCCCGGTGACCGTCTTCGGGGAGTGCGGGCACCGGGGGTTCACCCCGCTCGCCGCCTGGTCACCGGAGGCGCCGGTGGAGACGGTGCCCCTCGCATGAGCCCGTGGCCCCACGGCCCACCGCCCACGACCCACCGCCCACCGCCCACCGCAGCCGATCACCGATCACCGACCGCTCGGAGGAGCCCGATGGACACCACCGCCCCCGACCGCCCCTGGGAGGAACTCGTCACCTCGGCGCTGCTCGGAACGGACCGGCGGACACCCCTCGGGCCCGTGCGTTCGGCGGGCGGCGACAGGAGGGAAGCCGACACGACGGACCCCGGCGCCACAGGCGGTGAAGCGACGGGCCCCGGCGCGACGGACGGTGACACGACGGACCCCGGCGCGACAGGCGGTGACGCGGCGGATCACGGCACGGCGGCTGGTGCCGCAGCGGGTGGCGACGCGGCGGGCGCGCTGCTCGACGCCGCCGCGCTGCACACCGTGCGGCGCAGGGCGGGACTGCGCCCCGGGCCCGCCGCGCCCCTGCCGGAGCCCGCACCGGAGGACCCGCGCGTGCCGCTGCCCGAGGCGGCCCGGCGGCGCCTCGACCAGCTGCTCGCGGGCCGGACCGCGCCCTCGCCCGCCGGGCGGCGCGGAGCCGCGCCCGACCTCGCCGAACTGCTCCCCCAGTGGCTGGCCCTCGCCGAGGAGCACGGCTACAAGGCGCCCGCCGCCGCCCTGCCCGCGCTCCTGGACGCGGCCAGGGCCCGCACCGATCTGCGCCCCTCGGCCCTCCGGTTCGCGGGACCGCGCGGACTGTGGCTGGCCCGGCTCAACCCCGAGTGGAGGTTCGCCCTCCGCGGTACGGGGGCGGCCGGTGCCCTCCCGTCCCCCCGGGACGCGGAGGGGGTGCGGGCCCTGTGGGACGAGGGCCTGTTCGCCGAACGGGTCGCCCTGCTCACCGCCGTACGGAACGACGATCCGGCCGCCGGCCTCGCCCTCCTCGCCTCCACCTGGGCCACGGAGCGGGCGGAGGACCGGTTGATGTTCCTCGACTCGCTGCGGGCCGGACTGTCCGACGCGGACGAGGAGTTCCTGGAGGAGGCCCTCGGCGACCGCAGCCGGAACGTCCGCGCCACCGCCGCCGAACTCCTCTCCGCGCTT
Organism: Streptomyces bikiniensis; assembly: GCF_000716625.1. NCBI lineage: Bacteria > Bacillati > Actinomycetota > Actinomycetes > Kitasatosporales > Streptomycetaceae > Streptomyces > Streptomyces bikiniensis. Next base: position 313,829 of record NZ_JNXJ01000008.1, on the reverse strand, counting down.
CCCGCCTCCGCCCTCGCGGGCCGGATGGCGGCCAGGGCCCTGACCTGCGTCGGCCTCGACCGGACGGCCGACGTGCCGACGATCGGCGTCGAGGCCCCGCACGAGTGCGACGCGGCGATGCAGCGGGACGGCGTCGTGGCGGTCCCCCCGGCGGGTCGGGGCGAGCGCTCCTGGTGGCTGGGCAGGATCGTCGAGTCCGCCCCGCTCTCCTGCTGGCCGGCCAGGTTCGGGGGGCGCTCCCCGGAGGAGATCGTGGCCCTGCCGGTCGCCGACGGGTGGCGGGACGAGCTGCACGCGGCCTGGTGCAGGGCGGCCGTGCGGCAGCGGGACGCGGACTGGTCGCGCGCGCTGCTCGGTCCGCCCGCGGTCCCGCCCGCGACCGGGCCCGGCACCTCGTCGCTCGCCGAGCGGGCCAGGCTCCTGTCGATGCTGCCCCCGGAGGAACGGGCGGGCTGGGTCGCCCGGTTCGTCGCGGCCCACGGCCTGTCGGAGGCGTTCCAGCTCCTCGGCGTCTGCGCCGTGCCGTGGGCGGAGCCGCTCGGCGAGGCGGTGACCGACGCCCTGGACGTCGCGCGGGAGGCGGGCGGTTACCCGTGGAGCTTCAGCGGGGTGATGGGCCTCGCCGAGCGCTGCCTCGCCCCGGAGGCGGCCGGGCACCTCGAACCCCTGGCGGCCCGTCCGGACGAGGCGGAGGACATCGTCCCGGGAGCGGGCGGCTACTGGTCGGAGGCCTTCCGGCGCCTGGTCTCCACACTCCGCCTGCGCGCCGCGATACGCGCCGAACTCGCGCCGCCCGCCTGAGGGTCCGTACGGAGACGGCGAAGGGCCCTCCCGCGGGGGAGGGCCCTGGACGGCGAGGGGGCGCGACGCGCACGGGCCGGGGTACTGCGCGGCCGCGCGAACGGCCGGGCGCCAGGCGTCCGGGCGCGGACCGCCTCCCGCGTACCCGCGTGAACGGACCGGGTACACGACCACCCGAACCAACCGGGTCCCGGACGCGCGGACCAGGTCTCCGGACGCGCGGACCGCGTCCTACGCGGCCACGCGGACGTTCGCGTTCACCCAGTCGACGATGGACGCCGTCGTCGCGCCCGGGGTGAAGATCTCCGCCACGCCCTTCTCCTTCAGCGGCGCGATGTCCGCCTCCGGGATGATGCCGCCGCCGAAGACCTTGATGTCCTCCGCGTCACGGTCCTTGAGGAGCTCCAGGACCTTCACGAAGAGGGTGTTGTGCGCGCCCGAGAGGATGGAGAGGCCGATCGCGTCGGCGTCCTCCTGGATCGCGGTGTCGACGATCTGCTCGGGCGTCTGGTGGAGCCCCGTGTAGATGACCTCCATGCCGGCGTCCCGCAGCGCTCGCGCGATCACCTTGGCCCCGCGATCGTGGCCGTCGAGACCCGGCTTGGCCACCACCACGCGGATCGGACCGGTCACACCCATCACTGCCTCCACATGCGACCCCCGCGCCTCTTTGCCGGGGAGGTGAACGAACGTTATCCCCAGCATCCCGCAAGCGGCCGTTTCGCGGCAGCCACCGAGGGGGAAATCACACGTGGGACATGTTCGCTCCGCGCCGATCCCGCTTCCGGGCCCTCCTCCTGGGCCCACCAGCCGCAGGCGGGACCGGTTGCGAAAGGAGCCGCGACGTGGTCGCCGCGCCTCCGTGCCGCCGTCCGTGCGGCGCGGGGGCGCGGCGCACCGGCCACACCGTCCGGCCCCGCACGCCGTTCGGAGGCCGGCCATGGAGTTCGCCAAGGTCACCACCCTGATGAAGGCCACCGCGCTCGAGCTCGCGATCCTCACCGGCCATCTCGCCCTCTACCCCACCGGGATCGCGGCCGAGCGCCTCGCGCCCGCTCCGCCCGACGCGCCGGCCGGGGGACCCGCCCGGGGCAGGCGTCCCGTCCTGCTCCTGCACGGTTTCGTCGACAACCGCTCCGTCTTCGTCCTGCTGCGCCGCTCCCTCGCACGGCACGGCCGTAACGGGATCGAGTCGCTCAACTACTCACCGCTCACCTGCGACCTGCGGGCCGCCGCCGAACTCCTCGGCCGCCGGGTGGACGAGATCCGCGCCCGTACGGGTCACGCCGAGGTCGACATCGTCGGCCACAGCCTCGGCGGGCTGATCGCCCGCTATTACGTGCAGTGCCTCGGCGGTGACGCGCGGGTGCGGACCCTGGTCATGCTCGGCACCCCGCACGCGGGCACGACTATGGCCCGGCTCGCCGCCGCCCACCCGCTGGTGCGGCAGATGCGGCCCGGTTCCGAGGTGCTGCGGGAGCTGGCGGGCCCCGCGCGCGGCTGCCGGACCAGGTTCGTGAGCTTCTGGAGCGATCTGGACCAGGTGATGGTGCCGGTGGAGACCGCCCGCCTCGACCATCCCGACCTGGTGGTGCACAACGTACGGGTGAGCGGCATCGGCCATCTCGCGCTGCCCGTGCACCCCACGGTGGCCGCCGGGGTCCGCGAGGCGCTCGATGCCGAGGCCCCCGGAGTCCCGACCGGCCGGGGAGAGGAGCCGGGCGCCTCCTCCGTGGCCTGACCGGAAGCCGCCGCGCGGACGCCTCGCCAACGCCTCGCCAACGCCTCGCCGACGTCGCGTAGACGTTCCGTGGACACACCGTGGCCGCCCGTTCACAGGGCATCGACGGTGTCGACACCCCTTCGCCCGACCGTGCGACACCCCTGTTCGAACGCTTCTCGAACACAAGGCCAAAGCTCTCTCCGTGAGCTGGCGAAACACGACCGATTGCCCGTTTCCTGCGTCCGCGGATCCCGCCGAAGATTGTCCGCCGCGCATACCGCCGGGTACAGTCGCGCCACTGCTTACCCCCGGGACACCCCTCGTCGGGCCCGCCCCGGACTGGTCCTGCTGCCGAGGCGAGAGAGACGTTGGTGAACGACCAGCACCCCCACGCCGGGTACGTCGGAGACGACGCCCACACCACTGGCAGTTTCGCCGCAGACCCGCTGTTCGGCACGTATCCCGGTGGTCAGGCCGACCACAGCGGCCAGTGGGACCTCGGCCCGTACGGCACCACCGGGCAGTACGACACCACCGGTCAGTGGAACGTCGGGACCCCCGCCTACGGGACCACCGGTTCCCACGAGGGGTACGAGGCCCACGAGACCGGCGCGGCGCAGTACGACACGACCGGCCAGTACGACACCACCGGCCAGTACGACACGACGGGCCGGTACGACACCACCGGTCAGTGGGACGCCTCCGCCTGGACCGAGGCCCGGCACGCCGGCCCGTACGAGACCGCCCACGCCGGCGCGTACGCCGCCCAGGGCGCGTACGGCTACGAGGCCTACGACGCCACCGGCCAGTGGGCCGCCCCCGGCTTCGCGACGGAGACCGGCGCCTACGACGCGACCGCGTGGAACCACCCGGCCCCGGAGCCCGAGCCGGTCGTCCCCCACCAGTACACCCCGGAGACGGAGCAACTCGCCGAGCACACCGCCGAGTTCTCCTTCGACTACCCCTCCGAACACCCTTCCGGTACGGAGCCGGGCGGGTTCGCCGACACCGGTGCCGAAGACGGCCTCGACGACGCCGAAGCGCTCGAAGGGTTCGAAGGGCGCGAAGACGGCGAGACCCACGACGCCGACGAGGAACCCCACGGCGAGCCCGTCGTCGAGATCCGCACCGACTCCCCCGCCGGCCGCCCCGTACGCCGTTCCTCCGGCGGCGGTCGCGGCCGTCGCCGTACCCCCGCCAAGCGGTCCGCGCTGCTGACCGTCGCCGTCCCCTCCGCCTGCGTCATGGGGGTCGCCGGCATCGCCGCCGCGTCCGTCGGCGGGCTCCCCGGCACCGGCACCGGGGGCGAGAAGAAGGACAACACGACCGCGCTCGCCGCCGCCCCGGACGCCGTCAAGCCGGTCGTCGCCAACAACGCCTTCAACACCCAGCTCGACGCCCTCGACACCGACGCCCGCGACTTCGGCAGCCGCGTCAGCCGCACCCAGGAGCGCATCGACCTCAAGGTCCGCCAGGCGGCCGAGAAGAAGAAGCGCGAGGAGGAGGCGGCCCGCAAGGAGGCGATGCGCCCCAAGTTCGCGCTGCCGGTGAAGCTCCACCGGCTCAGCGCGCGCTTCGGCCAGTCGGGCGTCAACTGGATGTCCGTGCACACCGGCATCGACTTCCCCGTGTTCAGCGGCACGCCCGTGATGGCCGCGACGGACGGCACCGTCCGCACCCAGCTGAACAGCGCGTACGGCAACATGGTGATCGTGACCGCCCCGGACGGCACCGAGACCTGGTACTGCCACCTCAGCAGCGCCAAGATCCGCTCCGGTTACGTGAAGGCCGGCGAGGTCATCGCGTACTCCGGCGACTCCGGCAACTCCACCGGCCCGCACCTGCACTTCGAGGTCCGGCCGGGCGGCGGTTACGCGATCGACCCGCTGGCGTGGCTGCGCAGCCACGGCCTGGATCCGACCGGCTGACCCCTGCTCACGGGAAGAGGGCCCCGACCGGAGTCGGGGCCCTCTTCCCGTGTGCGCTCGTCCGCCCTACAGCTTCTCGACCGGCGCGTACCGCAGCAGCAGCCGCTTCGGCTTGTCGTCACCGAAGTCGATCGTCGCCTGGGCGTCGGCGCCCGTGCCGGTCACGGCGGTGACCGTGCCGAGGCCGAACTGGTCGTGCGTGACCCGGTCGCCCACCTGGAGCGAGATCACCGGCTTCTCGCCGGCCCGCCGCGTGGCGAACCCGGAGGGGCCGGAGCGGGCGCGGGAGGAGGAGAACGAGGAGGTGATGCCCGAGGTCGGCCCGGCGGGCTTCGCCATCGGACCGGTCCGCTTCCACTCCAGGTGCGTGGGCGGGATCTCCTCCAGGAAGCGCGAGGCCGGGTTGTACGAGGGCTGGCCCCAGGCGCTGCGCATCGCCGAGCGGGTGAGGTACAGCCGCTCACGCGCGCGCGTGATGCCCACGTACGCGAGGCGCCGCTCCTCCTCCAGCTCCTTCGTCTGGCCGAGGGCGCGCATGTGCGGGAAGACGCCGTCCTCCATGCCGGTCAGGAACACCACCGGGAATTCGAGGCCCTTGGCGGTGTGCAGCGTCATGAGGGTGATGACGCCCCGGCCCTCCTCGTCCTCGTCGGGGATCTGGTCGGAGTCGGCGACGAGGGCGACCTGCTCCAGGAACTCGGCGAGGGTCGCGGGCTCCTCGCCCCGCTCCTGCTCGAACTCCAGGGCGACGGAGGCGAGTTCCTGGAGGTTCTCGATCCGGGTCTCGTCCTGCGGATCGGTCGAGGCCTGGAGTTCGGCCAGGTAGCCGGTCCGCTCCAGGACGGCCTCCAGGACGACGGCGGGTCCGGCGCCGGACTCGACGACGGTGCGCAGCTCGTCCATGAGCGCGTTGAAGCGCTTGACGGCGTTCGCGGAGCGCGCTGCCATGCCGTACGCCTCGTCCACCCGCTTGAGGGCCTGCGGGAAGGTGATCCTCTCGCGGAGCGAGAGGGCGTCGATCATCGCCTCGGCGCGCTCTCCGATGCCCCGCTTGGGGACGTTGAGGATGCGGCGCAGCGGGACGTTGTCCTCGGGGTTGGCGAGGACGCGCAGGTACGCGAGGACGTCCCGGACCTCCTTGCGCTCGTAGAAGCGCACGCCGCCGACGACCTTGTAGGGCAGGCCGACGCGGATGAAGATCTCCTCGAAGACGCGGGACTGGGCGTTGGTCCGGTAGAAGACGGCGACGTCCCCGGCCCTGGCCTCGCCCGCGTCCGTGAGCCGGTCGATCTCGTCGGCGACGAACTGGGCCTCGTCGTGCTCGGTGTCCGCGACGTAGCCGGTGATCCGCGCGCCCTCGCCCGCGTTGGTCCACAGGTTCTTGGGGCGGCGGGACTCGTTGCGCTCGATGACGGCGTTGGCGGCCGACAGGATCGTCTGCGTGGAGCGGTAGTTCTGCTCCAGGAGGATCGTGGTCGCGTCCGGGTAGTCCTCCTCGAACTGGAGGATGTTGCGGATGGTGGCGCCGCGGAAGGCGTAGATCGACTGGTCGGCGTCGCCCACCACGCACAGCTCGGCCGGGCCGAGGTCGTCGTAGCCGGTGCCGACCAGCTCGCGCACCAGGGTGTACTGGGCGTGGTTGGTGTCCTGGTACTCGTCGACGAGGACGTGGCGGAAGCGGCGGCGGTAGTGCTCGGCGACGTCGGGGAACGCCTGGAGCAGGTGGACCGTCGTCATGATGATGTCGTCGAAGTCCAGGGCGTTGGCCTCGCGCAGCCGCGCCTGGTACATCCGGTAGGCCTCGGCGAGCGTCTTCTCGAAGCCGTCCTGCGCCTGGTCGGCGAAGGTCTCCTCGTCGATCAGCTCGTTCTTGAGGTTCGAGATCTTGGCGCTGAACGACTTCGGCGGGAACTTCTTCGGGTCGAGGTCCAGGTCGCGGCAGACCAGGGCCATCAGGCGCTTGGAGTCGGCGGCGTCGTAGATCGAGAAGGAGGAGGTGAAGCCGAGCCGCTTCGACTCGCGGCGCAGGATCCGGACGCACGCGCTGTGGAAGGTCATGACCCACATGGCGTTGGCGCGCGGGCCGACGAGCTGCTCGACGCGCTCCTTCATCTCGCCGGCGGCCTTGTTGGTGAAGGTGATCGCCAGTATCTGGCCGGGGTGGACGTGCCGCGTGCCCAGGAGGTGGGCGATGCGGTGGGTGAGCACCCGGGTCTTGCCGGAGCCGGCGCCCGCGACGATGAGCAGCGGGGTGCCGGTGTGCACGACGGCGGCGCGCTGCTGTTCGTTCAGCCCCTCCAGGAGCGCGGCGGGGTCCACGACGGGGCGCGGGGCGCCGTCGCGGTAGTACGCGTCCCGGGGCGGGGGCGCGTCGAAGTGCTCCCCGAAGAGGTCGTGCGGGACCTCCTCCGGGGCCGGGGAGCCCTGCTCGTCGTCCTCGGGGTGGGGCGGGGGCTCCTCCGAGGAGTTCTGGAGACCGGCCAGGAAGCTGTCGTCAAAGAGGCTGCTCATCGCCTCACGAGTCTAGGACGCCGGGCCGACATCCGGGTCCGCTTCGGGGGGCGGTCCGTGCGGCCGGGGTGCGGAACGGGTCACACCGGGGGCGCGGGTCGCGGGTGCGGCTCAGGTCCAGAGGGTCGCGATGAAGATGTTCGCCGTGGTCAGGCCGCCGACGGCCGCGAAGAGGCTCTTGTCGACCTTCTCGTCGTCCCGCTTCACGTAGACCAGGCCGAGGATCACGACGAGGATCGCGAGCTTGATGCCGATCTTGAGGTTGTTCACGGTCTGGTCGTCGGCCTGGTTCAGGCCGACGAGCGCGACGCCCGTGACCAGCATGGTCAGCGCGCCGTGCAGCATCGCGGGGCTGAAACGGGCCGTACCGGCGCCCATCGCCTTCATCTGGGTCAGGAAGCCGCCGAGGAGGGAGGCGATGCCGATGACGTGCAGGGCGACGAAGACATTGATGAGTACGTCCATGGGGCGGAGCCTAACCGGGCCTCCGGACCCCCTTCCGGGTGGGTCCACCGCTCTCCGGCACCCGGGCCGACCCCCAGGCCTCTCCCCGTTCCGCTACCCGACCACATGCCCGTACGTCCGCCGGAAGGGCCCTGTCCCGTCACCCGGCGAAAGAGTTCGGTCCCCACACGTCAACTGTCGCCAATAGCGGTCAATCCGTCATCCGGGCGTGACCCCGCGCCTAGCGTCCTCCACCAGGTGACCGGCTCCCCACCCCGCCGGCAGGTCGGCGGTCGTCGGTCACCCCCGCCGAGAAAACCGGCGGCGGCCCGTCCCCCTGTGCGGACCGCCGCCGGCCCGGCGCACCCCGTCCCCCAGGGAAGAGGATGTGACCCGCCCTCGTGGCAGCACACCGAAAGTCCGCACAGTCCCTCCTCGGTGGCCGGGCGGTCCGCACCGCCGCCACCCTCGCCCTCGCCTCGGCTGCGACGGCGACGCTCTTCGAAGGGTCCGGCCACGCGGACCCCCGGCCCACCGCCGCCCAGGTCAGGGCGCAGGTCGACCGGCTCTACGAGGAGGCCGGGGCCGCGACCGAGCGGTACAACGGGGCGAAGGAGAAGGCGGACGAGGCGCGCGCCGCCTTCGACCGGCTGCGCGACGAGGCCGCCCGCAGGACCCGGCGCCTCAACGACGCGCGGGACGCCCTCGGGGCCGTGGCCGCCGCCCAGTACCGCTCCGGGGGGCTCGACCCGACGGTGCGGCTCGTCCTCACCTCCGACCCGGACCAGTACCTGGCGCGGGCCGCGCTCGCCGAGAAGGCCGGCGACCGGCAGGCGGCCGCGATCCGGGCCGTACGGCGCGAGCTCGGCGCGATCGGGCAGCTGCGCGGCGAGTCGGCGGAACGGCTGACCGCCCTGCGCGGACACGAGGCCGAGCTGCGACGGCAGAAGGCGGCCGTCCTCGGCAGGCTGGGGTCGGCCAGGACCCTGCTCGCCCGGCTCACCGCGGAGGAACGGGCCCGGTACGAGGCCGCCACCGCCGCCCGGAACGTCTCCGGCCCCTCGGACCGGACGGCCGGGACGAACCCGGCCGACACCTCGGCCCCCGCGCGGGCCGACCGCTCCTCCGGTGGCGCGCGCGGACCGGTGAGCGCCCCGGACTCCCGCGCCGCCCAGGCCATCACCTTCGCCCGCGCCCAGCTCGGCAAGCCGTACGTGTGGGGGGCGACGGGCCCTTCCGGGTACGACTGTTCGGGCCTCACCCAGGCGGCCTGGCGCGCGGCCGGCGTCTCCCTGCCCCGCACGACGTACACCCAGATCAACGCCGGCAAGCGGGTCTCCCGCTCCCAGCTCGCCCCCGGTGACCTGGTCTTCTTCTACTCCGGGATCAGCCACGTCGGGCTCTACGTCGGCGGCGGCCAGATGATCCACGCCCCCCGGCCCGGCGCCCCGATCCGGGTCGCCCCGATCGACGAGATGCCCTTCGCCGGAGCGACCCGCGTGGGCTGACGCCCGGGCCCGGCCCGCCGCACGCCCGTCCACCACCCCGGCAGGGCACGGTCCCGGGCCCCGGACCCACCGCGCCCCAGGTGCGGGCCGCGGGTTCAGACCAGACGGCGGGCGGTGGCCCAGCGGGTCAGCTCGTGGCGGTTGGAGAGCTGGAGCTTCCGCAGCACCGCCGAGACGTGCGACTCGACCGTCTTCACCGAGATGTAGAGCTGCTTGGCGATCTCCTTGTACGCGTAGCCGCGGGCGATCAGCCGCAGCACCTCCCGCTCCCGCTGGGTGAGCCGGTCCAGGTCCTCGTCCACCGGGGGCGCGTCCGTCGAGGCGAAGGCGTCCAGGACGAAGCCGGCGAGCCGGGGGGAGAAGACGGCGTCGCCCTCCTGGACCCGGAAGATCGAGTCGACCAGGTCGGTACCGGTGATCGTCTTGGTGACGTAGCCGCGGGCGCCGCCCCGGATCACCCCGATCACGTCCTCGGCCGCGTCCGACACCGAGAGCGCCAGGAAGCGGACCGGGTCCTCGGGCGCGCCGAGCAGGCTCGCGCAGCGCCTCAGCACCTCGACCCCGCCGCCGCCCGGCAGGTGCACGTCGAGCAGGACGACCTCGGGCCGGGTCGCGGTGATGACCGTGACCGCCTGGTCGACGTCGGCCGCCTCGCCGACCACCTCGACGCCGGTGACCTCGGTCCGGCCGATCTCGGCCTGCACCCCGGTGCGGAACATCCGGTGGTCGTCGACGAGCACCACCCGCACCCGCCTGCCCACACCCGGCGCCGCGCCCGCGTCGGTCCCCGTGTCCGCGTTCGCGTCCGCCCCGCTCCCGGTCGCTGCCCCGGTCCCGTCGCTCATCCGTCCGCCCTCTCCATCTCGAGCTCCACTTCGGTGCCGCCGCCCTGCGGTGACCGCAGCCGGGCCGTACCGCCGTTGCGCCGCATCCGGCCGATGATCGATTCTCGTACGCCCATCCGGTCCTCGGGCACGTCGTCCAGGTCGAAGCCCGGCCCCCGGTCCCGCACCGAGACGAAGACCGTGCGGCCGTCCACCTCCGCGAACACCTGCACCGCCCCTCCCTCGCCACCGTACTTGGCGGCGTTGACCATCGCCTCGCGCGCGGCCTGCATCTGCGCGACCAGCCCCTCGTCGAGGGGGCAGTCCCCGACGACGACCACCTCCAGCGGGACGCCGTGCTTGTCCTCGACCTCGGCCGCGGCCCTCTTCACCGCCTCCGCGAGGGTCTCCGGCTCCTCGTCCCGGCCGGTGCCCTCCGGTCTGTAGAGCCAGTTCCGCAGCTCCCGCTCCTGGGCGCGGGCGAGCCGGCGCACCTCGCCCGGGTCGTCGGCGTTGCGCTGGATCAGGGTGAGGGTGTGCAGCACCGAGTCGTGGACGTGGGCCGCGACCTCGGCCCGCTCCTGGGCGCGGATGCGCATGGTCCGCTCCTCCGTGAGGTCCTGCGACATGCGCACCAGCCAGGGGCCGGCGAGCAGGACCATGCCGGTGAGGACGGCGACGGCCGCGGTGAGGGCCGTGCCGAGCTGGGCCACGGAGCCGCGGACCACCACGAAGACCGCGAGGCCCGTGCCGACCAGGGCGACGCCGACGAGCCCGCGGGCGAGCTGGAACGCGCGTCTGTGCCGGCCGGGCTCGGTCCAGCTGGCACGGCGGGCGTTGTCCGCCTGGCGCCAGAAGACGGCGAGCCCGATGCCGGTGAGGAGGACGGGCCAGACGTACCGTCCCGTCTCGCCGTCGAAGCTGGCGTTCCCGGCGACGACCGCGAGGCTCACGGCGAGCGCGGCCAGGGCGAAGACCTGGCCGCGGTCGGGCTTGCGCAGCTTGCGGCGCCCGTCCGGAGCGGTCTCGAAGACGGGGCGCGGGGCGGTCCGTCCGCCGACGCCGAGCGGGACGACGATCCAGAAGACGGCGTAGAGCACGGCGCCGAGGCCGTCGGCCATGGCGAGGACCGCGAACGCCGTGCGCACCCAGACGACCGGCAGTCCGAGGTGTCCCGCGAGACCGCGTGCGACGCCGCCGAGCCACCGTCCGTCGGCGCTCCGGTAGAGCCTGCGCAGGGACGGTTCGTCGGTGTCGGCGACGCGAGCGGATGCGGACATGCACCGATCGTCACACGTCCGACCCGCCCGGGACATCAGGGTCGGCCCTGAGATCTCCCCCGGTACGGCCTCGGGGACGGGGGCCCTCCGAATATCAGGGTCGGGCCAGGGTCGTCCCCGGTGCCGCACGGCGTCACGGGCCGTCACCATGGTGGCATGAGGAGTTCGGTGTCTTCGCAGCACGAGGCCCCGCCGCCGGCGGAGGCCGCTTCCGCCGCGCCGCTGCGGCGCTCGCGCGGGAGCAAGGTCGTGGGCGGTGTCTGCGGCGGTCTCGGCCGGTACTTCGACCTCGACCCGGTGGTCTTCCGCGTCGTGATCGGCGTCCTGGCGGTGACGGGTGGCTTCGGGCTGCTCTTCTACGGCTTCGCGTGGCTGCTGATCCCGCTCGCGGGCGAGGAGGAGAACGAGGGGCGCAGGCTGCTGACCGGCCGCGTCTCCGGTTCCTCCCTCGCGGCCCTGCTGATGGCGCTGATCGGCTGCGGGGTCCTCCTGTCGATGCTGCGCAGCGGATCGATGCTGGGTTCCTCGCTGCTGGTGGCGTTCACGGCGTGCGGGGCGGCGGTCTGGTCGCGGCGGAGGCAGACCGGCGCGGTGGAGACCGAGGGCAGGACGGACACGGCGGCGGCACTCGCGGTCGCCGAGGCCCCGCCCGAGACGAAGGCCCCGCCTCTGATCGAGCACACCTCCTGGTGGAAGGACCCGATCGTCAAGGACGGCTCGACGGGCAAGGTGGCCGTCGGCTACCTGTGGGGTCCGCACGGCGTGGTGGACGGGGACGGCAGGGTGAACGGCGAGGTGCCGAAGCCCGGCGGCCGGTGGGGCGCCCCGGACCCGGCGCCCGGGCGTCCGACGCCCTCCGTCCGGAAGAGCCCGCTCTCCATCAGCGGCCTCGTCCTCCTGCTCGCGATGGTGGCGGCCGGTCTCGGCACGGGCCTGACCTGGGAGACCGAGCCGCTCGGCACCAGCCTGCAGACCGGTCTGGTCGCCGCCCTCGGGGTGTTCGGCCTGGGGCTCGTCGTCAGCAGCTTCCTCGGGCGGACCGGGTTCGGCACGGTCTTCCTGACCGTGGTGACGGCGGGCCTGCTCGCCCTGGCCACGACGCTGCCCGACCGGATCACCACGGACTGGGTCCGCGAGACGTGGGCGCCCGCGTCGGCCGCCGCCGTGCAGCCGCGCTACGAGCTGGGCACGGGGGTCGGCACGCTCGATCTGGCACGGCTCCCGCTCCCCGCGGGCACGACGGTCACCACCGGTGCCGAGGTGGGGGCCGGCCGGCTCGAAGTGATCGTCCCGAAGGACGCGGTCGTGAAGCTGCGCGCCAAGGTGTCGCTGGGCGACCTGCGCCTGCCGGGGCAGCCGCCGAACGACGTCGACGTCGCGCCGGACCGCGAGGAGGCCCGCACGCTCGCGCCGCCGGCCGGGACCGCCCCGGCGGGCATCCTGGACCTCTCCCTGGAGGTCGCGCTCGGACAGGTGGAGGTCATCCGTGCTGCTTCATGAGTTCCGTCCCGGCCGGCTCCTCGCCGGCCTCACCGCCCTCGCCCTGGCCGCCCTGTACGCGGGCGACCTCGCCGGGGCCTGGACGACCCCCTGGTACGCGGTGGTGCCGGTGCTCTGCGGCGGCCTGGGCACGGCCGCCCTCGCGACCTGGGTCGCCTATCGAGTACGGCGCCGTTCGGCGAGGAGCCGGTCCAGCGAGAGCACCGGGGCCCCGGCGAGCAGCAGCGGCAGCCAGGCCATCAGATAGACGAGGTCGTTGCCGAGGTAGTACGGCGACACCTGCCAGCTCACGGTCAGCCAGAGGCTCAGCGAGATCAGCGCGCCCCCGAGCGCCGCCACGCGGGCGAAGAGGCCGAAGAGGGTTCCGAGCCCGACGGCGAGCTCTCCGAAGGCGAGGGCGTACCCGAAGCCGGCGGGGCTCTTGAGGGCGAGGTCGACGAGCGCGGGGATCGCGGAGACGTCCCGGACGCCGCGCATCGTCTCGCCGATGGATCCGCTGCCGGTGCCGGCGAGGAAGGAGGAGTCCGTGAGCTTGTCGAGCCCGGCGTAGACGAACGTGATCCCGAGGAAGATCCGCAGGGGAAGGAGGGCGTGGCGGGAGGCGAGGGCCTTCCAGGCACCGGTCCCGTCACCCTCACCGGGACCGCCGTCACCACCGCCGGTGTCGTCGTGCCGGTCCGGGGTCCCGTCGTCCCCCCGGCCCGTCCGGTCCGTCTGTCCCGTCATCGTCGGTCACCTCTCACGCCCCGTACGGCTGCTCGCGGAACGATTCTCCTCCGAGCGGCGCCCCGGGGGCGCGGGGAAGGGGCCGGACGGTCAGTCCACGACGTCGATCGTGACCCGGTTGGTCTCCGTGCCCGCCGCCGTCACGACCGAGACCTCCACCCGGCCCGGTTCCACGTCCGCCGGGAGGGGGACGGTCAGGGCGGTGTCGGTGGGGTTGGCGAAGCCGCCCGGGACCGGGACCAGGGGGACGTGGGCGTGGACGGCGCCGATGCGGACGACGAGGCGGGTCAGCGGGTCGGGGGCGTCCGCGCCCGGCGGGACGAAGCCGCGGCCGCGGATCTCGATGTCGTCGCCCGTGCGGATCGGGGCGTCGAGGTCGCCCGCCTCCCGGGACCGGACCACGGAGTGGATCGTGGGGCGGACGCCCTCGGCGCACTTCGCGGCGAGGTGCCAGGCGGCCGAGACGCCGAGGAGGAGCACCAGGGACCAGGGGACCCCGGGGAGCCGGTCGGGGTCGTGGGCGAGTCCGGCGGCCGTGAGGACGAGGACGGCTCCGGAGACGAGGAGGTACTGGACGTCGGCGAGGCAGGCCCGGCCGCTGTCGTCGCAGAGGAGGTCGGCGGCGCGCGGGCGGTCGGCCCGCACCTTCTGGAGGCGGCCCGCCGTGATGCCGGCGGTGACGACGAGGCGGGCGGTGACGGTGACGGCCGCGACCAGGGCCAGGGCGGTGAGCAGGCCGGCGTCCCGGGCCGGGTCGAAGGCGGTCGCGGCCGGGGCCGGTGGCCCGGGGGCCGGGAAACGGGCGGCCAGGAGGACGAGGGAGAAGGAGGGGAGCAGGAGCCAGGCGGCGGCGACGGCGCGGGTGGTGGAGAGCCGGTTGTCCTCGCCGGTCAGGGGCGCGAGGAGGCCGCCGCGGGCCCGGTGGGCGTGGGCGGCGGCGCTGAGGAGGGCGGCGAGGGCCAGGGCGGTGCAGAGGCCGGCCGTGCGGGCGCCGGTCCAGCCGGCCTCGACGGCGGTGAGGGCCTGGGCGAGGAGGAGGGCGAGGACGGCGCCCCAGACGGTGCGGAGGGTGCCGCGCCGGACCAGGTCGAGCCGGGCGGGCCCGGCCTCCCGGCCGTGCGCGGTGACCGCGCGGGCGGACTGGGCGAGCTCGTCGGAGACCCACTGGCGGGCGGCGACCGGGGAGTGGGCGACGGCGGCGGGGACGCCGTGTCCGGCGGCGAGTTCGTCGCGGCGGGCGAGGAAGGCGGCGACCGCGCGCCGGTGGCCGGCCCGCCCGCAGTGGGCGCAGCCGGCGCAGCCGGTCGCGTGCTCGCCGTACCGTCTCGCCTCTTGAACCGCCACGGTGCTCACTTCCCGAGCTCGCTCCACGACAGCTCGGGCCGGTGCGTTCTGGTGCGTTCCGGTGTGCCGTGGAGGGCCAACGTGCCGTTGGTTCCACGGAATTGTGCCGTACTGGAGGCTCACCGGGGTGCCGTGCGCACCCCGCTCAGGAGTGATTGTCGAGTCGCCTGATTGACGTACGGAAGGATTGGCGTACGGAAGGATTGGCGTACGGAAGGGTGCGGGGAACGGCGAAGCCGCCGCCCCGGTCGTCCGGGACGGCGGCTTCACGGGCGGGTGGGAGGGGTCACTCCCACTCGATGGTGCCCGGCGGCTTGCTGGTGACGTCGAGGACGACGCGGTTGACGTCGGCGACCTCGTTGGTGATGCGGGTCGAGATCTTGGCGAGCACTTCGTAGGGCAGGCGCGACCAGTCGGCCGTCATGGCGTCCTCGGAGGAGACGGGGCGCAGCACGATCGGGTGGCCGTAGGTGCGGCCGTCGCCCTGGACGCCCACGGAGCGCACGTCGGCGAGGAGCACGACCGGGCACTGCCAGATGTCGCGGTCGAGACCGGCGGCGGTCAGCTCCTCGCGGGCGATGGCGTCGGCCTCGCGGAGCAGGTCCAGGCGCTCCTTGGTGACCTCGCCGACGATGCGGATGCCGAGGCCGGGGCCGGGGAAGGGCTGGCGCTGGACGATCTCGTCGGGCAGGCCGAGCTCCTGGCCGACCATGCGGACCTCGTCCTTGAAGAGCTGGCGCAGCGGCTCGACGAGCTCGAACTCCAGGTCCTCGGGGAGGCCGCCCACGTTGTGGTGGGACTTGATGTTGGCGGTGCCGGTGCCGCCGCCGGACTCGACGATGTCCGGGTAGAGCGTGCCCTGGACGAGGAAGGCGACCTCCTCGCCGTCGGCGGCGCCCTCGGCGATGATCTCGGCCTGGGCCTGCTCGAAGACGCGGATGAACTCGCGGCCGATGATCTTCCGCTTGGTCTCCGGGTCGGAGACTCCGGCGAGGGCGGTGAGGAAGCGCTCCTGCGCGTCGACGACCTTCAGCTGGACGCCGGTGGCGGCCACGAAGTCCTTCTCGACCTGCTCGGTCTCGTTCTTGCGCATCAGGCCGTGGTCGACGTACACGCAGGTGAGCTGGGAGCCGATGGCCTTCTGCACGAGGGCGGCGGCCACGGCGGAGTCGACGCCGCCGGAGAGGCCGCAGATCGCGCGCTTGGTGCCGACCTGGGCGCGGATGGCCGCGACCTGATCCTCGATCACGTTGCCGGTGGTCCAGTTCGGCTCGATGCCGGCGCCCCGGTAGAGGAAGTGCTCCAGGATCTGCTGGCCGTGCGTGGAGTGCAGCACCTCGGGGTGGTACTGGACGCCGTACAGCTTCTTCTCGTCGTTCTCGAAGGCGGCGACCGGCACGACGTCCGTGGAGGCGGTGACGGCGAAGCCCTCGGGGGCGGCGGAGCAGGCGTCGCCGTGCGACATCCACACCGACTGCTCGACCGGGGTGCCCTCGAAGAGGGTGGAGCCGGCCTTGGAGACGTGCAGCGGGGTGCGGCCGTACTCGCGGGCGCCGGTGTTGTCGACGGTGCCGCCGAGGGTCGTCGCCATCAGCTGGAAGCCGTAGCACATGCCGAAGACGGGGACGCCCGCCTCGAAGAGCGCGCGGTCGAGGCGGGGGGCGCCCTCCGCGTACACGGAGGACGGGCCGCCGGAGAGGATGATCGCCTTCGGGTTCCTGGCCAGCATCTCGGCCACCGGCATGGTGGACGGGACGATCTCGCTGTAGACCCGGGCCTCACGGACGCGGCGGGCGATGAGCTGGGCGTACTGGGCGCCGAAGTCGACAACGAGGACTACGTCCGGGTTGGTGACGTCGGGCGCGGCAGCGGGGGTCGCTGATGACACTACGGCGGCCTTCCGGCGGTAGGAGGGGGTCCCTCGAAAGGGGTGCTATTTGTCGATTCTACCGGCGCGCCGGTCGGACTATTCGTCTCACCATCCGAACCCGGGTTGGCCCCGGCTCCGGGGCGGGGTCCATACTGTCGCCATGCGCGAGCACTCGACCTTCGTCTTTACCTATGGCATCCGGCCCACCGGCTGCCATGGTCGTGCTGCTTGAGCAACTGACAAGCGACTTCCCAGGCGCCCCGGGCCACACGGCCCGGGGCGTTCTGCTTGCCTCCGGGCCATGCGGCTCCAGGGCGTCCGACCTCACAGGAGCCCTGCCATGACGACGCACACCGCCACCACCGAGAAGACCGGCGCCCGCACCGACGAGGCGGCGGCGCTGATCGGCGACGCCCGTGGACGCATCGACGCGCTGGACGACCGGATCATCGGTCTCATCCAGGAACGGATGGCCGTCTCGGCCGTCATCCAGGAGGCCCGGATCTCCTCCGGCGGCCGCCGGGTGAACCTGAACCGCGAGATGGAGGTCCTCGGCCACTACAGGGACGCGCTCGGCAAGCCGGGCACGGCGCTCGCGATGACGATGCTGGAGCTGTGCCGGGGGCGCATCTGAGAGCTGCGCCGAGGAGGCGTCCGAGAGCCGCGCCGGGGCGCATCCGAGTGGGCGCCCGCACCCGAGTTCGGGCCCGCTCTCACCCGTACGGCGCGTGACCGGCTCCGTACCGGCTTCGTTGGTCCGGTTGTCCGTGCCAGCCAGGGGCGGGCCCGAAGAAAAACCACGCGTGGCTTCGCTGGGGCGTGTGGCGTACCTCTCCGGTGCGCCGTGGGACCTCGCACCAGCGCGTGTGACCGGGCAGCAGGGGACAGCGGCCCGGTCACCCAGAAAGGGCGGTCGGCCCCGGGGACGCCCGGGGCCGACCGCAACCGGCTCCCCCGGCCGCACCCCGCGGCCCCAGCACCGTTGCGAAGACCCCGTCCCCTCGTCCCCCCACCCCGTTCCCCTCCCCAGCGGCGCAGCCCCCCGGCGCCGCCCCGCTCGGCACCGCAGCTGCCCTGACGCCGGTGCCGGCCCCGAGGGCCCCGTGCCGCGACCGGAATCGCGGCGCGGGGCCCTCGCCCGCACCCCCTCCCCGTACGACGTGACGCGCGTCACACGACGATCCCGTGCAACCGCTACAACCAATCGCCGGGGTCGCGGGTCAACCATGCAGCAACACCAGAAGCCGGAAGGGCGCTGCATTCGGAGGGGGATGCAGCGCCCTTTCCGTGTCCGCCGTTCCGGCCCCGGTCACTCCCGCTTCGACGGAACCTCTGCCGGAACCTCCGCCGGGATCCCTGCCGGGGCCTCCGACGGGATCTCCAGTGGAACCTCCGGGGGGATCTCCGACGAAACGGCCCGCTGAGCGTCCGGCGGGGCCTCCGGCCGGACCTTCGGCATCCCCAGGAACGGCAGGCGCAGCGCGCCGAAGGCCTCGGCCGGGACCGCGGGCGACTTCGGCTCGATCGCCGCGAGCCGCGCGTACCCCTCGCCCTGCGCCGGGCGCGGGTCCTCCTCGCCCTTGTTCGGCCAGAAGGACATGGCCCGCTCCGCCTGGGCGGTGATCGTCAGGGACGGGTTCACGCCGAGGTTGGCGGAGACGGCCGCCCCGTCCACGACGGAGATCCCCGGGTGGCCGTAGAGCCGGTGGTACGGGTCGATGACGCCGGACGCGGCGTCGGCGCCGATCGGGCAGCCGCCCAGGAAGTGGGCGGTGAGCGGGGTGCCCATCAGCTCGCCGACGTTGGAGCCGGCGAAGCCGTTGATCTCCTCGGCGAGGAGGGAGGCGGCCCGGGTGGCCTCCGGGATCTGGACCGGGTTCGGCGCGCCGTGCCCCTGGCGGGCCGTGAGCAGGCCCTTTCCGATGCCGCCGGGCTTGCGGTAGGTGGTCAGGGAGTTGTCGAGGGACTGCATGACCAGGCCGATGATGGTCCGCTCCGACCACTTCCGGTTGGAGAGCGAGCGGGCGGCGAGCGCCGGGTGCCGGAGCAGGTTGAGGAACCAGTTGCGCACCCGGTGGGCGCCGTAGGGCACCTGGAGGACGGTGAGGCTGCCCATCGAGTTGGAGCCCCTGCCGTACCGCACCGGCTCGATGTGGGTGTTCTCGTCGGGGTGGACGGAGGAGGTGATGGCGACGCCCCGGGTGAAGTCGGCCTTCTCCTTGCCGTGCTTCCTCCGGTAGCGGCGGTCGGTGGTCTGCGCGCCGACCAGGCCCTCGGAGTTGGTGCGGGTCAGCTCCCCGAGCCGGTCCGAGATCCGGGGCAGCAGGCCGGTGTCCTTCATCCGGTGCAGCAGGGTCTGCGTGCCGTACGTGCCGGCCGCGATGACGACCCGGCGGGCGGTGAACGTGCGGCCCCTCCCCTTCTTGCGGTTGTCGGTGGGCAGGGTCTTCACCGCGAAGCCGCCGCGCGAGTCCTCGGTGACGGTGACGACGGTCGTCATGGGGTGGACGGTCGCGCCCGCCTTCTCCGCGAGGTACAGGTAGTTCTCGTTGAGGGTGTTCTTGGCGCCGTGGCGGCAGCCGGTCATGCACTCGCCGCACTCGGCGCAGGCGCGCCGGGAGGGGCCCGCGCCGCCGAAGTACGGGTCGGGGACCTCGCCGCCGGGCTTCGCCCTGGCCTTCCCGTCGGCGTCCTCGCCGTCGCCGAAGAAGACGCCGACCGGCGCCATGTGGAAGGTGTCGCCGATGCCCATCGCCTCGGCGGCCGACTTCAGGTGCACGTCGGAGGGGGTCATCGTCGGGTTGAGCCGTACGCCGAGCATCCGCTTGGCCTGGTCGTAGTACGGCCGCAGCTCGTCCTCCCAGTCCGTGATGTCCTTCCACTGCGGGTCGTCGAAGAACGCCTTGAGCGGTACGTAGAGGGTGTTGGCGTAGTTGAGGGAGCCGCCGCCCACACCGGCGCCCGCGAGCACCATGACGTTGCCGAGCAGGTGGATGCGCTGGAGGCCGTAGAGGCCGAGGGCGGGGGCCCACAGGAAGTTCTTCAGGTCCCAGGAGTTCTTCGGCAGGGTCTCGCGGGTGAAGCGGCGCCCGGCCTCCAGGACGCCGACCCGGTAGCCCTTCTCGGTGAGGCGGAGGGCCGTGACCGAACCGCCGAAGCCGGAGCCGACGACGAGGACGTCGTAGTCGTACGCGCCGTCCTCCACCTGCTCCTGATTTTGGGTAGGGGGTACCGCGGTCATGGCTCTCCTCGTACGGAGTACGGAAAAAGGGGTGGAAAAGAGGGAGCGCCCGGGCCCCGCCGTCGACGGGGCCCGGGAGGTCTCAGCGCAGGCGCAGGGCCTTCATCGCCTTCAGGGACAGGCTCATGAACGCGGCGTACTTCTCGTCGTCCATCCCGAAGGAGGGCGCGAGCGGGACCAGCCGCTGCTGGGCGACGGTCTGGGCCTCGGTGTACTTGAGGATGCCCTCGGAGCCGTGGCGGCGGCCGAGCCCGGAGTCCTTCATGCCGCCCATCGGGGACTGCACGCTGCCGTACGCGGGCGCGTACCCCTCGTTGATGTTGACGGTGCCGGTCCGCAGCCGGGCCGCGACGGCGTGGCCGCGGCGCGAGTCCTTCGTCCAGACGGAGGAGTTGAGGCCGTACGGGGTGGCGTTGGCGAGCTCGATCACCTCGTCCTCGTCCGTGAAGCGGTAGATCGAGACGACGGGGCCGAAGGTCTCCTCGTTGCAGACGGTCATCGGGGCCTCGACGCCGTCGAGGATGGTCGGCTCGTAGAAGAGGGGGCCGACGTCGGGGCGGGCGACGCCACCCGCGACCAGCCTGGCGCCCTTGGCGACGGCCTCCTCGACGTGCCGCTTGACGGTCTCCAGCTGCCGCTCGCCGACGAGGGAGCCCATGTCCGCCCCGTACGCGAGGGAGGTGCCGAGCCGCATCGCCTTCGTACGGGCGGCGAACCGGGCGACGAAGTCGTCGGCGACGGACTCGTGCACGTACAGGCGCTCGATGGAGATGCAGAGCTGTCCGGCGGAGGAGAAGCAGGCGCGGACGGCGCCGGCGGCGGCCTTCTCCACGTCGGCGTCCTCCAGGACGAGCATGGCGTTCTTGCCGCCGAGTTCGAGGGAGACGCCGACGAGGCGGGCGGCGGCGCCCTGCGCGACCTCGCGGCCGGTGCGGGTGGAGCCGGTGAAGGAGACGTAGTCGGCGTGCCGGACGACCTCGGGGCCGACGACCGGGCCCTCGCCGAGGACGACCTGGAAGACCTCGGCCGGCAGACCGGCCTCGATGAGCAGGTCACGGGCCCACAGCGCGGTGAGCGCGGTCTCGGTGTCGGGCTTCATGACGACGGCGTTGCCCGAGACGAAGGCGGGCAGGGCGTCGCCGACGGAGAGTTCGAGCGGGTAGTTCCAGGGGGCGATCTGGCCGACGACCCCGCGCGGCTGGCGCAGTTCGGTGACCTTGGTGAGGGTCGGCACGACGCCGGTGTGGCGGCGGGGACGCAGGTACGAGGAGGCCTTGCGGCCGTAGTGGCGGGCGGCGACGGCCACCGCCATGACCTCCTCGTGGGCGTGCAGGCGCGCCTTGCCCGTCTCCAGCTGGATGAGGTCGAGGACCTCCGCCTGCCGTTCGAGGACCAGGTCGTGGAAGCGGAGGAGCACGGCGGCGCGGGTCCGCACCGGCGTCGCGGCCCAGACCGGCTGGGCGGCGCGGGCGCGGTCGAAGGCCTCGGCGACGTCCTCGGGGGCGGACTCGGGCAGGTCCGCCAGCTTCTCCCCGGTGAAGGGGGTGTGGTTGGCGGTCCGGCCGGAGCCGACCACGCCCCGGGAGAGCCGGGCGACCAGGTCGGGCGTCACGACGTCGGCGGCGGTCCGGACGCCGGCGGGTACGGGCGCGACCGGGTTGGTCGCCCCCGCGGGGGCGGTCCCGGTCTGCACCGCGGAGGTGGCGGCGGTGGCGGTGGCGTCGGGAGCCGAAGGGGCGGCGGGGGCCTGCGAGTCCGTCATGAGGGCGAGCGTAAGCCGCCGTCCGCCCTTTGGGTACCCGTCGGTAACGCGTTTTCACCGGGGGCGCACATCGCGCCAGCGATCACTGGCACATAAGCCCTGATCAGCGGCTCACGGCCGCCGAGGGCCGGTCGCGGAGTTTTTTCCGGGCTTTACCCGCCCGTCTGCTCCCCTCCCTGCTCCCCCGATTCCCGCCAGTGCCGGAGGACGATGTCGAACTGCTCCCGGGTGGTCTCCCAGCTCGACGCGGGCGAGGACATGTAGAGGGCGTACTCGGTGCCGTCGTCGCCGTAGTACATCTGGTCGATCGCGCGCCGGGGCCCGGGGAAGGTCTTCCTCTCCGTCCAGGTGAACTCCCACAGGCAGGAGAGGGTCTGGTCCCGGTAGGTGGTCGGAAGGAGCTTGATCCGGTTGTAGTCCATCCGCTTCGCCAGGACGCGCTCCAGGTCGAGCGCGTGCATGTACGGGTTCTCGAAGTCGGGGCTGCGGTCGATGCTGATCCGGATGCGGTGGTTGCCGTTGTCCGGGGTGTAGTCGATCTGGTCGCCCTCCGTCTGGCGCTTCCAGCCGTCCGGGACGAGGAGGCTGAAGCCCTCCGGGTCCTCGACGCGGTGCCAGCCGTCCGGGATCCCGTTCTTCCCGCCGCTCCCGGCGGAGGGGGTCGCGGGCGGGGCCGTGGCGGTGGTCGTTCCCCCGGTGCCGTCGACGTCGCGGTCGCCGCCCGCGTAGTGCATGGCGGCGAAGACGGCACCGCCCGCGACGATTCCGGCGAGCAGGGCCGCGAGGACGACGGTGCGGCGACGGCCGCCCCGGCCGGACGGGGGGTGGGCGGGGCCCGGTACCGGGGTGGGGGCGGGGGAGGGGTGGTGCTGTTGGGATGGGTAGGCCTGCTGGGGCTGTTGGGGCTGTTGGGGGGTTCGGGGAGGCTGGGGCCACTGGGCGGTGGAGCCTCGCGGGACTGCCCCTGCGGTCCCTGTGGCCCCCGCGGCCCCTGCCGCTTCCGGATCCGAACGGTGGGCCCGGTCCGATCCGTCCGCCTGCCGCTCCCGGTCCGCGGTGTTCGCCGTGCTCGCCGTGCTCGCCGTGTTCGCCGTGTTCGCCGTGTTCGCCGTGCCGACCGCGCCCGCCGGCGCGTTCCGGTCGTCCGTGCCCTCCGCCGGGTCCAGCTCCTCCTTGGCCACCCGCTGGGTCGGCACGTACGCCTGCGCCGACGCCGACGCGCGCCCCTCCATCGCCTCCAGGAGCATCCGCCCGACCTCGTCCGCGCGCGGCCGCTGCACCGGGTCCTTGCGCAGCAGGGCCACGATGACGGGGCCCAGCGCCCCCGCCTTCTCCGGGTGCGGCGGCTCCTCGGTCACCACGGCCTGCATGGTGCTGATCGGGGAGGTGCGGCGGAACGGCGAGGTGCCCTCCACCGCCGTGTAGAGCGTGGCCCCGAGCGACCAGAGGTCGGAGGCGGGACCGGGGTCGCCGCCCTTCACCCGCTCGGGCGCCAGGTAGTCGATGGAGCCGACGATCTCACCGGTCCGGGTGATCGTCGAGTCGCCCTCGATCGCCGCGATCCCGAAGTCGGTGATCAGGACGCGCCCGTCGCGCGCGAGCAGGATGTTGCCCGGCTTGACGTCCCGGTGCAGCACCCCGGCCGCGTGCGCGGCGCGCAGCGCGCCGAGGACGTGCAGCCCGATCCTGGCCGCCTCGCGCGGCTCGACGGTGCCCGACTCCTTCGCGGCGTCGGCGAGCGAGGGCCCGTCGACGTACTGCATGACGATCCACGGGCGGGCGTCGTGCTCCAGGACGTCGTGGACGGTCACCACGCCCGGGTGCGTGATCCGCGCGGCCGCCCGCGCCTCCTTCTGCGTACGGGCGTGCAGCACGAGCCGGTCGGCCTCGGCCACGAACCGGCCCGCCGTCAGCTCCTTCACCGCCACCACGCGGTGCAGCACCTCGTCGTGGGCGCGCCAGACCTTGCCCATGCCGCCGCGCCCGATGGTCTCGCCCAGCCGGTAGCGCCCGGCGAGCAGCAACCCCGCTCCTGTGTCCTGTGAATGTTCCACTTGCCCCCGCCCGTTCCTTCTGACGCCAGGTTACGGAGGGGGGCACGGACCGCGAAACCTCGGGGCGGTCATAGGAACAGCACTGTGACCGGGGGACGGTGGACGGCACGGGCACGGGTGCGGGCACGGGCACGGGTGCGGGCAGGGCACGGGTGCGGGCGCGGGCAGGGCACGGGTGCGGGCGCGGGCGCGGCAGCCTGTGTTCAGCGGCCCGGGCGGAACGCCTTCGTGGCCTCCTCGTAGATCTCGGAGACCTTGTCCCGTTCGGTGTACGGGCCGATGACCTGGACGACGTGGTACCGGCCGCCGTCGATCAGGGCGAGGTTGCGGACGAACACCTCGCGTCCCGTGCCGTCCAGCCACCAGTAACTCCCCGTGGCCGTCACCGTGCTGCCGATGTCGACCCGGAGCGTCCGTTCCGCGCCCGACCAGCTGGACACCCGCCACGGCTCCAGCTCGCGCTCCCTGGCGTTCTGGTACACCAGCGGGTCGGAGCCATTGTCCTTCACGCTGTCCCGGCCGGGGACCACGATCATCGTGAAGTCGCCGCCCGTGTAGCGCACTTGCCCCGAGTCGTTGATCGGGGTGCGCCGCCAGCCGTCCGGCACCCCGATCCGGAACCCCTCCGGGTCCTGGCGCGGGGCGTACCCGGCGGCGAGCGCGGGGGCCGACGGGTCGGCCGGGGGCCGGGTCGTGGCCGGTCCGGTGGTCGCGGGAGGACGGCTCCCGGAAGGGCTGTCCGCGGAAGGGCCGCCCGTGGTCGGTTCCGGGGTGCCGCCGGTCGTGCCGGGCGCGGTGGTGCCCGGATTCGGACCGGCCGTGGGCGTGCCCCGCCCAACGGGCACCTCCCCCTCGCGGGGCAGGAAGAGGACGGCGTACGCGACGGCCGCCACCAGCAGGAGGAGGACCAGGAGCAGGAGCTTGAGGCCCAGGGCGCGCGGGGAGCCCGAGGAACCGGAAGAGGCGCGCGGGGCCCGGGGCGCACGCGGGGCGCGCTGCGGCAGCTCCTCGTGGTACCCGCCGTCGGCCTCCTCGCGGAAATCGTCCCGTACGCGCGCGTGCTCGCGGACGTGCCCGTACTCGGACCCCCGCGCGCGCTCGGGCTCGTGCCGGACGGCGGCGCGCGGGTCCTTGCCGCGCTTGTGCCGGCGGCGGCCCGCGCCCTCCCCCTTGCGCCGGCGGCGCACCAGCTCGCCGCGCCGGCGCACGATCGGCAGCCGCGCCTCGTCGAAGGACGGCAGCGGTACGACGCCGACACCGGCGTCCGGCTCGGGCGCCGAGCGGACGAGGGAGCGCAGCCAGCCGCGCAGCTCCTCGAAGTCGGGCCGCTCGGTCGGGTCCTGACGCAGCAGCGACTCCACGACCGGGCGCAGGGGCCCGCTCTCCTCGGCGAAGGCGGGCGGCTCGGCACAGACCAGCTGGACGAGTTCGGCCGCGCTGTCCTCCGGGTAGGGGGCGTGGCCCTGGACGGCCCGGTAGAGGAGCGCGCCGAGCGCCCAGAGGTCGGTGGCGGGACCGATGGGCGCCGCGAGGCGCCAGTTCTCGTGGACGGGACCGGCCTGTTCGGGCGCCCAGCGCTCGGTGACGGCGCCGACGACCGCGATCCGGGTCTGACGGGCCCGCTCGGCCGCGAGGCGCGTGGTCGGGCCCCGGTACGACTCGGCCGGAACCTCCGCCGGCTCCTCCCGCCGGGGCTCCGGAACGCCCGCGTGGACCGGGAGGCGCTCGGGGTCCGGGTGCGCCGCCCGGTATCCGGCGGGCAGCGCCGGGCGCCCCGAACCGGGCAGCACCGAGCCGCCCCCGGCCGGTATCGGCCCGGAGCCGTCCCGTGCGGCGTGCGGGCCGTCGCTCCAGCTTCCGGTCAGCATCGCGCGCGGCGGCGGGCCGTTCCGGGGGCCGCCGCCGTACGGCTCGTCGCCGTCGTCCTCGTCGTCCTCGTCGTCCGCCACCCGCGTCCACCACTGCGGCTCGGGCGAACCGGCCGCCGGGGCCGTCGGCGGGGGCGGGGGCGGGCCCGCCGGCTCCGGGGGGGCGGGGCGCTGCACGGGCAGGGCCCCCGTCTCGCCGAGCCGGGCGGCGGCCCGCGCACCGGCCCGGTAGGCGGCGATGGCCCCGGCCCGCGCGGCCCGCACGTCGGCGGCCGGCGGGGTGGCCGCGGGCCTCGGGCCGGCGGGGGCCGCCGTGGACTTCCCATAGGGGTCGGCACCGTAGGCATCAGGACCGGGACCGGGACTCGCACCGGGCCCGCCGTCCGGTCCGCCGTCCGTCCCGTCGCCGTCCCGCCCGGTCTCCGCCGGGGCCTCCAGCGCGTACGGCTCGGGGCGGTACGTCTCGGCCCGGTGCTCCTCGGGGCGGTGCTCCTCGGGGCGGTGCTCCTCGGAACCGTAGGTCTCGGAGCCGTACACCCCTGATCCGTACTCTCCGGACCCGTACCGGCCGGAGCCGTACTCCTCGCCGTACTCCTCGCCGTACGCCTCGACGGGCGCGGGCATTTCGGGCTCGTACGGCTCGGGCGCGTACACCTCCGGCTCGTACGCACCCGAGGCGTACGTCTCAAGGGCGTACGCACCGGACCCGCGCGCCCCGGATCCGTCCGCCCCGGGTTCGTCCGCCTCCGGTTCGTACGTCTCGGCCTCGTACACCCCGGGTTCGTACGCGTCCGGAGCGGGCTCTTCCGCCTCGTGCGGCGGGGGCGGGTACGCGAACTCGTCGATCCGGTCCCGTTCCGGCACCGGCGCGTAGCCGCAGAGGGCCTCCTCGGCCGCGCCGACCGCGAGGCCCGAGAGGACCACCCGGCCGTCGTCGCAGACGAGGACGGTCCGGGAGGTGATGTTCCGGTGCACCCAGCCGTGGGCGTGGAGCGCGCGCAGGGCGGTGAGGACGTCGGCGCCGATCTCGGCCGCCCGGTACGGGTTCAGGGGCCGCTCGGCGAGGAGCGCGGCCAGCGGCCGGGCCTCCACCACGCGTTCGCTGACTATCCACAGCGAACCGGCCTCCGCGAAGACGTCGAAGACCTGGTCCAGTAAGGGGTGGTCGGGGATCTGGGCGGCGGCCTGGGCCGCCTCGATCGCCCGGCGCACGACGGGCTCGGCGGGCCTGCGGGTGGCCCGCCCCGCGCCGCCGTGGAGGCCTGCGGAGCCTCCGGGGCCGGCGCCGTCGAGCACCTCGGCGTCCACGAACTCCGGCAGCGGGACCTGGCGGACCAGGACCTCCTGCCCGCTGTACGTGTCGAAGGCGCGCGTCTCCGTCGGGTCGTGCGCGTCCCCGGCCTCGTCCGCCGGCGGCAGCGGCAGGCGGTAGCGGTCCGCGAGCACCCTTCCCGCGTAGTCGTCCACGACGCCTCCCCACGCCCGCGCTGTCCCCCGTGGACCCGCGGATTCCCCGAACCCCCGGGATTCCTCGGGTTCCCTGTTTCCCGGGACTCCTCGGATTCCCCGGATCGTGCGGAATCACGCGAGTCCGCCGGTTCCGGTCGGTCCGATCGGTCCCGTAGGCCCCGTCAGTCCCGGAGGTCCCGTCAGTCCCGTCGGTCCCGTCGGTCCGTTCAGGGGCCGTGCGGCCAACGGCTCTGTTCGATTCCGTACGACTCCCGGGTCCCCACGATACGGGGCACCGGTCAGTTCTTGGGGCTGAACGTGGCGAACGCCGTCTCCCGCAGGGTCCGGCACTCCTCGCCGTTCCACTCGTCCGCCTCGCAGCTGACCATGATGGAGTAGCCCCACTTGGAGTCCACCTTGAACCCGCGGTTGAGCACGTGGACGCGCACGCCCTTCTGCGTGCGCTCGAACTCCCAGTCGGCGACGGTCGGGTAGCCCTTGTAGGAGACGGGCCGTATGCCGAAGTGCCGGTAGTCCTTGCTGGTGGCGATCACGCCGACCTTGGCCAGCTCCCAGGCGCTCGCGGCGTTGTCCTTCGGGCTGTTGTTGTAGTCGACCTGGACGCGCGGGAAGCCGCCGTCCTCGCTGAAGATCCCGCCGAGGGAGTACCCCGGGATGGTGCTCATCCTGAAGTTCGCGGGCATCGCCATGGAGAAGTGGAACCGGTCGCTGGTGACGAGGGCGTACCCGGCGGGCAGTCGGCCGCCGGTGCCGCCGTCGGGCTTGCCGGACGGCGTGGCGCCGTTCCCGCCCTCGGTCGTCCCCGTCGTGCCCGTCGATCCCGTCGTGCCGTCGGTGCCCGCCGAACCGTCGGCGCCTTCACCGCCGGGCTGGACGCCGCCCTGCTGGCCGGGGTCGGCCGGGGTCTGGTTCTTGCCGCCGCCGGACCCGCCCGACCCGCCGTCACCGCCCGTGGAGGCGCCGGCCGAGGCCGTGGTGCCCTCCTTGCCCTGGTTGCCCTCGTTCCCTCCGCCGCCGAGGGAGACCGCCAGGATCGTGCCGAGCAGGGCGACGACCACGACCGCGGCGATGATGACGAGGGTGCGGCGCGGTACGACGTCGGTCAGCGGCGCGCGGGCCGGAGCCTGCCTGCCACCGCCCCGGACCGGCGCGGTGCCCGGCGTCGGCGCGGTCCTCGTCCTCGGCTCGGCCTTCGCGGAGGCCGCCGCGTTGCGCACGGACTTCAGGGCGCCCCGCACCCGGTCGGCGGCCGCGTCGGAGGCCCCGCCCCGGTCGGCCGCCGGGGCCGTCGGCGCCCGTCCGGGAACCGGCGGCAGCGGTACGACCCTGGTGACCTCGGGCGAGGTCGGGGGCGCCGCCTCCGGGGCGTCGAGCACGGCCCGCAGCAGGACCCGGGCGCCGGCGTCGTCCAGCCGCTGCGCCGGGTCCTTGGCGAGGAGGCCGTAGATGACCTTCTCCAGGTCGGGGCCCGCGTTCTTCGGCGGGTCGACGGGCTCGGTCATCACCGCCGTGAGGGTGGCGATGGCGGAACCCTTGTCGTACGGCGGACTGCCCTCGACCGCCGCGTAGATGAGGCCGCCGAGCGACCACATGTCGGCGGCCGGGCCGGGCTTGTGGCCGCGGGCGCGCTCCGGCGAGATGTACGAGGGGGCGCCGACGAGCATGCCGGTGGAGGTGATCGAGGGGTCGCCCTCCACCTGGGCGATGCCGAAGTCGGTGAGGACGACCCGGCCGTCCTCGGCGATCAGCACGTTGGACGGCTTCACGTCGCGGTGCAGGATGCCCTCGCGGTGGGCCGAGCGCAGCACGTCGAGGATGGCGAGGCCGACCTCGGCGGCGCGCCGGGGCGTGAGCGTGCCGTCCTCGCGCACGGCGTCCGCGAGGGACTTGCCCTCGATGAGCTCCATGACGATCCACGGGCGGTCGTCCTCGTCCACGACGTCGTAGACGGTGACGGCGCCGTTGTTGCGGATCCGGGCGATGGCCTTCGCCTCGCGCAGGGTCCGGGTGATGAGGCGGCGCTTCTCGTCCTCGTCGATGCTGCTGGGGAAGCGGAGTTCCTTGACGGCGACGGTACGGCCGAGGGTCTCGTCGACGGCGCGCCACACGGTGCCCATGCCGCCGCGTCCGAGGACCGCGCCGAGCCGGTAGCGCCCGGCGAGCAGGCGTCCTTCACCGGCGGGGGCCTTGCGGAGCCTGTCGCCACCGCGCGCCGTGCCGGTCGCGGGCGTCCCGCGGCCGCTCCCGCCGTCGCCGTCCCCGGCGCCGAACCCGGCCCGTCCGGTGGACGGCTCGGTCCCCCGCAGCCGCCCGGCGGCCGCACCGGCACCGGATCCGGATCCGGCCGCCGCGTCGTCGGCTCCGGAAGCCGTCACGCCGTCAGACCGCGGATCTCCGGCGCCCTTCACGACCGAGACGCCCGGGGCACCCGAGGCGCCCGAAGCGCCCGAGGCGCCCGAAGCGGACTTCCCGCCCGCATCGCCCGGAACGGACTCGGCCTCCGCAACGGCCCCGGAAGCGGCCCCGGCTTCCTCCGCCGTTCCGGCGGGCCCGCCGCCCGGCTCCCGCTCCGCACCGTCCTCCGGGGTCAGCGCACCCCGCTCGACCTGCGCGTCCTTCGCGTCCCGCTCCGGCTCACGCGCGGCCGGGACCGTTCCTCGGTCGCTGTCGGTCGCGGCCCCCGCAGCGTCCCGCCCGGGGTCCTTCGCCGTGTCCCGCGACTGCTCCGCCTCCGACATGCGTCCCCTCTGCGATCCCTGATCTTCGCCGCGTCTGCCGCTTCCCGCGTGATGCGTTAACCCGCCCTGGAAGAGAGCCCATTGTCCCTCACCTCGGGACCGGCGGCGCCCCCGGGTCCGTACTCCGGGATGACGACGCCGCAGCGCGCCTCCCAGGTTCCCACCGGTATGCGGACGACCCGGGCGCCCCGCCGGAACGGACGTTCCGTCAGTTGTCCACAGGTGCAGGAGCGGAGGCTCCCACGGGGGCGCGGACCGAAGGTCCGGGCCCGGTCAGAGGGGCACGATGTCCGGCGCCCCCAGCCGCGCGGCGTCCGCCGTCAGGTCGTCGGGCTGGCGCTGCGACTCGCGCTCGGCCTCCACCCGCTTCTCGTAGTGCTCGACCTCCTTGTCGATCTGGTGGGCGTCCCAGCCGAGGACCGGGGCCATCAGCTCCGCGCACTCGCGGGCGCTGCGCGTGCCCCGGTCGAAGGTCTCGATGGAGATCCGGGTCCGCCGGGTGAGGACGTCGTCCAGGTGGCGCGCGCCCTCGTGCGAGGCGGCGTAGACGATCTCGGCGCGCAGGTAGTCGTCGGCCGCCGGGAGGGGCGCGCCGAGCCGGGGGTCCTCGGCGATCAGGTCGAGGAGCTGCTGCGTCAGGGAGCCGTACCGGTTGAGGAGGTGCTCGACCCGCACGACGTGCAGCCCGTGCCGGGCGGCGATCCCGGCCCGCGCGTTCCACAGGGCCCGGTAGCCCTCGGCGCCGAGGAGCGGGGTGTCCTCGGTGACGCAGGGGGCGACGCGCTGGTCGAGGCCGTGGACCGCCTCGTCCACGGCGTCCTTCGCCATCACGCGGTACGTCGTGTACTTGCCGCCGGCCACCACGACCAGGCCGGGGACCGGGTGGGCGACGGTGTGCTCGCGCGAGAGCTTGCTGGTGGCGTCGGACTCGCCGGCGAGCAGGGGGCGCAGACCGGCGTAGACGCCCTCGACGTCGTCACGGGTGAGCGGGGTGGCGAGCACCGTGTTCACGTGCTCCAGGAGATAGTCGATGTCGGCGCTGGAGGCGGCGGGGTGGGCCTTGTCGAGGTCCCAGTCGGTGTCGGTGGTGCCGACGATCCAGTGGCGTCCCCAGGGGATCACGAAGAGGACGGACTTCTCGGTGCGCAGGATCAGGCCGGTGGTGGAGTGGATGCGGTCCTTGGGCACGACGAGGTGGATGCCCTTGGAGGCGCGGACGTGGAACTGGCCGCGCTCCCCGATGAGGGCCTGGGTGTCGTCGGTCCACACCCCGGTGGCGTTGACGACCTGCTTGGCCCGGATCTCGTACTCGGCGCCGGCCTCGACGTCCTGGACGCGCGCGCCGACGACCCGCTCGCCCTCGCGCAGGAAGCCGACGACCCGGGCCCGGCTCGCGGCGAGCGCGCCGTAGGAGGCGGCCGTCCGCACGAGGGTGGTGACGAAGCGGGCGTCGTCCATCTGGGCGTCGTAGTACTGGAGGGCGCCGACGAGGGCGTCCTTCCGCAGGCAGGGGGCGACGCGCAGGGCGCCCTGCCGGGAGAGGTGCCGGTGGACGGGGAGGCCCCGGCCGTGCCCGGAGGATAGCGACATCGCGTCGTACAGCGCGACGCCGGAACCGGCGTAGAACCGCTCCCAGCCCTTGTGCTGGAGGGGATAGAGGAAGGGGACCGGCTTCACCAGGTGGGGGGCGAGCCGCTCCAGGAGGAGACCGCGCTCCTTGAGCGCCTCCCGGACCAGGGCGAAGTCCAGCATCTCCAGGTAGCGCAGGCCGCCGTGGATGAGCTTGCTGGAACGGCTGGAGGTGCCCGAGGCCCAGTCGCGGGCCTCGACGATGCCGGTGGAGAGTCCTCTCGTGACGGCGTCGAGGGCCGTCCCGGCGCCGACCACCCCGGCACCGACGACCAGCACGTCCAGCTCGCGCCCGGCCATGGCGACGAGCGCCTCGGCGCGCTCGGCCGGTCCCAGTGTCGCTGTCCTCACGTCTGCCGCCTCCCGTCGTCCCCCGTCCTTCCCGCGCACGGGCTCTCCCGTCCGCGGCTTCCCGCCTCCGGCCCCCGTACACGGCCTTCCCGCACCTGGCTCCCGCACACGGCCTTCCCGCGAGCGAGCCGGGACCGTGTGGTCCGGCTCACAGCTCGATTCTGTCCCGCCTCGGCGACTTCAGCCACCGCCTCGCACCCGCCCTGTGGACAACGCCCTGTGGACAACACTCGGCGACCTGCGGCCCTCAATGCGACACATCGGTCATATTTACGCCTAGTCTGACATTGCGTGCGACCCGTTCCGCCCACCGGGCTTGCACCTCGCGCCCCCTCCGGCTACTGGGAAGGACGGCCCACCCCCCATGCCCGCTGATCTCGCCGTCATCGGCCTCGGCCACCACGGACTCCCCCTCGCCCAGGCCGCCACCGCCGCGGGCATCGGCACCGTCGGCTACGACACCGATCCGCTGCCCGCCGCCGAACTCGCCGCCGGGCGCTCCCCGGCCGACGGTCCGCTCACCGTCCCCGAGGTCCGCCGGATGCTCGCGGGCGGCTTCCGCCCCACCCACGACCCCGCCGAACTCGGCCGGGTCCGCACCGCCGTCCTCTGCCCCCCGACCCCCCTCGGCCCCGACCGGGCCCTCGACCTCACCGCCGTCACCGACGCCGCCCGCGCCCTCGCCGTCAGGCTGCGCCCCCACACCACCGTCGTCCTGGAGTCCCCCGTCCCGCCGGGCACCACCGAAGGCCTGCTCCGCGACGTCCTCGAAACCGGCTCGGGACTGCGCGCGGGCCGCGACTTCCACCTCGCGTACTCCCCCGGCCGGCTCGACCCCGGCAGCCGCACCCACGGCTACGCCGGCACCCCCAAGGTCATCGGCGGCCTCACCCCCGCCTGCACCGAGTCCGCCGCCACCTTCTACGGACGCCTCACCGACAAGGTGGTACGCGCGCGTGGACCCCGCGAGGCGGAGACGGTCAAGCTCCTGGAGACCAACTTCCGGCACGTCAACATCGCCCTCGTCAACGAAATGGCGGTCCTCTGCCACGAACTCGGCGTCGACCTGTGGGACGTCATCCGCTGCGCCGAGACCAAGCCCTTCGGCTTCCAGGCCTTCCGCCCCGGCCCCGGCGTCGGCGGCCACGGCGCCCCCGTCGACACCGTCGGCGCCCACCGCCCGCTCCGCCTGGTCGAACTCGCGGGCCAGGTCAACGAGCGCATGCCCGCGTACGTGGTGCGGCGCGCCGCCGCCCTCCTCAACGAGCACGGGAAGTCGGCGCGCGGGGCCAGGATCCTGCTGCTCGGCATCACGTACAAGCCCGACCTGCCCGACCGGCAGGGCTCCCCCGCCGACGAGATCGCCCGCCGCCTGATGGACCTGGGCGCGGCCGTCAGCTACCACGACCCGCACGTCCCCGACTGGCGCGTCCGCGAACTCCCCGTCCCCCGCGCGGACTCCCTCTACGAGGCCGCCGCCCACGCCGACCTGACGGTCCTCCTCCAGCACCACCGCACCTACGACCTCCAGGGCCTGTCGGTGAAGGCGCAGCTCCTCCTCGACACCCGCGGCGCCACCCCGGCGGGCGCGGCCCACCGCCTCTGAGCGGACGTACGGGAGGGGCCCCGCACCACCCGGTGCGGGGCCCCTCTCGCGTACGTACGGAAGGTCAGCGCTTGTGCTGCGCGTCCGCGACCGTGACCTCGACGCGCTGGAACTCCTTGAGCTCGCTGTAGCCCGTGGTGGCCATCGCGCGGCGCAGGGCGCCGAAGAAGTTCATCGAACCGTCCGGGGTGTGCGACGGGCCCGCGAGGATCTCCTCGGTGGTGCCGACGATGCCCAGGTCGACCAGCTTGCCGCGCGGCACGTCCTCGTGGACGGCCTCCATGCCCCAGTGGTGGCCCTTGCCGGGCGCGTCCGTGGCACGGGCCAGCGGGGAGCCGATCATGACCGCGTCGGCGCCGCAGGCGATCGCCTTCGGCAGGTCGCCGGACCAGCCCACGCCGCCGTCCGCGATCACGTGCACGTACCGGCCGCCGGACTCGTCCATGTAGTCGCGGCGCGCCGCGGCCACGTCCGCGACGGCGGTCGCCATCGGGACCTGGATGCCCAGGACGTTGCGGGTGGTGTGCGCGGCGCCGCCGCCGAAGCCGACCAGGACGCCCGCCGCGCCGGTGCGCATCAGGTGCAGGGCCGCGGTGTACGTGGCGCAGCCGCCGACGATGACCGGGACGTCCAGCTCGTAGATGAACTGCTTCAGGTTCAGCGGCTCGGCCGCGCCCGAGACGTGCTCGGCGGAGACCGTGGTGCCGCGGATGACGAAGAGGTCCACCCCGGCGTCGACGACGGCCTTGGAGAACTGGGCGGTGCGCTGCGGGGAGAGCGCGGCGGCGGTGACGACGCCGGCGTCGCGCACCTCCTTGATGCGCCTGCCGATCAGCTCCTCCTGGATGGGGGCGGAGTAGATCTCCTGCAGACGGCGGGTCGCGGTGGCCTCGTCCAGCTCCGCGATCTCGTCCAGGAGCGGCTGCGGGTCCTCGTACCGGGTCCACAGGCCTTCGAGGTTCAGGACGCCCAGGCCGCCCAGCTCGCCGATCCGGATGGCGGTCTGCGGCGAGACGACCGAGTCCATCGGAGCGGCCAGGAACGGCAGCTCGAACCGGTAGGCGTCGATCTGCCAGGCGATCGAGACCTCCTTCGGGTCCCGGGTGCGCCGGCTGGGCACGACGGCGATGTCGTCGAACGCGTACGCCCTGCGGCCGCGCTTGCCGCGCCCGATCTCGATCTCAGTCACGATGTGTGGCCTTTCCCTCTACGTCTGCGCCTACCAGTATCCCCGACACACGTGGGAGGGGCGGTTCCGGCCACATCCCGGAACCGCCCCTCACCCGCGTGCGCGTTACTTCCTGCTGTAGTTCGGCGCCTCGACCGTCATCTGGATGTCGTGCGGGTGGCTCTCCTTGAGGCCCGCCGCGGTGATCCGGACGAAGCGGCCCTTGGACTCCATCTCCGCGACGGTGGCCGCGCCCACGTAGCCCATGGTCTGGCGGAGGCCGCCGACGAGCTGGTGCAGGACGTTGGAGAGCGGGCCCCGGTAGGGCACCTGGCCCTCGACGCCCTCGGGGACGAGCTTGTCGTCGGAGGAGACCTCGGCCTGGAAGTAGCGGTCCTTGGAGTAGGACCGGCCCTGGCCGCGGGACTGCATGGCGCCGAGCGAGCCCATGCCGCGGTACGACTTGAACTGCTTGCCGTTGATGAAGAGCAGCTCGCCGGGCGACTCCTCGCAGCCGGCGAGGAGACTGCCGAGCATCACGGTGTCGGCGCCGGCGGCGAGCGCCTTGCCGATGTCGCCGGAGTACTGCAGGCCGCCGTCGCCGATCAGCGGGACGCCGGCGGCGCGGGCCGCGAGGGAGGCCTCGTAGATGGCGGTGACCTGCGGGACGCCGATGCCGGCGACCACGCGGGTGGTGCAGATGGAGCCGGGGCCCACGCCGACCTTGATGCCGTCGACGCCGGCGTCGATCAGGGCCTGCGCGCCGTCGCGGGTGGCGACGTTGCCGCCGATCACGTCGACGTCCACGCTCGACTTGATCTTCGCCATCCAGCTCAGGGCGTTGCTGTTGTGGCCGTGCGAGGTGTCCACGACCAGGAAGTCGACGCCGGCGGCGGCGAGCGCCTGGGCGCGCTCCAGGGCCTCGGGGCTGGCGCCCACGGCGGCGCCGACGAGCAGCCGGCCCTCGGCGTCCTTGGCGGCGTTCGGGTACTTCTCCGCCTTGACGAAGTCCTTGACGGTGATGAGGCCCTTGAGGACGCCCTGGTCGTCGACCAGCGGCAGCTTCTCGATCTTGTGGCGGCGCAGCAGCTCCATGGCGTCGACGCCGGAGATGCCGACCTTGCCGGTGACCAGCGGCATCGGCGTCATGACCTCGCGGACCTGGCGGTCGCGGTCGGTCTCGAAGGCCATGTCGCGGTTGGTGACGATGCCGAGGAGCTTGCCGTCGGGGGTGGTGACGGGGACGCCGCTGATGCGGAACTTGGCGCAGAGCGCGTCCGCCTCGGCGAGGGTCGCCTCCGGGTGCACGGTGATCGGGTCGGTGACCATGCCGGACTCGGAGCGCTTGACCAGGTCGACCTGGTTGACCTGGTCCTCGACGGACAGGTTGCGGTGGAGCACGCCGACGCCGCCCAGGCGGGCCATCGCGATGGCCATGCGGGACTCGGTCACCTTGTCCATCGCCGCCGAGAGCAGCGGGATGTTGACGCGGACGTTGCGCGAGATGCGGGACGAGGTGTCGACCGCGTTGGGGAGGACCTCGGAGGCTCCCGGCAGCAGCAGCACGTCGTCGTAGGTCAGCCCGAGTGTCGCGAATTTGTCGGGCACTCCGTCGACGTTGGCAGTCATGACACCTTCCCAAATGGCCTTGATCGGTGCGGGATGTCCATGCTAACGGGCCGGAGCGGTGTCTCATTCCACGAGCAAGATCAGCGGGCAGCTTTGGACGTTCGCACGTGGACGAAAGGGATGACGGGAGCCGTCGGGACTTACCGCCCGGCCGGAACCGCCGGACGCGTCGGGACCGCGGCGCGGGTGTTACTGCTCCGCCAGCGCGCGCAGCCGGCTGAGGGCGCGGTGCTGTGCGACCCGGACGGCGCCGGGGGACATGCCGAGCATCTGCCCGGTCTCCTCGGCGGTGAGCCCGACGGCGACCCGGAGCACGAGCAGTTCGCGCTGGTTCTCCGGGAGGTTGGCGAGCAGCTTCTTGGCCCACTCGGCGTCGTCGCTGAGCAGTGCCCGCTCCTCGGGGCCGAGGGAGTCGTCGGGCCGCTCGGGCATCTCGTCGGAGGGCACGGCCGTGGACCCGGGGTGCCGCATGGCGGCCCGCTGGAGGTCGGCGACCTTGTGTCCGGCGATGGCGAAGACGAAGGCCTCGAAGGGCCTGCCCGTGTCCTTGTAGCGCGGCAGCGCCATCAGGACGGCGACGCAGACCTCCTGGGCGAGGTCCTCGACGAAGTGGCGGGCGTCGCCGGGGAGCCGGTTGAGACGGGTGCGGCAGTACCGCAGGGCGAGCGGGTGCACGCGGGCGAGGAGGTCGTGGGTGGCCTGCGCGTCGCCGTCGACCGCGCGGTGGACGAGCGCGCCGATCTCCCCCTGCCCGGCAGGCATGGGGGACCCCGCGGTCTCGTCGTCGCGCATCGCTCCATGGTGCCCCGGCGCTTCCGCGTCCGTGGCACCGCGTCCGTAGTTGTGCACCGAAGCGTTATGAGCAGGTGCGCCGGAACCCATCCCCCGCGCCCTCCCCTCCCGCTCGATCGACTCGTCCCCGAGGAACTCCACATCTCAAGGATGCGTCATCCGGCGGGGAAGTGACACAAGCCCACCCCGTCCACCCCGCGAAGGACGCGGACGGGGACGGGGATACGGCGGGTGACCTGCGACGTCAGCGGACCAGGCCCCAGCGGAAGCCGAGTGCGACGGCGTGGGCGCGGTCCGAGGCGCCGAGCTTCTTGAAGAGGCGCCGGGCGTGGGTCTTGACCGTGTCCTCGGAGAGGAAGAGCTCGCGCCCGATCTCGGCGTTGGACCGTCCGTGGCTCATGCCTTCGAGGACCTGGATCTCACGCGCGGTGAGGGTGGGCGCGGCGCCCATCTCGGCCGAGCGGAGGCGGCGCGGGGCGAGCCGCCAGGTCGGGTCGGCGAGCGCCTGGGTGACCGTGGCCCGCAGCTCGGCGCGCGAGGCGTCCTTGTGCAGGTATCCGCGGGCACCCGCGGCGACCGCGAGCGCGACGCCGTCGAGGTCCTCGGCGACCGTGAGCATGATGATGCGGGCGCCGGGGTCCGCCGAGAGCAGCCGGCGGACGGTTTCCACGCCGCCCAGGCCGGGCATGCGCACGTCCATCAGAATCAGGTCCGAGCGGTCCGCGCCCCAGCGGCGGAGGACTTCCTCGCCGTTGGCCGCGGTGGTCACGCGCTCGACGCCGGGCACGGTCGCGACCGCGCGGCGGAGCGCCTCTCGGGCAAGCGGGGAGTCGTCGCAGACGAGGACGGATGTCATGCCTGACCTCCGCGGCTCTCGCAGCTGTTGCGCGTCACCTTGAGCCTCCAGGGCTGTACGTATCGTCACCTGTGCGGTTGACGCTCTCGGACACCTGCCCGATCGCTTGTTCCTCCAACCGCCTCCGCACTCTCAACGACGGTCACTCGAAAGAGTTACGGGTCGGACGGCAGGCTTCGGCACTCTACGTGAGGGACCGTGCGCGGAGAAGAGCGACGCGGCCGTTGCGCCCCGAGATCAAAAGCTATGCCCCATTTAGCGGGATTTCTTCCCTTTTCGCAGTGTCTATGGCTAGATTCGCAATGAGTCATATTTACATCTACTTAGACAGTAGGTGTAACGACCCGAGCTGTCGGGGAGCGGAAGGAGCCCCGGCCGTCAGCCATCCACCCGCCCGCCTATCCGTTCGACACGGTTTCAAGGGGACAAGCGCAATGGCAGATTTCTCCCGCCTTCCCGGACCCAACGCCGATCTGTGGGACTGGCAGCTGCTCGCGGCCTGCCGCGGGGTCGACAGCTCCCTGTTCTTCCATCCCGAGGGGGAGCGCGGCGCGGCACGGAGTGCGCGTGAGAACTCGGCGAAAGAGGTCTGCATGCGGTGCCCGGTGCGCGCGGAGTGCGCGGCACACGCACTCGCCGTGCGGGAGCCCTACGGCGTCTGGGGCGGCCTCACCGAGGAC
Organism: Streptomyces bikiniensis; assembly: GCF_000716625.1. Taxonomy (NCBI): domain Bacteria; kingdom Bacillati; phylum Actinomycetota; class Actinomycetes; order Kitasatosporales; family Streptomycetaceae; genus Streptomyces; species Streptomyces bikiniensis. The sequence goes on along the minus strand of NZ_JNXJ01000008.1, from coordinate 275,526 downwards.
GAACGCGAAGAGCTCATGGGACGCGCTCGCAACCGTCTGATCACGACGCCCTCCGCGGCCTCGACGGCCGCGCCGACGTCCATGTGAAGGAACGTTTCTTCGAACACCCCGGAACCTTCGCGCTCCGGGACCCGGTGTCGCACCGGGAACGGCGACGCCCACCGCGCCCCCGCGCGTAAGGGCACCGGGCAGGTGCCTACGCGCGCGTGGCGGTGCGCGCGGTGAAGGACACGCCTACACGCGCGCGGCGGCGCGCGTCAGCTCGTCCAGCGTGGCGGCGACCGCCGGGACCTGCGCCAGGTCCGGCAGGGTCAGGGCCACGATCTCCCGTTCCACGGCGGGCTCCACGGCCACGGTCCGCGCCCCCCTGGGCCGTACGGACTCGATGGCGAGGGCCGGCAGGACGGCCACGCCCAGGCCCGCCCCCACCAGGCCCACCACGGCCGGGTAGTCGTCGGTCGCGAAGTCGATGCGGGGCGTGAAGCCCGCCTCCTCGCAGACGTCCACGAGCTGGCGGCGGCAGCGCGGGCAGCCCGCGATCCAGGACTCGTCCGCCAGCTCCGCGATGCCGACCGGACCGGCCCCGGCGAGCCGGTGCCCCTCGGGGACCAGACCCACGAGCCGGTCGGCGAGCAGCGGGCGGACGACCAGGTCGTCCCACTCGGCCCGCCCCGCCCCGTACCGGAAGGCGAGGGCGATGTCGCAGTCGCCCTCCCGGAGCATCTCGATCGAGCGCGGCGGCTCGGCCTCGACCAGGGAGACCCGGGTGCCGGGGTGCGCGGCCCGCAGGGCGGCCAGGGCGGTGGGGACCAGGGTGGAGCTGCCGCTGGGGAAGGAGACCAGGCGGACCCGGCCGGCGCGGAGCCCGGCGATGGCGGCGACCTCCTCCTCGGCGGCGGTGAGCCCGGCGAGGATGCCGGAGGCGTGGCGGACCAAGACCTCGCCGGCCTGGGTGAGGCGCATCTCGCGGCCCGTGCGGATCAGGAGCGGCGTGCCGGCGGAGGCTTCGAGCGCCTTCATCTGCTGGCTGACGGCAGGTTGGGTGCAGCCGAGTTCGCGCGCGGCGGCCGAGAAGGAGCCGGTGGCGGCGACGGCGCGCAGGACGCGGAGATGGCGTGCCTCGATCATGCGCTCCAGCATAAGCGAGGCTTGGGGAAGAGAGCGAATGCTGCCAATGGGCTTTGAGATGGGCGCCCGTAAGGTACCCGCATGACCTTGCTGAGTGTGAATGTGGGCCGGGCCAGGGCCGTGGACTACACCGACGCCCCCGCCGGCCGTACGGCCATCGACAAGCGTCCCGTCGAGGGCGCCGTACGGATGGAGGCGCCCGGCCCGCCCGGCGTCGGGGGGAGCGGGCTCGCCGGGGACGAGGTCTGCGACCTGCGCTTCCACGGCGGCGCCGACCGGGCCGCGTACGCCTTCGCCCGCGAGGACATGGACCTGTGGGAGCGGGAGCTGGGCCGCGAGCTGGCCAACGGCTCCTTCGGCGAGAACCTCACCACCCGGGGCCTCGACGTCAACAACGCGCTGATCGGGGAGCGGTGGCGGATCGGCGACGAGGTGGTCCTGGAGGTGACCGGCGGCCGCATCCCGTGCCGTACGTTCGCGGGCTTCCTGGGCGAGAAGGGCTGGGTCAAGCGGTTCACACGGTCGGAGGCGGGGCCGGGCGCGCTGCTGCGGGTGATCGTGCCGGGCGAGGTGCGGGCGGGCGATCCGATCACCGTCGTGCACCGGCCCGACCACGAGGTCACCGTCGCGCTGCTCCACCGGGCCGCGACCGTCGAACGGTCCCTCCTGCCGAGCACGTTGGCCGCCGCCGCGTGGATGGAGTCGGGTCTGCTCGACTTCGCCCGCCAGTACGCGGAGAAGCACGCGGAGAAGAAGGAGGGGTGATAAGGGGGCAGGGGGAGGGGAAGCGGGCGGAGCGGGACACCGGAGCACGGGGCCGGTTCCCCCGCGCGGCCGGGGCATTAACGTTCCCGTATGACGACTGCACTGATTACGGGGGCCACCGCGGGCATCGGGGCCGCCTTCGCCCGGAGGCTCGCGGCCGACGGCCACGACGTCGTGCTCGTGGCCCGGGACGTGAAGCGGCTCCGGGAGCAGGCGACCGAGCTGCACGACCGGCACGGGGTGGAGGCCGAGGTGCTCGCGGCGGACCTCTCCGAGGAGAAGGGGATCGCCGCCGTCGAGGCGCGGCTCTCGGACCCGAGGCGGCCGGTGGACCTGCTCGTGAACAACGCCGGTTTCGGCAACAAGGGCCGGTTCCTGGAAGTGTCCATGGCCGACGAGCTGAAGATGCTCACGGTGCACTGCGAGGCCGTGCTGCGGCTGACCTCGGCCGCCGCCGCCTCGATGAGGGAGCGGCGCCGGGGCGGGGTGGTGAACGTCGCCTCGGTGGCGGCCTTCGTGCCCCGGGGCACGTACGGCGCGTCGAAGGCGTGGGTCGTGCAGTTCACCCAGGGCGCGGCGAAGGACCTGGCGGGCAGCGGGGTGCGGCTCATGGCCCTGTGCCCCGGCTTCGTTCGGACCGAGTTCCACGAGCGGGCCGGGATGGGCACGGACAACATCCCGGGCTGGATGTGGCTCGACGCGGACAAGCTGGTGACGGCGGCCCTGTCCGACCTGGACCGGGGGAAGACGCTGTCGATCCCGGACCCCCGCTACAAGGCCCTGATGGGCGTGGTGAAGCTGGCGCCGCGCGGTCTGCTCGGCGGGGTCTCCTCCAGGGCGGGGCGCAAGTACGGCCCGAAGTGATCCGCGCGGGCGGCCCGTTCACAGCAGGGCGTCGAGGTCCAGGCGCGTCGTGGTGCCGTCCCGCCAGGTCACGTGGAGGGTGCGGCCGTCGACCCGTACGCGCGCGTGGCCGGGGGCGGGGGCCGGGTCGGGCGCGGCGGTGAGCGAGACGAGGGCGGCGAAGAGGGCGGCCGGGCCGCGCGTGGTGCCGTGCAGGGCGAGGACGCGGGCGTCCGGTCCCTGAAGGGTCTCCCCCGCGGGGAGGACGGCGGCCGGGGCCTCGGGCGGGTAGCCGTGGACCGGGTGGAGGGTGGCGCGCGGCCCGCCGGGCGTGGTGGCCCAGCCGGTCTGCCGTACGGGCGTCCCCTCCGGGGCGCCGAGGACGAGGTGGGCGCGGAGTTCGGCGCTGCCGTGGGCGAGGGTCGCGGAGAGGACCCGGACGCCGGGGCGCGGGACGTGCAGGGAGGCGGCCCAGCCGGGGCCGGTGCCGGCGGGGGCGGCGGGCCCCCGGGTGGTGGCCCGGCCCTCGGCGTCGAGCAGCGCGAAGTGGTTGTCGGCCGGGGCGGACCCGGTGGTGGGTCCCGTACGGGTGGAGTAGGCCTGGCGGGCGTAGCCGGGGTCGTCCTTGCCGCCCGCGCGGCTGCCGACGTGGTTGCTGCCGTGGTTGTGGAGGCGTACGAGCCCGTCGGCGGCGGTGGTCTGGACGAGCAGCCCGGCGGGGGCGAAGGCCCGGACGGTGTCGGCGCGTTCGGCGGGCAGGGGTTCCTCGGGGTCGGTCCAGGCCGGGTGGTCCGCGGGCAGCAGCAGGCCGAGGAAGCCCTTGGACGCCCAGTAGGGGGAGCCGGGGCCCGAGTACTCCTGGACGAGCGGCGGGTACGGGCCGTGCCAGCCGAGGGTGAGGAGCCCGCGCGCGTCGGTGGCGCCCCGGTCGAGGAAGTGCCGCAGGGCCCCGGAGGCGAGTCGGCGGGTGGCGCCGGGAGTGAGCGGGGTGTGACCGGTGAGGGCGCCGAGCCAGGGGGCGGCGGCCGCGGCGAAGCGGTAGGTCAGGGAGCGTCCGTACGGCACGGGGGCGCCGTTCGCGTCGAAGAGGTGGACGTGATCGTCGAGGTGGGCGCGGAGCCGGGGTCCGTACCGGTCGAGGAGGGCGCGGTCGCCGGACAGGTGGGCGTGGAGCACGGGGTAGAAGTGCAGGGCCCACGCGTTGTAGTGGTCGAAGGCGCGGTTGTCGCCGTCGCTGTACCAGCCGTCGCCGAGGTACCAGTCCTCGACGCGGTCGAGGGAGCGGCCGATCGTGGCGGCGGCGCGGTCGGTCTCGATCCCGGCGTCCCGGAGGAAGCCGGCGACGGTGAGGCCGAAGAGCCACCAGTTGTTGTCGACGGGGGACGGGCCGAGGGCGGGCAGCAGCCAGTCCGCGACCCGTGCGCGGACGCGGTCGTCCAGGCGGTCCCAGAGCCAGGGGCGGGTGAGGCGCAGGCCGAGGGCGATCGAGGCGGACTCGACCACGGCCTGCCGGGTGTCCGCCATGAGGGGCCAGGACTCGGCGTCGTCCCGGCCCGGCGCCTCCGTCCCGGCGGCGAGCCCTTCGGCGTACCGGTCGAGGTGGCCGTGGGGGTCCGCGCCGCGCGCGCCCGCGACGCGGAGGGCGGCGAGGAGGAAGGTGCGGGCCCAGCCTTCCAGGGCGTCGGAGCGGGGGCCCGACCAGCTGGGGCGGGGGCCGGGGAGGCCGATCAGGCCGCGCCGGGGCGAGGCGAAGGGGCGCACGTCGAGCAGGAGCCGGTCGGCCGCGGCCTCCCAGTGGGCCCGGGTCCAGCCGGTGTACGGGCTGAGCCCGCGGTCTTCGGGGGGCGCGGGTTCGCGATGCGCGGGCGGGACGAGCGGCGCGGGTTCGCGATGCGCGGGCGGGACGAGCGGCGCGGGTTCGTGATGCGCGGGCGGGACGGTCCGGCACCCCCCGGGTGGCTCGGGCCGGGCGGGTTCACCCCGCCCGGACGGTGCGGGCCGGGCCGGTTCGCCGTTCTCGGGTGGCGGGGGCATGTCGGGCTCACGCTCCTCGGACGGTGCGGGCACACCGATCTCACGGCCCCCGGGCGGCGCGGGCACACCGATCTCACGGCCCCCGGGCGGCGCGGGCACACCGATCTCGCGGTTCTCGGGTGGCGTGGGCATGTTGCTCCCTGGGACGGTTCCGGTGGTTCCGGCGGCGCCCTGCGGCCCCCGTGGTGACGTCTGTGTCGCCGACGTTCGACCGGGGGAATCCTGGACAGACCCCGATCGAACGTCAAGACTTCGCGAGCGAATGATCGAAACTCCCTCCGTTCGATCATTCTGAACTAGACTCGGGGAACCACCACCACCGCGAGGGGGAACCGCGCCGTGCGCGAGAGTGCTGCCGAACGACACGACCGACTGCTGGCCCTGGTGCGCGAGCGCGGCACCGCCCGCGTCTCCGAGCTGGCCGAACGGCTCGGGGTCTCCCCCGTCACCGCCCGCCGGGACGTCGAGCTCCTGGCCGGCCGGGGCCTGCTCGACCGGGTCCACGGCCAGGTGTCCTGGCCGGAGCGGCAGGGCGCGCCGGGGGCCGGGCGGCCCGGCGAGGGCCTGGTCCTCGGCCTGCTCGTGCCCTCCGCCACGTACTACTTCGCCGAGGTCATCCGGGGCGCGCACGAGGCGGCGGCCCGCGCCGGGGCCCGGCTCGTGCTGCGCGTCTCGGACTACCGCCCGGAGGAGGACCGGGCCCGCGTCGAGGGGCTGCTCGCGGCGGGCGCCGAGGGCGTCCTGGTCGCGCCCGGCTGGCGGGGCCCCGAGGACCGGCTCGCGTACGGCGACTGGCCGGCCGAACTGCCCGTGCCCGCCGTGCTCCTGGAGCGGCGCGCCGAGCCCGGCAGCCCGCTCGACGGTCTGGACCGGGTCGCCTCCGACCACGCCCACGGCGTCCTGCTCGCCCTGCGCCACCTGCTCGCCCTGGGCCACGCGACGCCGCTGCTCGTCGCCCGCCGGGACTCCCCGACCGCGCTCGCGGTGCGCGCCGGGTACGCCGAGGCGCTGGGCACCCTGGGCCTGGCCGAGCCGCGGCCGGTCATCGACTCCGTACCGGCGGAGGCGGACCCGGAGGGGTTCGAGCGGGCGGTGCGGGCGCTGCACGAGGCCGTCGGCTCCGGCCTGGCGAGCGCGGCCCTGGTCCACAACGACGTGGACGCCATCGAGATCGCGCGCCGCCTCGCCGAGCTGGGGGTCGGGGTGCCGCACGACCTGGCCCTGATCGCGTACGACGACGAGGTCGCCGCGCTCGCCGACATCCCGCTGACGGCGGTCGCCCCGCCCAAGCGGCAGGTGGGGCGGCACGCGACGGAACTCCTCGTGGAGCGGCTCACGGAGGGCGGCGAAGGGGTCGCCGAGGCGCAGGCGCGCCGCCATCTGAGCCTGCTGCCGTGGCTGCGGGTCCGGTCCTCGTGCGGGACCCCGGACCCCCGTCCATAGAAAATCGGACTGATCGAACTGTTCTTTTTTCGATCAATCAATCTTTCGCTCTTGACTTCGGTCATGAACGGTCACAGGATCGCGGCCACAACCTCCCAGCCGCCCCGCCCTCAGGAGCCGTGCCGTGACCCCTTCCCGGAGCAGAACGACCCGCGTCATAGCCGGCATCGCCACCGCCCTCGCCGTCCTCACGGCCTGCGGCGGCGGCGGTGACGACACCGCGAACAAGCCGAACGGCCCCGTGACCCTCACCTTCTGGGGCTGGGCCAAGGGCACCAAGGACGTCGTGGACGCCTTCAACGCCTCCCACACCGACGTCAAGGTGAAGTTCGAGGAGATCCCCTCCGGCACCGCCGGCGGCTACGCCAAGATCTCCAACGCCGTGAAGGCGGGCAACGCCCCCGACCTCGTCTCCATCGAGTACTCCTCGCTCCCCGAGTTCGTGAGCTCCGGCGCCCTCCAGGACATCGGCGGCGAGTTCACCGAGGCCGACCGCGCCAAGCTGCTCCCGCAGACCGTCGAACTCACCACCCTCGGCGGCAAGTCCTGGGCCGTCCCCTTCGACGCCTCCCCGCAGGCCTTCTTCTACCGCAAGGACCTCTTCGAGAAGTACAAGGTCCGGGTCCCCACCACCTGGGACGAGTTCGAGAAGGCCGCCGCGCAGGTGAAGAAGGCCGACGCCAGGGCCCGCATCGCCACCTTCTTCCCGGACGACCCGACCACCTTCGAGGCCATGGCCTGGCAGGCGGGCGCCCAGTGGTTCAAGGCCGAGGACGACACCTGGAAGGTGAACACCACCGACCCGGCCACCACCAGGGTCACCGCCTACTGGCAGAAGCTCCTCGACACCGGCCTGGTCCACAAGAACGCCTCGTTCTCCCCCGAGTGGGTCGGCTCCCTCAAGAACGGCACCACCCTCGGCTACCTCGGCGCCTCCTGGGGCGCGGGCGTCCTCAAGGGCACCCTGCCCGAGCAGAGCGGCAAGTGGGCCGTCGCCCCGATCCCCAGCTGGGACGGCAAGCCCGCCAGCGGCATGCTCGGCGGCACCTCCTTCGCCGTGACCAAGGACAGCAAGCAGAAGGCCGCGGCCGTCGCCTTCGCCGAGTGGATGTCCACCACCGAGGAGGGCGTCAGGGCCCGCATCGCCTCCGGCACCTCCTCCGCCTTCCCCGCCGCCGCGGCCCTGCGCCCGGTCGCCAAGCAGGCCTTCGACGCCGGCTACTACGGTGGCCAGGACATCTACGCCCTCTTCGAGACCGCCGGCGCCTCCATCGACCCCAGCTGGGCCTGGGGCCCCACCACCGGCACCACCAACACCACCATCAAGGACCAGTTCGGGAAGATCGCCCCCGGCGGCCCGTCCCTCGCCGACGCCGTGAAGGCCGGCCACGACGCCACCGTCGCCGAACTCACCAAGCGCGGCCTGAAGGTCGAGGGCTGACCCGGTGAAGGCCCGCACCCGCGCCGCCACGATCCTGCTGACCCCCTTCTTCGTGCTCTTCACCGCGGTGATGGTGGTGCCGATCGGATACGCGGTCTGGCTCAGCCTCTTCACCGAGAAGCAGTCCGGACTGGGCTTCGGCGGCACCGAGACCGTCTTCACCGGCCTCGACAACTACACGGCGGCACTGGGTGACCGGGCCTTCCGCGAGGGCTTCGGCGTCCTGCTCGGCTACTGCCTGTTCTACATCCCGCTGCTGCTCGCCGGGGCCCTCGGCCTCGCCCTCCTGCTCGACTCGGCGCTCGCCCGCGCCCGCCGCTTCTTCCAGCTCGCGCTCTTCCTGCCGCACGCCGTCCCCGGCATCATCGCCGCCCTGATCTGGGTCTACCTCTACACGCCCCAGCTCAGCCCGGTCGTGAAGGCCATGGAGGCGGGCGGGACCGGCTTCGACTTCTTCTCCCCCGAAGGCGCCCTGCCCTCCGTCGTGAACATCGCCCTGTGGGAATGGCTCGGCTACAACATGGTGATCTTCTACGCGGCCCTCCAGGCCATCGACCGCTCCGTCCTCGAAGCGGCGACCGTCGACGGGGCGGGCGCCTGGCGCATCGCCTTCTCCGTCAAGGTCCCGCTGGTCAAGGCCTCCCTCGCGATGGTCGGCATCTTCACGATCATCGGCTCCCTCCAGCTCTTCACCGAACCGCTGATCCTCAGCAAGGGCACCGGCTCCGCCGTCACCTCCACCTGGACGCCGAACATGTACGCCTACACCGCGGCCTTCGACCGCAACGACTACGGGCTCGCCGCGGCGGCCTCCGTGCTCCTCGCCCTGACGGCCGCGCTGCTCTCCTTCGCGGTGACGCGCCTGACCGGCCGCCGGGCGGCACGGAAGGAGCGCACCGCATGAGCGCCACCCGTACGGGAAGAACCCGCCCCGCCAACAGGTGGCTGTCGCAGACGGCCGTCAACGGCGCCCTCGTCCTCGCCACCGTCTACATGCTCTTCCCGCTCGTCTGGCTGCTGACCGCCGCCACCAAGGACGCCGGCGGCCTGCTCGCCGGGAACGCCTTCTCCTTCGAGGGCTTCGACCTCGGCGGCAACCTCTCCCGGCTCGCCGAGTACAACGACGGCATCTACTTCCACTGGTACCTCAACAGCCTCCTCTACGCCGGGCTCGGCGCCCTGGCCTGCTCGCTCGTCAGCGTCGCCGCCGGATACGCCTTCCACGTCTACGACTTCCGGGGCAAGGAGAAGCTCTTCGGCCTCGTCCTGCTCGGCGTGCTCGTCCCCACCACCGCGCTCGCCCTGCCGATGTACCTCCTGGCCAGCGAGGTCGGCGTCGTCAACACCTACTGGGCCGTCCTGGTCCCCGTCCTCGTCAACCCCTTCGGCGTCTACCTCTCCCGGGTCTTCTGCGCCGGCTACGTCCCCGACGAGGCCCTGGAGGCCGCCCGCATCGACGGGGCGGGCGAGCTGCGCGTCTTCTGGTCGATCGGCCTGCGCATGGTGATGCCCGGCTTCGTGACCGTCTTCCTCTTCCAGTTCACCGCCGTCTGGAACAACTTCTTCCTCCCCCTGGTGATGCTGTCCGACCAGAAGCTGTACCCGCTGAGCCTCGGCCTGTACGCGTGGAACAGCAACGCCCACGCCGAACCCGACTTCTACCCCCTCGTCGTCACCGGCTCCCTGCTCGCCGTCGTCCCCCTCGTCATCGCCTTCGTCTCCCTCCAGCGCCACTGGAAGGCCGGTCTGACGGCCGGCAGCGTCAAGTGAGGAAGGCCTGCTCCCACCATGCACCCCACCACTGACAACCGCCCCGCCCTGCTCCTCGCGATGGGCCCGGGGGTCGCCGACCGCCTGCTCACCGAGGCCCACCGCACCCGCCTCGCGGCCCTCACCCGCACCGACCCGTACCTGGTCGCCCACGACCTGACGGCCCCGGACGCCCGGACGGCCGCCGCCCTCGCCGAGGCCGAACTCCTCCTCACCTGCTGGGGCGCGACCCCGCTCACCCCCGAGGTCCTGGACCGGGCGCCCCGGCTGCGGGCCGTCGTCCACGCGGCCGGCTCGGTCAAGCACCACGTCACCGACGCCTGCTGGGAACGGGGCCTGCGGGTCACGTCGGCCGCCGCCGCCAACGCGCTGCCGGTCGCCGAGTACACGCTCGCCGCGATCCTCTTCGCCGGGAAGCGGGTCCTGCGCTCGGCCCGGCGGTACGCCGAACTCCGCGCCGACCACGCCTGGCTGGAGGAGTCCGCCGACTGGGGCAACCACCGCCGCACGGTCGGCGTCGTCGGCGCCTCCCGCATCGGCCGCCGGGTGATCGACCTCCTGCGCCCCTTCGACTTCGAGGTCCTGCTGTACGACCCGTACGCCGAGACCCCGCCCCCGGGCACGGAACTGGTGGGCCTGGACGAACTCTGCGCCCGCAGCACGGTCGTCTCGGTCCACGCGCCGCAACTCCCGTCCACGTACCGCATGATCGGCGCGCCACAGCTCGCGGCGATGCCGGACGGAACGACCCTGATCAACACGTCCCGGGGCTCCCTGGTGGACGAACGCGCCCTCCTCCCCCACCTCCTCACGGGCCGCCTCGACGCGGTCCTCGACGTCACGGACCCGGAACTCCCCCCGCCCGACTCCCCCCTGTGGACCCTCCCGAACGTCCTCCTGACCCCACACGTGGCCGGCTCCCTGGGCAACGAACTGCACCGGATGGCGGACCGGGCGGTGGGGGAGGTGGAGCGTTACGTACGGGGGGAGGCGTTCGCGGAGGAGGTGCGGGCGTCGGACCTGACGCGGTCGGCGTAGGCTCCGTGCCTCCGCTCGGCCCTACGGCGCTCGACGCGGCCGCCGGGCTCGCCCCCGGACCTCCGGCGCCCGGCGCCGTAGCCGCCGGGCCCCGCTCAGACCTCCAGCACCCGGCGGAGGCGGTCGGCTTCGGCGAGGACGAGCGGAACCGTTTCGGGCGCCACGGCGAGCACGGCCGGCAGCACGGAGAGGCGTTCGCCGAGCCGCAGTGCGAGGACGGCCCGACGCCGGGCCCGGACGGGGTCGGGTTCGGCCCGCGCCAGCAGGGCGTAGGCCTCCCCGCAGGGCGGGCCGACGTGGTGCATTCCGTCGAGGAGGGCGGCGGCGTGGTCGTACCGGCCGACCCGCAGCAGTTCGGTGACCACGCTGACGGACCATCCCCCCGGAAAGGCGTGCGGCTTGCGGCGGAAGAGGTCGACCACCTCGTCGTGGGCGCCGGTGACGACGAGCGCGACGGGCGAGTTCCTCAGCCACGGGAACCGGGCGAAGCACGCGGCACCGAAGGCGGTCGCGTTCTCGGGTTCCACGGCGTACACGGCCCGCAGGAGGTGCAGTGCCGCGGGTCCGTCGAGGGCCTTCCCGCGGGCGGCGGCCAGGAAGTGCCCGGCGTCCTCGCGGCGCCCCCGCCGTACGCAGGCCAGTGCCATCCGCGCGTACACCTCCACGAGGTTCGGCGCCCCGGGCGAACGCGCCACCAGTTCCTCCGCCCGCTGCCGGTCGCCGGCGCCCGCGAAGGCCACGGCCGCCTCCTGGGCGAGGCTCCCCCTCGCGCCCGGAAGCCCGGCCAGCCGCAGGGCGTGGTCGGGCTCCCCCTCGGCCACGTACGCCCCGACCAGCCGGGAGAGCAGGTCGTGGTCGGCCCACGGGTGCTCCCGGAGGAGCGTCTCCGCCCACTCCAGCCGTCCCGCCGCGATCGCCGTGCGGGCGGCGTCGCGCGGCACCAGGCCCGGCTCGTCCTCCACGGCCCGGAGCAGTTCCACCGCCTCGTCCCGCCGCCCGGCCTCCGCCAGGGCCCCGGCGAGCGCCACCAGGTCCCCGACCAGGGCCTCGCGGGCGGGCACGCGCACCCGCCGTTCCTCCGCCGCGAGCAGCCGCCGGGCCTCGGCGACGTGACCGGCCCCGTGCAGCACCTCCGCGAGGACGACGAGGGCCTCCGTGTTCTCGCCGATCCCCGCGACCAGCGCGCGGGCCCGGTCCACCTCCCCCCGCGCGACCAGCCGGCGCAGGAAGGCCCCGAGCACCCCGAGTCCTCCGGCGTTCCACCCGGACGACCTCCACGACGCCTCCGGCCTCTCCACGAGCCTTCCGCACAGCCGGGCGACCGCCTCCAGGTCGTCGCGTGCCAGCAGGGCCCCGGCGAGGGCGGGCCAGGGGTCGTCCGTGTACCAGCGCGGGGGCGGGGCCGGAGCCAGCGCCATGGCCCGCTCGACGTCACCGGTCCGGGCCAGCTCCCGGGCGACACGCCCGCGCAGGGCGTCCCCGTCGCTGTCGTCCATGGTCTCCGCGATCTCCAGGGCCTCGTCCCACCGGCCGTGCCCCACCAGCGCGGCGGCGTACGAGAAGGCCTCCTTGCCGGTGCCGAGCGCGCGCGCCGCCCCGGTCTCCCCGGCGGCGAGGAGCGCGTCGAACAGCTGCCCGCCGAACCTCACGAGCTGTACGGCGGGCAGGCTCCGCGCGCGCGCCGTCGCATCGCCCAGCAGCCTCTCCGCCGCGTCCGGACGCCCGGCCGCCCGCAGCGCGGCCGAGGCCCGGAGCAGGACCACAGTCCGCCCGCCCGGTTCCTCGTCCCCCCGGTACGCCTCCCGTACGGCCTCGTCGGCGTGACCGTCCCGGACCAGCGCCTCCACGACGGCGGCCCGCAGGACCGGGCGGACGCTCGGATCGTCCGTCTCCTCCACGAGGACGGCGGCCCGCCGGTAGCGCCCCTCCGCGAGCAGGAGGTCCACCAGCTTCCGGCGGGAACGAGGAGTCAGGCGTGGGTGCCACGCCCGCACCAGCCGTTCCGCCCGCTCCTGCGCGCCGAGCCGGATGAGCAGCAGGGGAAGGGCGTCCCCCATCGGGGCGGGGACGATGTCCGAGAAGCCCCGCGTCAGCGGCTCCGCCTCGTCGGCGAGCTCCTCGGCCCGCTCCCGCGCCCCCGCGTCCAGGAGCTTCTCCGCCACCGCGCACAGCCCCGCGACGGCCCGGGGCCCCTCCATGCTCCGGGCGAGGGCCACGGCGCGGTCCGGCTGTCCGACGGCCGCCCAGCCGGCCGGCAGCGGGAGCGGGACGCTTCCGCTGTCCCGCAGGAGTGTCGCCCGGCACCCCGCGAGCCGCAGTGCGGCCGTCACCGCGTCCTCGCGGTCCGCCTCGTCCAGTACGGCGTCCTCCGCCGACCGGATCTCCGCGAGGGTCGCCGCGTCGCCCCCGGTCGCGGCGAGGAGCCGTGCGTGCCGCCGGCCGTCGACCACGCAGGCCACCAGCCGTTCCACGTCCTCCGCCGCCCGCAGCATCGGCACGTACCCGTGCAGCAGGTAGTGCGGCGTCCCGTCCGGCCAGCCCCGTCCGCTCCAGGACTCCGCCCACGCGTGCAGCACCGCGCGCCACCGGCCGAGTTCGCGCGTGCCCAGCATCTCCCGTGCCCCGGCGACGAGTTCCTCGTGCGCCAGCAGGTACGCCTCGCCCCGCAGTGCGAACGTCCGTCCCGGGCCCGTGCGCAGGACGTCCCTCACCCGGTACGGGATCCCGCCCGTCAGCTCCGCGAGGTCGTCCGCCGTCAGGCCGCCGCCGGCGGCGGTGAGCAGGCCCAGGAGTTCGTACGGGAGGCCTCCGCCCTGCACGAAGTGCTTCAGTTCCCGTTCCGCCTCCGACCGGATCGCGCGGGCCTTCGGGGAGGAGGACAGGAGCCGGACGATCGACGGGTCCCGGAGCGGGTGGTCCCCGGGGACGTCCGGCGGGAGGGGCGGGTTGAGGCGGCCGGAGACGACGACCGGGAGGTCGAGCGCGCCGTACGGCAGGAGCGCGGCGATCGAGCGGGCGTCCGGGCCCGTCGTCACGCCCCGGTCCTCGTCCAGACCGTCCACGAGGAGGACCAGGCGCTCGCCGCGCGCCGCGCACGCCTCGGCGGCGGAGGCGTACAGGCGCAGCAGGTGGGCCTCGCGGGTGGCGGCGGTCAGCAGGGCCGGCAGTCCCTCGCCCGCCAGCTCCGCGAGCTGCTCCAGGACCACGTCCACGTACGCGGCCACGTCGTTCTGCGCGCCGAGCCGGGCCGTGACGAAGAAGGGCACGATCCGCACGCCCGGCGGCGGGTCGAGCGCGAACCACGCCATCAGCGCCGTCTTGCCCGCCCAGGCGTCCGCCCGCCACCACCGGTACCCGCTCCCCGTGCGGCAGAACTCCGCCAGTTCCGCCAACTCCTCCTCGCGGCCGACGAGTTCCGGCGGGGCGATCCGGCGGACCTGCTCCCGGTACGCCGAGCGGACCGCCGCCCCCGCGCCCGTACCGAATCCGACCGTGTTGCCGTCGCCTATGACGACGACGCCCGCCTCGTTGTCGACGTCGATCCCCCGCTCCATGGGCTCCATGCTGCCAGGGCGCCCCGGGCTTCCCGAACCTAGACTGGAAACGTCCCTGCCGCCCCGGGAGGCGTCATGACCTTCATGCAGATCATCGACTGCAGGACGAGCCGCTTCGACGAGATGAACCGGCTCATGGACCGGTGGGCCGAGCAGACCAAGGGGAGGCGGACGGCCACGCACAGCGTCCTCGGGAAGGACCGGTCCGACGGCTCGCACTTCGTGGAGATCGTCGAGTTCCCCTCGTACGACGAGGCGATGCGCAACTCCCACCTCCCCGAGACCGACCGGCTCTTCCACGAGATGGTCGCGCTCTGTGACGGGATGCCGACCTTCACGGACCTGGACGTCGTACGGGACGAGCAGCTGTACAAGGCCGCCGCGCGCCGGTTCCTGGAGCTGATCGGCACGCCGGGGGAGCTTCCGCCGCTGGACGAGGTGATCGCCGAGGGGTGCCACAGCCACGACCCCTCCGACGTGCAGGACTCCATCGGCATGGACGCGATCCGCCGCGGGATCGGGATGTGGCGGCAGGGGTTCGACTTCGCCTTCACCGCCGAGGACCAGATCGCCGAGGGCGACCGCGTCTGCACCCGCTGGAGCTGCGACGCCACCCACACCGGCGACTTCATGGGCCTCCAGCCCACCGGCATCGACGTCCGGATCACCGGCACGCTGATCCAGCGCTTCCGGGAGGACGGCAAGGTGGTCGAGGACTGGTGGCAGTACGACATGCTCGGGCTGATGGAGCGGCTGGGCGCGGTGGAGGAGTAGCGGGAGGGCCGGGAGAGCACCGAGGCCCGGCGCCCCCGCGACGGGGGCACCGGGCCTCGGTGGTCGGCCGGCTGATCAGAGCCGGTCGGCCGGCCGGTCGGCTACGCGCCTCAGTGGGAGTGGCCGTGACCGTGGCCGTGGCCGTGGTCCGCCGGCTCCTCCTCCTTCTTCTCCACCACGAGGGTCTCGGTGGTGAGGAGGAGGGAGGCGATCGAGGCGGCGTTCTCCAGGGCGGAGCGCGTCACCTTCACCGGGTCGATGACGCCGGCCTTGACCAGGTCGCCGTACTCGCCGGTCGCGGCGTTGAAGCCCTGGCCCTTGTCGAGCTCCGCCACCTTCGAGGTGATGACGTAGCCCTCCAGGCCCGCGTTCTCGGCGATCCAGCGCAGCGGCTCGACGGCGGCGCGGCGGACGACCGCGACACCCGTGGCCTCGTCGCCGGTCTTGCCGAGGTTGCCCTCCAGGACCTTGACGGCGTGGACGAGCGCGGAGCCGCCACCGGAGACGATGCCCTCCTCGACCGCGGCGCGGGTCGCGGAGATGGCGTCCTCCAGACGGTGCTTCTTCTCCTTCAGCTCCACCTCGGTGGCGGCGCCGACCTTGATCACGCACACGCCGCCGGCCAGCTTCGCGAGGCGCTCCTGGAGCTTCTCGCGGTCCCAGTCGGAGTCGGTGGACTCGATCTCGGCCTTGATCTGGTTGACGCGGCCCTGCACGTCCTCCGAGTTGCCGCCGCCGTCGACGATGGTGGTGTCGTCCTTGGTGACGGTCACGCGGCGGGCGGTGCCGAGCACGTCCAGGCCGGCCTGGTCGAGCTTGAGGCCGACCTCCTCGGCGATGACGGTGGCGCCGGTGAGGGTGGCCATGTCGCCGAGCATCGCCTTGCGGCGGTCGCCGAAGCCGGGGGCCTTGACGGCCACCGCGTTGAAGGTGCCGCGGATCTTGTTCACGACCAGGGTCGACAGGGCCTCGCCCTCGACGTCCTCGGCGATGATCAGGAGCGGCTTGCTGGCGCCGGCCTGGATGACCTTCTCCAGGATCGGGAGCAGGTCCTGGATCGAGGAGATCTTGCCCTGGTGGATCAGGATGTACGGGTCGTCGAGGACGGCCTCCATGCGCTCCTGGTCGGTCACCATGTACGGGGACAGGTAGCCCTTGTCGAAGGCCATGCCCTCGGTGAAGTCGAGCTCCAGGCCGAAGGTGTTGGACTCCTCGACGGTGATGACCCCGTCCTTGCCGACCTTGTCCATGGCCTCGGCGATGAGCTCGCCGACCTGCTGGTCCTGCGCGGAGAGCGCGGCGACGGCGGCGATGTCGGCCTTGTCGTCGATCGGGCGCGCGGTGGCGAGGAGGTCCTCGGAGACGGCCTTGACGGCGGCGTCGATGCCCTTCTTCAGGGCGGCCGGGGAGGCGCCGGCGGCGACGTTCTTCAGGCCCTCGCGGACGAGCGCCTGGGCGAGCACGGTGGCGGTGGTGGTGCCGTCGCCCGCGATGTCGTTGGTCTTGGTCGCCACCTCCTTCACCAGCTGGGCGCCGAGGTTCTCGTACGGGTCCTCGATCTCGACCTCGCGGGCGATCGTGACGCCGTCGTTGGTGATGGTGGGGGCGCCGAACTTCTTGTCGATGACGACGTTGCGGCCCTTGGGGCCGATCGTCACCTTCACCGTGTCGGCAAGCTTGTTGACGCCGCGCTCAAGGGCGCGACGGGCGTCCTCGTCGAACTTCAGGATCTTCGCCATGGGAGCGGTTCAGCCCTCTCGGAATTCTGGTGGAACGAACGGCGCCCCGGGGCGCCCGGGAAGGGGCCTCGGGGCGCAGCTCAAAGCCTCTGGCTCGGGATGACTTACTTCTCGACGATCGCGAGCACGTCGCGGGCCGAGAGGACGAGGTACTCCTCGCCGTTGTACTTCACCTCGGTGCCGCCGTACTTGCTGTAGAGCACGACATCGCCGGTCTTGACGTCGAGCGGCAGGCGCTCGCCGTTCTCGAAGCGGCCCGGGCCCACGGCCAGGACGACGCCCTCCTGGGGCTTCTCCTTGGCGGTGTCCGGGATGACCAGGCCAGAGGCGGTGGTCTGCTCGGCGTCGAGCGGCTGGACCACGATGCGGTCCTCGAGCGGCTTGATGGCAACCTTGGAGCTGGTGGTCGTCACGATCCGACCTCCCCCTTCGGAGATCACGGGGTTGACTGTCTGAGGTGGCGAACCAGGTGGATCCGTCGTCGCGGGTGCCGGACCTGCCCGTCGCTGTGTTGGCACTCTCCGGTGGGGAGTGCCAGAGCCGAGACTATGACCGCGATTAGCACTCGGTCAAGCGGAGTGCCAATTCATCGCTCCGTGGCGTGACCGGAGGCGCGGTTGTACGGGATTCCGGGGCCTCTGCACGAGGCCCCCGGGCCTCCGCGCGAGGTCCCCGGCTCCCCCGGGCCTCCACCTCCGTACGGGGTTCCTCCCTGCCCTCCGCACGGAGCTCCCGGGCCCGCAGGCAGCGCCTCCCCTCCCGGTCTGCGGTCCGTACGGCCGCCCGTTCGACCGGCTTCCCCTCCACCGCGGCCCGCCCGACCCGCTCCCGCTCCCCCGGGAACGGGGACGGGAACGGGGACGGGGACGCCGACGCCCCGGGCCCCATCTCCTCCGCCGCCCTCCGGCCGAGCCGCTGGATCGAGTCCACCGGGTCGGCCGAGGACGCGCAGGCGGTGAGGGCCGGAAGGCCGAGCAGCGCCCCGGTCAGGGCCAGGGCGGCGGCCCGTCGCCGCCGCCCGCGTCCGCCGGTCCTCACACGTAGTCCTCCAGCTTCGCGACCGCGTACCCCTTGGCCGTGATCACGTTCATCACGCGGCGGACCATGTCGGCCATGCTGCCCTTCCAGTCCTCCTCGCCCCGGAAGTGGGTGAGGACGATGTCTCCGGGGTGCAGGTCCCGGTCCCACTCGCGCCACTCCATGCGGTCGGGGAAGGCCTCGGCGGCCCACAGCGGGACGGCCTTGATGCCGCAGGACTTGGCCGCGCGCAGGGTGTCGTCGTTGTAGTTGCCGTACGGCGGGCGGAAGAGCTCGGGCCGCTTGCCGTACTTCTTCTCGATGACGTCCTGCATGCCGCAGATCTCGCGCTCCTGCCGGCTGTACGACAGGCCCGGCAGGTAGCGGTGGTTGAGGGTGTGGTTGTGGAGGGCGACCCCGCCCTTCTGCGACTTCTGCATCCGGGCGAAGTAGGCGTAGTCGTCGCTGACGACGTAGTCGCTGAGGAAGGCGCTGTAGGGGATCCGCAGCTCCTCCATCATGCGCAGCAGCTCGGGGTCCTTCTCCGAGCCGTCGTCGATCGTCAGGAAGACGATCTTCTCCTTGGTCGGCACGGTGGTGAAGACGGGCGGCATGCCCTCGCTCCTGGTCTCGAAGCCCTTGCGCGTGGTGATCCTCGGCTTCACGGCGGGCGGGGCGGGCGCTTCGAGCGGGGGCTCGGCGAGGCCCCACTTCTTGGCGGCGAGCGCGCGGGCGGCCTTCTGGAGACGGGCCTTCTCGGCCTTCTGCGCCTGCGACTCGGGCGCGGCGGCACCCTGCTTCGGGGCCTGCTTCGGGCCCTGCTGCCCGGAGGCGGGGGAGGGCGGCGCGGCGTGGTCCGGTCCGGCGCCGGAGCAGGCGGTGGCGGCGGAGGCGAGGGCGGCGACGACGAGCGCCGCTCCGAGCGTCCGACGGGAGCGGTGCACGCCTTCTGCCATCTTTTCTTCCTTTTGTCGTACGAGCTGCATGGCGCCGCATCCTGTCAGCGCGGTGGTCCCTCCGGGCCGCGACACCGCCGTACCCGGCCCGCCGTCCCCCGGCCGGCCCACAGCTCCCGGAGCCCGGGACAGGGGCCAGAATGGGACGGGTGACCGACCTCGCCTCCTTCGCCGCCCTGCTCGCCCCCGAGGGGCAGACGCTCCTCGCCGCCCTGCGCGACTACGACCCCGCCCGGGAGCTGGCGGTCGCGTCCCGGCTGCGCCGCGACCATCCCGCCGAGCTGGTCACGGCGGCGCTCGGCCAGGCGCGGCTGCGGCAGCGGGCGGTGGCGAAGTTCGGCGCGGAGGACGCGCACCGGATGTACTTCACGCCGAACGGCGTCGAGCAGTCGACCCGCGCCTCGGTCGGCGCGTACCGCGCGGCCCGGATGAAGGCGCTGGGCGTCGGGAGCGTGGCGGACCTGTGCTCGGGGATCGGCGGCGACGCGATCGCCCTGGCCCGCGCCGGGATCTCCGTCCTCGCCGTCGACCGCGACCCGCCGACCGCCGAGGCGGTCCGCGCCAACGCCGACGCGCTCGGCCTGTCCGGCCTGATCGAGGTGCGGTGCGCGGACGTGACGGAGATCGACACGAGCCCGTACGACGCCGTCTTCGCGGATCCGGCGCGGCGCGGCGGCCGGGGCAGGATCTTCGACCCCGAGGCGTACTCGCCGCCGCTCTCCTGGGCGGTCGAGGCGGCCCGGAAGGCCCCGCACGCGGCCCTGAAGGTGGCGCCGGGCATCCCGCACGAGGCGGTTCCGGCGGAGGCCGAGGCCGAGTGGATCTCGGACGGCGGGGACGTGAAGGAGGCGGTGCTGTGGTTCGGTACGGAGCCGGGCGCGCGCCGGGCCACGCTGCTGCCCTCCGGCGCGACCCTCGCCGGGCGCGGGCTGCCCGACCCGGCGGTCCGGCCGGTCGGGCGCTACCTGTACGAGCCGGACGGCGCGGTGATCCGCGCGCACCTGGTGGCGGAGGTGGCCGAGGAGCTGGACGGCGGCCTGATCGACGGGACGATCGCGTACGTCACGTCGGACGCCCTGGTCCCCACCCCGTACGCCGCCGCGTACGAGATCACCGACGAACTCCCCTTCAACCTCAAGAAGTTGAAGGCCCTGCTGCGGGAGCGCGAGGTCGGCACCCTGACCGTGAAGAAGCGGGGCTCGGCGGTCGAGCCGGAGGAGGTCCGCCGCAAGGTGAAGCCGAAGGGCCCGAACGCGGCGACGGTCCTGCTCACCCGGGTGGCAGGGGCCCCGACGATGCTGATCGGCCGGCCGGCCCGACCGGCCGGGGCCGAGTGAGCCCACGTCTCCACGAGGGGCCCCCGGCGCGGCTCAGACGTAGTCCTCCAACCGCGCCACCGTGAAGCCCTGTTCCTGGATGCGGCGGAGCATCGTGGCCGTCATCTCGGTCATCGTGCGGCCCTTGAGTTCGGACGGGCCGCGGAAGTGGGCCAGGACGATGTCGCCGGGGTGGAGCTTCCGGTCGCCGCGCTGGTACTGCATGTTCTTGATCTGCATGGACTCGCGCCAGAGCACGATCGCGTCCACCCCGCAGCTCCCGGCCGCCGTGCGCGTGGCCTCGTTCCAGTTGCCGTACGGCGGGCGGAAGAGGCGCGGGGCCGTGCCGTAGCGCTCCTTCAGCTTCTGCTGCTGGCCGCAGATCTCGCGGCGCTGGGCCTCCGGCGAGAGGGTGCGCAGATCGGGGTGGGTGAGCGTGTGGTTGGCGACGCCGTGGCCCTGGGCGACGAGCGGGGAGAAGTAGGCGTAGTCGGTGCGGATGGCGGAGTCGGTCAGGAACATCGTGAAGGGGACCTTGAGCTCCCTCATCATCGTGACGAACCCGGGGTCCTTCTCCGCCCCGTCGTCGATCGTGACGAAGACGATCTTCTCCTCGGTGGGGATGTCGCTGACGACCGGCACCGGCTCCCCGGGCTTGCGGACCACCGGCTTCACCGCCGGCGGTGCGGGCGGGGCCGCGAAGGGCTTCAGACCCCACTTCCGGTACGCGGCGGCCTCCGCCGGGGCGCCCGGGGTCCCGCTCTCCTCCGCGGCGGGCCGGGGCGCGGACGACGTCGGCGGGGCCGGGGCGGACACGGGGGCGGCGGGAGGGCGCTCCGCCGTGCAGCCGGTCACCAGCAGGGCCGCGGCGGTCAGCGCCGTCCGGAGCGCGATCGTCTTCTTCACGCGCCGGGAGATGCCCGTACGGCTCGAAAGGTTGCCCGACGGACGTACGTGTGACCGACGAGACTCCCGGCCGTACGGCTACTCGACCGCCTCGAACCGCCAGCGGTGGACCGGCCGGGTGATCAGCTCCGCGTCCGGCTCCGGCAGCTCCGGCAGCTCCGCGTCGAAGGCCTCCGCCTCCCACCAGGTGAGGACGAGGACCCGGTCCTGGGGCGCGCGGAAGACCTCCCGGCGCTCCGGCTCGTACGCGAGGACCCGGGACCGCTCCCGGGCCCACTCCAGGAGCTCGGGGCCCCGCCCCTGCGCGGCCCGCGCCTCCCACATGAGGGTGAGCCTCACGAGTACAGGTTCTCCTTGCTGACCTCGTGCACGTGATCGTGGGAGTGGTCGTGGGAGTGGCCGTGCGCGTGGGCGCCCGGCACGTGCGGGTCCGTCACCGGCAGCGAGGAGTCCGCCGACAGCTCCAGGTCGGAGGCGGCCCGGTTCCGGGCGACCATCTCGGCGCCGAGGGCCGCGACCATCGCGCCGTTGTCCGTGCACAGGCCCGGCCGGGGCACCCGCAGCCGGATGCCGGCGCGCTCGCAGCGCTCCTGGGCGAGGGCGCGCAGCCGCGAGTTCGCGGCCACGCCGCCGCCGATCATCAGGTGGTCGACGCCCTCGTCCTTGCAGGCCCGGACGGCCTTGCGGGTGAGCACGTCCACGACCGCCTCCTGGAAGGACGCGGCCACGTCCCGCACCGGCACCTCCTCGCCGGCCGCCTTCTTCGCCTCGATCCAGCGGGCCACGGCGGTCTTGAGCCCGGAGAAGGAGAAGTCGTACGCCGGGTCCTTGGCACCGCTCAGACCGCGCGGGAAGGCGATGGCCCTCGGGTCGCCCTCCCTGGCGAGCCGGTCGATGACCGGTCCGCCGGGGAAGCCGAGGTCGAGCACGCGGGCGATCTTGTCGAAGGCCTCACCGGCCGCGTCGTCGATGGTGGCGCCCATCGGGCGCACGTCGGAGGTGATGTCGGCGGAGAGCAGCAGCGAGGAGTGCCCGCCGGAGACGAGCAGGGCCATCGTCGGCTCGGGCAGTTTGCCGTGCTCCAGCTGGTCGACGCAGATGTGGGAGGCCAGGTGGTTGACGCCGTAGAGCGGCTTGCCGAGGGCGTAGGCGTACGCCTTGGCCGCCGAGACGCCGACGAGCAGCGCGCCCGCCAGGCCGGGACCGGCGGTGACGGCGATGCCGTCGAGGTCCTTCGCGGAGACGCCGGCGGTCTTCAGGGCGCGCTCGATCGTCGGGACCATCGCCTCCAGGTGCGCGCGGGAGGCGATCTCGGGCACGACGCCGCCGTAGCGGGCGTGGGTGTCGACGCTGGAGGCGACGGCGTCGGCGAGGAGGGTGGTCCCGTGGACGATGCCGACGCCGGTCTCGTCGCAGGAGGTCTCGATGCCGAGCACGAGGGGTTCGTCAGCAGCCATCAGATATCGGTTCCGGTTCCTTGAACGGTCAGTCGCATCACGAGCGCGTCGACGTTTCCGGGCTGGTAGTAGCCGCGCCGGAAACCGATGGGCTCGAAGCCGAAGCGCTCGTAGAGCTTCTGGGCCCGGGTGTTGTCCACGCGCACTTCGAGCAGGACCTCGTCGCACTCGAAGGCGGTGGCGTGCTGGAGCAGGTCGGTGAGGAGCCGGGCGCCGAGCCCGGTCCCCCACTGGTCGCGGGAGACGGCGATGGTCTGCACGTCCCCGAGGCCGCCGGCGGCGGCGAGCCCGGCGTAGCCGACGAGCCGGCCGCCGGGGTCCTCCGCGACGACGTACCGGCGGGTGGCGCCCGGCCCCCGGGAGTGCGCGAGTTCGGACCAGAACATCCCGGCCGACCAGGCGTCCTCGGGGAACAGCTCGTCCTCCAGGGCGAGCACCGGTGCGATGTCCCACCAGCGCATCTCGCGCAGTCCGACGCCGCCGGTCGCTTGGCCGGTCACTTGGGGGTGACCACCTTGTAGTTCTTGGGCACCTGGGCGTCGGGGCGGCGCAGGTACATCGGCAGCGGGTCGAGGAAACCCCCGCTCCCGGCCCCGCCGTCCCCGGCCGCCAGCCGCTCCGCCGCGAGGGCGGCGAGCGCGGCGGCCGACTGGTGCTCGGGGTCGCGGGCGTCGGGGAAGGCCCCGGGGTAGAGGCGGGCGCCCGCGCCGACGACCGGGAGCCCGGCAAGGGCTTCCGCGATGTCGGCGGGCCGGTCGACGGCCGCGTCGGTCACGCGGGTGCGGGAGTCGGCGTACCGCGCCCAGTACACCTCCTTGCGGCGCGCGTCCGTGGCGACGGCGAAGGGCTCCTCGATCCCGGAGGCGTACGCGAGTCCGTCGAGGGTGCACAGGCCGTGCACGGGCACGCCGAGCGCGGACGAGAAGGCCGCGGCCGTGACGAGGCCGACGCGCAGACCGGTGTACGGGCCGGGGCCGACGCCGACGACCACGCCGGTGACCGCGTCGAGCTTCAGCCCGGCCTCGGCGAGGACCCGGTCGACGGCGGGCAGCAGCAGCTCCCCGTGGCGGCGGGCGTCGACCTGGCCGGACGAGGCGACGACGGCCTCGCCGTCGTGGAGGGCGACGGTGACGGCGGGGGTGGCGGTATCCATGGCGAGCAACAGCACGCGAACAGCCTACGGCTCCCGGGCACGCTGCCCCGAACCCCGGGGCGGCGGCTGCTACCGTCACCCTTCGACACATTCGTACGAGAGGTGGGCACGGTGGCACGGAGCAGCTCGGGATTCGTGGCCGGGCTCACGGCGGCGGCGGTCGCCGCGGTCTGTTTCCTCGCCTACCAGGCCTCCGCGAACGTCCCGGCGGACCTCTCGGCCGAGCCGAAGGCCCCGAGCACGGCGGCCCCCTCGACCTCCCCGAGCGGCGGCCCGAAGCAGCCGGTCCGCGACCCCCTCGCCGTACCGGCGGGCTCGGGCACCGGGGAGCGGGTGGTGTACGGCCTGGCCGACCGCCGGGTGTGGCTGGTGGATGACGGCGGCAAGGCCACCCGCACCTTCACGGTGGTGCCGAGCACGGTGTCCCCGCCGCCCGGCTCGTACGCGGTGACCTCGCGGTCGGGCACGGTGCGCGGCTCGGACGGGGTGCAGATCGAGCACGTGGTGCGGTTCGCGACGGCCCAGGACGTGGCGATCGGCTTCAGCGCGGCGGTGGACGGCTCGCTGCCGGAGCCGGACCCGGCGAAGAGGACCGGCGGCGTCCGCATGAAGCGCGCCGACGGGAACGCGCTGTGGACGTTCGCGGTGATCGGCACGAAGGTCGTCGTCGTCCCCTGACCCGCGCGTGGCTCGAAGCGGCGCCCGGGCGGCCCCGTCAGAGGCTGGGCGGCCCCGTCAGGAGCCAGGCGGCCCCGTCAGAGGCTAGGCGGCCTCGTCCTCCGCCCGCCCGTACCGGTCGTACGCGGCGGCGTCCCGCTCCCGCGCGTCGTCCTCGGCCTGCGGTCTCGGCGGGGTCGAGAGGGTGCGGGCGGCCGCGCAGGACGCCAGCAGCTCGCTCATCGTGACGTGCTCCCGACCGGGTTCCGCGCGCTCCGGCGTCGCCATGCCTGCCTCCCGTAGGTTAGGTACACCTAACCAGCTCGTGCGTCCATGGGACCACGGCGCGCGCGGCCCACGCAACATTTTGCCGACACGTTGTCGGAACATACGTGGGCGCGGGCCGGAAAGCGCGTGTGCGGGGGTTTCAGAGCGCGCCCAGGTCCTCCCCCGTCCAGCGCTCCCCGACGCCGCGCAGCACGACCGTGCGCCGGTCGTCGTCGGTGTCGCCGGTGACGCGGTGGATCAGCAGGTGCAGCCGGTCGTCGGTCAGCTCCTCGACCTTGCCGTCGCCCCACTCCACGACCACCACGGACTCGGGCAGCGACACGTCCAGGTCGAGGTCCTCCATCTCGTCCAGCCCGCCGCCGAGGCGGTACGCGTCGACGTGGACCAGGGCCGGGCCGCCGACCAGGGACGGGTGGACGCGGGCGATGACGAAGGTCGGCGAGGTGACGGCGCCGCGCACCCCGAGCCCCTCGCCGAGGCCGCGGGTGAGGGTGGTCTTCCCGGCGCCGAGTTCACCGGTGAGCATGACGAGGTCGCCGGGGCGCAGGATCTTCGCGAGCCGGCGGCCCAGCTCCTGCATCCGCTCCGGGGAGTCGACGGAGAGGGCGGCCTCGGAGACGGGCGTGGCGTCGCCGGGCGCGGAGGGGACGGAGGGGGTGGAGGGTACGGACGGGTGCGCTGCTTCCATACCGCCAATCTAGCTTTTTCCGGGCTCCGTCCTCGCCGTCGTCGCCTCCGGCCCGGCTCCGGCCCGTACGAGCAGGTCGGCGAGGCGGTCGGTGACGGCCTCCGGGTGCTCCAGCATCACCAGGTGGCCCCCGTCCGGGACGATCACCAGCTCGGCGTCGGGGAGCAGGGCGGCGATGGCCTCGGTGTGGGAGCTGGGGGTGACGAGGTCGCGGTCCCCGGCGAGCGCGAGCACCGGCAGGTCGCGGAGGGCGGGCAGGGAGGCGGACTTGTCGTGCTCCGCGAAGGCCGGGTAGAAGGCGGCGACCACGTCGATGGGGGTGGACTCGATCATCCGCTCGGCGAAGCGGGCGACCGCCGGGTCCACGTCCTTCGAGGCGAACGAGTACTTCTTGACGAGCCCGGCGAAGAGGTCGGCCGTCGCCCGGCGGCCGCGCTCGACCAGCTCCGCCTGGGCGCCGAGGGTCCGCAGGACGCCCGGGAGGACCCGCCGGACGGCGTTGACGCCCAGGACGGGCAGTCCGTACGTCACCTCGTGCAGCTTTCCGGCCGAGGTGCCGACGAAGGCGACGCCGGCGACGCGCTCGCGCGTCAGCTCCGGGTACTGCTCGGCGAACGCCATCACCGTCATGCCGCCCATGGAGTGCCCGACGAGGACGAGGGGGCCGTCGGGGGCGGCGGCGTCGACGACGGCCTTGAGGTCGCGGCCGAGCCGGTCGATGGAGACGGGGACGGCGCCGGGTCCCGCCTGGGTGACGCCCTGTCCCGAGCGCCCGTGGCTGCGCTGGTCCCAGTGGACGGTCCGTACGAGACCGCGCAGGGCGGCCC
The DNA here is from genome assembly GCF_000716625.1 of Streptomyces bikiniensis. Taxonomy (NCBI): domain Bacteria; kingdom Bacillati; phylum Actinomycetota; class Actinomycetes; order Kitasatosporales; family Streptomycetaceae; genus Streptomyces; species Streptomyces bikiniensis. Next base: position 249,732 of record NZ_JNXJ01000008.1, on the reverse strand, counting down.
GCTGGAAGTGCCAGGAGTCCTGGTTGAGGCAGTAGCCGTGGCTGAAGACGACGGTGACGGGGGCGGGTTCGCGGCGCCCGAAGAGCCGCCGGAGCCGGGCGGGGGCCTCGGCGCCGTCACCGCCCTCGCCACCCCCGTCGATCTCGTCGACCTCGTCGACCTCGTAGTAGAGAACGGTCCCGTCGTCGGCGAGGGCACGGCCGGGGGTGCCGCGGAGTCCGCCGTAGGGGCCGGTGGAGTCCAGGGCGAGCCGCGCCTTCCGGCGTACGGAACGGCCGACGGTGAGCCGTTCGACGGCGACCCCGGCGGCGGCTCCGGCCGCCAGGACGCCTATCGCGGCGCCGGCGAAACCGGCGCGGCGCCAGGTGCCGCCGCTACTGGACTCCCCCACGGACGCTTCCTCTCATTCGCCCGGGTAGACGCGCGGGACGCGTGCCCCGATCCGGGTGACGATCTCGTACGCGATGGTGTCGGCGGCCACCGCCCAGTCCTCGGCGGTCGGTTCGCCCCGGTCGCCGGGGCCGAAGAGCACGGCCTCGGTGCCGGGCTCGGGGGTCTCCCCGCCGAGGTCGAGCACGAACTGGTCCATGGCGACGCGGCCGGCGATCGTGCGGACCGCGTCCCCGACGAGGACGGGGCCGCGGCCGGAGGCGTGCCGGGGGACGCCGTCGGCGTATCCGAGCGGCACGAGTCCGAGGGTGGTCTCGCCCTCGGTGACGTAGTGGTGGCCGTAGCTGACGCCGTGCCCGGCCGGGACCCGCTTGACGAGGGCGACGCTCGCCTTGAGGGACATGACGGGCCGCAGGCCGAGTTCGGCGGAGGTGCCGAGTTCGGGGCTGGGCGAGATGCCGTAGACGGCGATGCCGGGCCGGACGAGGTCGAAGTGGGCCTCGGGGAGGGTGAGGGTGGCCGGCGAGTTGGCGATGTGCCGGACCTCGGGCTCGACGCCGGCCTTCTCGGCGTGGTCGAGCATCGAACGGAAGACGTCGAGCTGGGCGGCGATGGAGGGGTGGTGGGGCTCGTCGGCGCAGGCGAAGTGCGACCAGAGTCCGGTGACCTTGAGGAGGCCCTCGGCCTCGGCCTTCAGCGCCTCCCCGACCAACTCGGGCCAGTCGGCGGGCTGGCAGCCGTTGCGGCCGAGCCCGGTGTCGGCCTTGAGCTGGACGCGCGCGCTCCTCCCGGTGGCGCGGGCGGCCGCGACGACCTCCCGCAGGGCCCACAGTCCGCTGACGGACATGTCGAGCCCGGCCTCGATGCCCCGGTCCCAGGGGTCGCCGGGGGTCCAGAGCCAGCACATGACGGGGACGTCCGTGATCCCGGCGGCCCGCAGCGCGAGCGCCTCGTGCGGGGTGGCCGTGCCGAGCCAGTCCGCCCCCGCCTCCAAGGCGGCCCGGGCACAGCGCAGGGCGCCGTGTCCGTACGCGTCGGCCTTGACCACGGCCATGATCCGGACGTGGGGGGCGACGCGGGCGCGCAGCGTGCGGACGTTCGCACGCAGCGCGCCGAGGTCGATCTCGGCGCGGGCTCTGCGGGGCGGCGGTGTCTCAGTCATCGCGCCCAGTCTCTCAGGTGCCGCCCCCGACACCGCTTCCCCGGGCTGTAGCGCCGATCACCCTTACGGGCGACACCGCGCCCGGGCGGCCGCCCTACGACGGTGCCGTCACGTCCTGCCACGCCCCCCGCAACGCCCCCGCCACCTCCGTCGCCGTCACCGGAGCCGTGCCCGACGAGGCGCGGCGGGCCGCGAGGCCGTGGAGGTAGGCCGCGCAGGAGGCCGCGTCGACGGGCGGCAGGCCCGCCGCGAGCAGCGAGCCCGCCAGGCCGGAGAGGATGTCGCCGCTCCCGGCGGTGGCGAGCCAGGACGTCCCGGTCGGGTTCACCCGTACGGGACGGCCGGCGCCCCCGTGCACCAGCGTCGTGGAGCCCTTGAGGAGGACCGTCGCGCCGAAGCGGTCCGCCAGCTCCCGGACCGCCGCGAGCCGCCCCGCCTCGACCTCCTCCCGGGGGACGGAGAGCAGCGCCGCCGCCTCGCCCGCGTGCGGGGTGAGGAGCGTGGGCGCGCCCCGGCCCCGTACGACCGCCGGGTCGAGGCCCCGCAGCCCGTCCGCGTCGACCAGGACCGGCACGTCCGAGGCGAGGACCTCCGCGACCGCCTCCCGCGCCCCGGCCTCCTCCCCGAGGCCCGGTCCGACGACCCAGGCCTGGACCCGTCCGGCCTTCCGCGGCGGCCAGGGGTGCACCAGGGTCTCGGGGTGCGCGGCGAGCACCGCGTCCCCGCCGGCCCCGACGTACCGCACGGCCCCCGCCCCGCCCCGCAGCGCCCCGGTCACGGCGAGGACGGCGGCGCCGGGGTAGCGCTCGGAGCCGGCAACGACGCCGACGACCCCGCGCCGGTACTTGTCGCTCTCGGCGCCCGGCACCGGCAGCAGCCGCGCCACGTCCTCGTGCTGGAGCGCCTCCAGGTCCGGCACCCCCGGCAGGACCGCGTCGAGCCCGATGTCCACGAGCCGCAGCGCGCCCGCGTACGCGTGTGCCGGGTCGACGAGCAGCCCCGGCTTGTACGTCCCGAAGGTGACCGTCACGTCGGCCCGCAGCGCCTCCCCGGCGACCTCCCCGGTGTCGGCGTCGACGCCGCTCGGCAGGTCGACGGCGACCACGACCGCGTCGGAGCCGCGCGCGGCCCGCGCGACGGGTACGGCGTCGGGCCGCAGCCCGCCGCGCCCGCCGATGCCGGTGATCCCGTCGAGGACGAGGTCGGCGCCGGCCAGCGGCTCGAAGGGGTCGTCCGCGATCCGCCCGCCCGCCGCCCGGAGCGCCGCGAGCCCGCCCGCGTGGGCGCGCGCGCCGAGCAGCACGGCGGTCACGCCCGCGCCGCGCCGGGCGAGCCGGGCCCCGGCGTACAGCGCGTCGCCGCCGTTGTCGCCGGTGCCGACGAGGAGGACGACCCGGGCCCCGTACACCCGTCCCTTCCCGAGCAGCGAGCAGCAGGCGGCGGCGAGTCCGGCGGCGGCCCTGCCCATGAGGGCGCCCTCCGGGAGGCGGGCCATGAGGGCGGCCTCGGCGGCCCGGACGGTCTCCACGCGGTGAGCGGTACGCATGCCCAGCAGTCTGCCGCAGACCCGGGACGTCCGCCGGGAGGCGGGGTTGACACCCCTCGCCATGTAACTTAGCTTAGCCTTACCTAAGTAAGTCGGATGGCGTCACACCACTCCGCACGCGCGCGGCACACACATCCCGTCGCCGGCCCTGGCGGCCGCGCGCGCCACACGACTCGGGGCCCGGCCGTTCGGAAGCGGCCGGGCCCCGGGTCGTACCGCTCACCCCTCCGCGATCACCACCGCCGACGCCACCCCCGCGTCATGGCTCAGCGACACGTGCCAGTGCTTCACGCCCAGCTCCGCCGCACGGGCCTCCACCGTCCCCCGGACCCGCAGGCGCGGCTGCCCGCTCTCCTCGACGTACACCTCTGCGTCCGTCCAGTGCAGCCCGGCCGGTGCGCCGAGCGCCTTCGCCAGGGCCTCCTTCGCGGCGAACCGCACGGCGAGCGAGGCGATCCCGCGCCGCTCGCCGCTCGGAAGGCACAGCTCGCCCTCGACGAAGAGGCGCCGCAGCAGCCCCGGCGTCCGTTCGACCGACGCGGCGAACCGGTCGATCTCCGCCACGTCGATCCCCACCCCGATGATCATTTCCCGCTCACTCCCCTGTCCCGCTCACTCCACGGTCCCGCTCGCCCCCGAGCCCATTCACTCCACGGTCACGGACTTGGCCAGGTTGCGCGGCTGGTCGACCTCGTTGCCCCGCGCGGTGGCGAGCTCGCAGGCGAAGACCTGGAGCGGCACCGTGGCGACCAGCGGCTGGAGCAGCGTAGGCGTGGCGGGGACGCGGACGAGGTGGTCGGCGTACGGGACGACCGTCTCGTCGCCCTCCTCCGCGATCACGATCGTGCGGGCGCCGCGCGCCCTGATCTCCTGGATGTTGGAGACGATCTTGTCGTGGAGGACGGAGCGGCCCTCCGGCGAGGGGACCACGACCACGACCGGCAGGTCCTCCTCGATGAGGGCGATCGGCCCGTGCTTGAGCTCGCCCGCGGCGAAGCCCTCGGCGTGCATGTACGCCAGTTCCTTGAGCTTCAGGGCGCCCTCCAGGGCCACCGGGTAGCCGACGTGACGGCCGAGGAAGAGGACGGTGTCCTTGTGGGCGAGGGAGCGGGCGAGGGCCCGTACGGGCTCCATCGTCTCCAGGACGCGCTCGACCTCCTCGCCGATCCGGGCGAGCTCGCGCACGACGGCGAGGACCTCGTCGCCCCACTGGGTGCCGCGGACCTGCCCGAGGTGGAGCGCGAGCAGGTAGCAGGCGACGAGCTGGGTCAGGAAGGCCTTGGTGGAGGCGACGGCGACCTCGGGCCCGGCGTGCGTGTAGAGCACGGCGTCGGACTCGCGCGGGATGGTGGAGCCGTTGGTGTTGCAGACGGCGAGGACCTTCGCGCCCTGCTCGCGCGCGTGCCGCAGCGCCATCAGGGTGTCCATCGTCTCGCCGGACTGGGAGATCGCGATCACCAGGGTGCGCGGGCCGAGGATCGGGTCCCGGTAGCGGAACTCGCTGGCCAGCTCGACCTCGCAGGGGATGCGGGTCCAGTGCTCGATGGCGTACTTGGCGATGAGCCCGGCGTGGAAGGCGGTGCCGCACGCGACGACGACGATCTTGTCGGCCTCGCGGAGCACGGTGTCGGGGATGCGCACCTCGTCCAGGGTGAGCCGCCCGGAGGCGTCGATCCGGCCGAGGAGGGTGTCGGCGACGGCCTTGGGCTGCTCGGCGATCTCCTTGAGCATGAAGTGGTCGTAGCCGCCCTTCTCGGCGGCGGAGGCGTCCCAGTCGACGTGGTAGGCCCGCACGTCGGCGGGCGTCCCGTCGAAGTCGGTGACGGTGACGCCGTCCCGGGTCAGCTCGACCACCTGGTCCTGGCCCAGCTCGATCGCGGAGCGGGTGTGGGCGATGAAGGCGGAGACGTCGGAGGCGAGGAAGTTCTCGCCCTCGCCGACGCCGACGACGAGCGGGGAGTTGCGGCGGGCGCCGACGACGGTGTCCGGCTGGTCGGCGTGCACGGCGACCAGGGTGAACGCCCCGTCGAGCCGCCGGCACACGAGCCGCATGGACTCGGCCAGGTCGCCGGTGGAGGAGAACTCCTCGGCGAGCAGGTGCGCGACGACCTCGGTGTCCGTCTCGGACGTCAGGTCGTGACCGCGCCCGGCCAGCTCCTCGCGCAGCACGGCGAAGTTCTCGATGATGCCGTTGTGGACGACGGCGACCCGCCCGGCGTTGTCCAGGTGCGGGTGCGCGTTGGCGTCGGTCGGACCGCCGTGGGTGGCCCAGCGGGTGTGCCCGATCCCCACGGCTCCGCCGGGCAGCGGCCGCTCGCCCAGCTCCTTCTCCAGGTTGACGAGCTTCCCCGCCCGCTTCGCCGCGGCGAGCCCCCCGTCGGAGAGCACCGCGACACCGGCCGAGTCGTAGCCCCGGTATTCGAGCCGCTTGAGGCCCGCGACCACCACATCAAGCGCCGACTGACCGCCGACGTATCCCACGATTCCGCACATGCCGGAAGACTACGGCGGAATCCACCCCACCGGACGGAGCCGACACGGGCTCCGTCCGGCGGGGCGGACGGGGGTCCTGCCGGGGCGTCAGCCCAGCTTCTTCACCTGCGCGTCGATGACGGCCTTCGGGAACGCCTTGACCCCGCCCGGGCCGAAGCTGACGGTCGAGAAGGACGCGAGCGTGTTGCCCTGGCGCAGGACGACGAGCTTGCTGATCAGCGTCTCGCCCTCCAGGTCGCTGGTGAGGGTGAAGGAGGCCGCCTCCTCACCGGCGGTGAAGCTCTCCGGGACGACCTTCAGGACCTTGTTCTTCTCCGACTTGTGGGAGACCGTGAAGCCGCCGGCGCAGTCGGCGCCGGCCTTCTTCACCGAGGCCAGGGCCTCCTGGGCGCCCTGCCCGTCGTACGAGCCGAGCACCACCGCGCTCATCTCGACGCCGAGCGCCCCGAGGAGCGCATCCTCCGGGTCGGCCGTGGCGTCCTTCTTCGGCTCCGCGAGCACCTGGCGCTCGGCCGACGCGGCGGGCGAGCCGGGCGAGATGAAGGACATCGCGTGGGCGATCGGGGCGCAGCCGGGCTTCTCGGTGACGACCTCGGACGCCGGGACGACGTCGCCGGCCTCGGTCTTCTGGACCTGGTAGCCCTTGAGGTCGGCCTTCTCGACGATCAGCTTCTCCAGCTCGGCGTCGGAGAGCGCCTTGGCCGCGGGGGCCTCGGAGGTGGCGGAGGCGCTCGGCGCCGCCGAGCCCTTCCCGGCGTCCTTGCCCTTGTCGCCGCTCTCCCCGCCGCCACAGGCCGTGGCGAGCAGGGCGAGCGAGACGGCGGTCGCGGCGACGGCGGCGTTTCGGATGGACGTACGCATGCGTGGTGACTCTCTGCTTCTCTTCGTGCCGCCCGAGGGCGGCTCCCCCCGCGTGCGATCAGGAGCCCACGCGGCCCCCGCATGATTGCCCACGGACCCGGCCTCGTCCAATCCTTTCGCCGCGTGACCGACCCCACCACCCGCGGCCGCCCCCGACCCCCGACAATGGCGGTGTGATCACTTCGCCGCCACGAAGCGCCCACGGGGACGGCCCCGGGGGCGGGCCCCAGGGCCCCCGCCACGGAAACGGACACCGCCGTCCGTCCGAGGCGACCCCGTACGTCGACCTCACCCGGGCCGAGTGGAGCGCCCTGCGCGACAAGACGCCGCTGCCCCTCACCGCCGAGGAGGTCGAACGGCTCCGCGGCCTCGGGGACGTCATCGACCTCGACGAGGTGCGGGACGTCTACCTGCCGCTGTCCCGGCTGCTCAACCTGTACGTGCAGGCCACCAGCGGTCTGCGCGGCGCCCTGAACACCTTCCTCGGCGAGAGCGCCGAGCAGCGCGGCACCCCCTTCGTCATAGGGGTGGCCGGCTCGGTCGCCGTCGGCAAGTCCACCGTCTCCCGCCTCCTCCAGGCGCTCCTCGCCCGCTGGCCGGAGCACCCGCGCGTGGAGCTGGTGACCACGGACGCCTTCCTCTACCCGATGGAGGAGCTGAAGGCGCGCGGCCTGATGTCCCGCAAGGGCTTCCCCGAGTCGTACGACCGCCGGGCCCTGACCCGGTTCGTCGCGGACATCAAGGCGGGCAAGGACGAGGTCACGGCCCCGGTCTACTCGCACCTGATCTACGACCGGGTGCCCGGCGAGCGGCTGGTGGTGCGCCGCCCGGACATCCTGATCGTGGAGGGTCTGAACGTCCTCCAGCCGGCCCTGCCCGGCAAGGACGGCCGGACCCGCGTCGGCCTCGCCGACTACTTCGACTTCTCGGTGTACGTGGACGCGCGGCCGGAGGACATCGAGCGCTGGTACCTGAACCGCTTCCGCAAGCTGCGCGACACCGCGTTCCAGGACCCCTCCTCGTACTTCCGCCGCTACACCCAGGTCTCCGAGGAGGAGGCCTTCGACTACGCCCGCACCATGTGGCGGACCGTCAACAAGGTCAACCTCCTGGAGAACGTGGCGCCCACCCGCGGCCGGGCCACCCTCGTCGTCCGCAAGGGCCCCGACCACAAGGTGCAGAAGCTGAGCCTCCGTAAGCTCTGAGGATGCTGCATCTCCGGATGATCGTCCCGAGCGGGACCACCCCGGCCGTGACCGAGCTCATCGAGTCGACGGTGGGCACCACGCACCTGGTGGTCCTCCCCGGCGCGGCCCGGTCCCCCGCCGGGGACGTGGTGCTGTGCGACGTGGCCCGCGAGGCGGGCGACGAGCTCCTCAAGGGCCTGCGCGGGCTGCGGATCGACCAGGTCGGTTCGATCGCCGTCGACGACATCGGCCTCACCCTCTCCGAGCGGGCGGTCACCGCCGAGAAGGAGGCCCCGGGCGAGCCCGCCGACGCGGTCATCTGGGAACAGCTGACGGGCGCGACGCACGAGGAATCCACGCTCTCGGTCACGTACGTCGCGTTCATGGCCCTGGCCACGATGATCGCGGCCTGCGGCGTCGTCCTGGACAACGCGGTCCTCATCGTCGGCGCCATGGCCGTCGGACCCGAGTTCGGCCCGCTCGCCGGCGTCTGTACGGCGATGGTGCGACGCGCTCCGAGGCTCGCGGCGCGCTCGCTGATCGCGCTGCTCGTCGGCTTCGCCGTGGCGATCGCGGCCACGACGCTGTTCAGCCTGGGGATGGACGCGTTCGACCTGTTCAGCCGGGACCGGCTGGATGCGGAGCGGCCCAACACCAGCTTCATCTGGCAGCCGGACCCGTTCTCCTTCGTCGTGGCGCTGCTCGCGGGCGCGGCGGGCGTGCTCTCGCTGACCTCGGCGAAGTCCGGGGCCCTGGTGGGCGTGGCGATCTCGGTGACGACGGTCCCGGCGGGCGCGAACGCGGCGGTGGCGCTCGCCTACGGCGACCTGGGTCAGATGTGGGGCTCGATCGAGCAGCTGCTGCTCAACCTGCTCGGGATCATGCTGGCCGGGGTGCTGACGCTGTACGGCCAGAAGCTGCTCTGGCGCACCCAGCGCGGCCGCTGGCGCCGCACGTCGCGCAAGGGCCGCTGACGGGACCCTGTGAAACGGAGAGGGCCCCGCCGTACCGGAGTCCGGTGCGGCGGGGCCGTCCCCGCATGACGGTGCCTCGGGAAGGCTAGCCCAGAGCGGACTTCACGACGTCCGCGAGGCGCTGCGCGACCGAGCGGGCCTGCTCGATGTCGGCGGCCTCGACCATGACGCGGACCAGCGGCTCGGTGCCCGAGGAGCGGAGCAGCACCCGGCCGGTGGAGCCCAGCTCGCGCTCGGCCTCGGTGACGGCGGCGGCCAGGTCGGCGGAGGTGGTGACGCGCGACTTGTCGACGTCCTTCACGTTGATGAGGACCTGCGGCAGCCGCTCCATCACCCCGGCGAGCTCCGCGAGGGACTTGCCGGTGGCGGCGACCCGGGCGGCCAGCATGAGGCCGGTGAGGGTGCCGTCGCCGGTGGTGGCGTGGTCGAGCACGATGACGTGGCCCGACTGCTCGCCGCCGAGCGCGAAGCCGTGCTCCTTCATGGCCTCCAGGACGTAGCGGTCGCCGACCGCCGTCTGGACGAGGTTCAGGCCCTCGCGCTCCATGGCGAGCTTGAAGCCCAGGTTGGACATGACGGTCGCGACGACCGTGTCGCCGCGCAGGGTGCCGGCCTCGCGCATGGCGAGGGCGAGCACGGCGAGGATCTGGTCGCCGTCGACCTCGTTGCCCGCCGCGTCCACGGCGAGGCAGCGGTCGGCGTCGCCGTCGTGCGCGATGCCCAGGTCGGCGCCGTGCTCGACGACGGCGGCCCGGAGCAGGTCGAGGTGGGTGGAGCCGCAGCCGTCGTTGATGTTGAGGCCGTCCGGCCGGGCGCCGATGGTGACGACCTCGGCACCGGCCCGCGAGAAGGCCTCGGGCGAGACGCGGGAGGCGGCGCCGTGGGCCTCGTCCAGGACGACCTTCAGACCGTCGAGGCGGTTGGGGAGGACCGCGACGAGGTGGGCGACGTACGTGTCGAAGCCCTCGTCGTAGTCGCGGACGCGGCCGACGCCGGCCCCGGTCGGACGGTCCCAGGGGGCGCCCGTGCGGTGCTCCTCGTACACGGCTTCGATCCTGTCCTCCAGTTCGTCGGCCAGCTTGTGGCCGCCGCGCGCGAAGAACTTGATGCCGTTGTCGGGCATGGCGTTGTGGCTCGCGGAGAGCATCACGCCGAGGTCGGCGCCGAGGACGCCGGTGAGGTGGGCCACGGCCGGGGTGGGCAGGACGCCGACGCGCAGCACGTCGACGCCGGCGCTGGCGAGGCCGGCCACGACGGCGGCCTCCAGGAACTCTCCGGACGCGCGCGGGTCGCGCCCGACCACGGCGGTCGGCCGATGCCCCTCGAAGGTGCCCGCCTCGGCGAGCACGTGCGCCGCCGCGACGGAGAGGCCGAGCGCCAGCTCAGCCGTCAGATCCGCGTTGGCGACGCCGCGTACGCCGTCCGTGCCGAAGAGTCGTCCCACAGCTGTCCTCCGAAAATACGTGCCCGGGGTGATGAAAGAGCGTATGAAAAAACGTACGCCCCGACGGCACGGGCAGTGCCGCCGGGGCGTACGGAATGCAGACCGAGCAGGCGATTAGCGCTTGCTGTACTGCGGAGCCTTGCGGGCCTTCTTGAGACCGGCCTTCTTGCGCTCGACCGCACGGTCGTCGCGGGAGAGGAAGCCGGCCTTCTTCAGCGCCGGGCGGTTGTTCTCGACGTCCGCCTCGTTCAGCGCACGGGCCACGCCGAGGCGCAGGGCGCCGGCCTGGCCGGAGACGCCGCCACCCGCGATGCGGGCGATGACGTCGTAGCGGTTGTCGAGCTCGAGCACCTTGAAGGGCTCGTTGACTTCCTGCTGGTGCACCTTGTTGGGGAAGTAGTCCTCAAGGGTGCGACCGTTGATCTTCCACTTGCCGGTGCCCGGAACGATCCGGACGCGGGCGATGGCGTTCTTGCGACGGCCCAGGCCGGCGGCCGGCTGCGGGTCGCCGAAGCGGGACGCGAGCGACTCGGAGGTGTACTCACCCTCGACGAGCTCGGTCTCGGTGGTGTACTCCTCGACGCCCTCGAACTCGTCGACGGGGGTCTCGGGGGTGGTCTCGGCCACGATGCTCCTCAGATTTCTTTCGTTCTTAGGGGGTGTGGCCGGAATTACTGCGCGACCTGGGTGATCTCGAACGGAACCGGCTGCTGGGCAGCGTGCGGGTGGTTCTCGCCCGCGTAGACCTTCAGCTTCGAGAGCATCTGACGGCCCAGGGAGTTCTTGGGGATCATGCCCTTGATGGCCTTCTCGACGGCCTTCTCGGGGTTCTTGTCCAGCAGCTCGTCGTAGCGGACGGAGCGCAGACCGCCCGGGAAGCCGGAGTGGCGGTACGCCAGCTTCTGGGTCTTCTTGTTGCCGGACAGGTGGACCTTGTCGGCGTTGATGATGATGACGAAGTCGCCCATGTCCATGTGGGGGGCGTACACCGGCTTGTGCTTGCCTCGCAGGAGGTTCGCGGCCGTGGTCGCCAGACGGCCCAGGACAACGTCCTGCGCGTCGATGATGTGCCACTGGCGAGTGACATCGCCGGGCTTGGGGCTGTACGTACGCACTTCGTAGCCTTCGCTTCTTCAGTGGATGGAGTCCAGACACACCTGAAGCGATCATGCAGCTGGGGCCTGCACTGCCGGGACGCCGCCCGTATGCGAGCCACTGGTAACTGCTCCAGGGAACTTGCGCGAGGCCCTTCGCGTGAGAACGACGAAGCCACTGCGCATAACAAACCGCAACAGTACCCGCGCCACCCCGGACGGGTCAAAACGCGCGGGCCCCGCCGCATCCCCTTACAGCGCCCCCTACCGCGCCCGCTCCACCCGCCGCTCGTCCCACACCGGTTCCGACGTCTCCCGTACGACCCCGTCCGAGCCGAAGACCAGGTAACGGTCGAAGCTCTTCGCGAACCAGCGGTCGTGCGTGACGGCCAACACCGTCCCCTCGTACGCCTCCAGACCGTCCTGGAGCGCCTCGGCCGACTCCAGGTCCAGGTTGTCCGTCGGCTCGTCCAGGAGCAGCGCCGTCGTCCCCGCCAGTTCGAGCAGCAGGATCTGGAACCGGGCCTGCTGCCCGCCCGAGAGCTTGTCGAAGGGCTGGTCGCCCTGGCGCTCCAGCTCGTACCGGCGCAGCACGGACATCGCCCCGCCCCGGTCCTTGGAGTGTTCGGTCCACAGGATGTCCACGAGCGGGCGCCCGGCCAGCTCCGGGTGGGCGTGGGTCTGCGCGAAGTGGCCGGGCACGACCCGGGCGCCCAGCTTCCACGTCCCGGTGTGCGCGACCGACTCGTCCCCGGCGAGCAGCCGCAGGAAGTGCGACTTGCCGGAGCCGTTCGAGCCGAGGACGGCGACCCGCTCCCCGTAGAAGACCTCCAGGGAGAACGGCTTCATCAGCCCGGTCAGCTCCAGGTTCTCGCAGGTCACGGCCCGCACCCCGGTCCGTCCCCCGCGCAGCCGCATCTTGATGTCCTGCTCGCGCGGCGGCTCCGGCGGCGGCCCGGCCTCCTCGAACTTCCGCAGCCGGGTCTGCGCCGCCGCGTACCGCGAGGCCATCTCGTGGCTGACCGAGGCCGCCTGCCGCAGGTTCACCACGAGCTTCTTCAGCTGGGCGTGCTTCTCCTCCCAGCGCCGCTTCAGCTCCTCGAAGCGCGCGAACCGCTCGCGCCGCGCCTCGTGGAAGGTGTCGAAGCCGCCGCCGTGCACCCACACGTCCGAACCGCCCGGGCCGGGCTCGACAGCGACGATCTTCTGCGCGGCCCGGGACAGCAGCTCCCGGTCGTGGGAGATGAAGAGCACGGTCTTGCGGGTCTCCCGCAGCCGTTCCTCCAGCCACCGCTTGCCGGGCACGTCGAGGTAGTTGTCCGGCTCGTCCAGGAGCAGCACCTCGTCGGGGCCGCGCAGCAGCGCTTCGAGCACGAGGCGTTTCTGCTCGCCGCCGGAGAGCGACCGGGCCTCCCGGAACTGCGCCTTCTCGTACGGGACGCCGAGCGCGGCCGTGGTGCAGATGTCCCACAGGGTCTCGGCCTCGTACCCCTGCACCTCGGCCCAGTCGGAGAGCGCCTGCGCGTACGCCATCTGCGCGGCCTCGTCATCGACGGTCATGATCAGGTGCTCGGCCTCGTCCACCGCCTTCGCGGCCTCCCGGATGCGGGGCTGCGCGACGGAGACGAGCAGGTCGCGGACGGTCGAGCCGTCCCGTACGGAGCCGACGAACTGCGGCATCACTCCGAGGCCACCGCTGACGGTGACGGAGCCGCCGTGCGGCTGGAGCTCCCCGGAGATCATCCGGAGGAGCGTGGTCTTGCCGGCGCCGTTGGCCCCGACGAGGGCGACGACGGCCCCCTCCCCCACCCGGAAGGAGGCGTCCGCGAGCAGGACCCTCCCGTCGGGAAGGTAGTACTCAAGATGTGCGGCCTCGACGTGTCCCATGGAGTGCATTGTCACCGCCCGCGTCGGCCCGGCCCAACCGGTTTAGGATGCGCGGCATGAGCTTTGGGGGACCGCAGTGGCCGCAGGAGCCGCAGCAGCAGGGGCAGGGGCAGGGGTACGGCGGACCGCAGGGGTACGGGCAGCGGCCCGGCGGCCACGGAGACCAGGGGCAGGGGTACGGGCAGGGGGCGGGCGGCTACGGATACCCCGGCCCCCAGGGCGGCTACGGATACCCCGGCCCGTACTCCGGTCCCCAGGACGGCAGCGCACCGGCCCCCTTCCCGGGCACCCCGGCCCCCGGCCCCCTGGACAGCGGCGGCCCCACCCCCGACTGGAGCGCCCTGGCCGACGCCTCGGCCTCCCGCGCCCGCCGCAAGCGCCTGCTGATGATCGGCGGCGGGGTCCTGGCCGCCCTGGTCGTCGGCGCGGTCGTCGCCACCGCCGTGGTGGCCACCGGCAAGAAGGACGAGACCGCCGGGAACGGCGGCGGGGCCCCCACCGTCTCCGCCTCCCCCACGGAGGCACCCACCCCCGAACCGACCTTCTCCTCGGTGGCGCCCCCGCCCCCGCCGAACCCGAAGGACTACATCTCGGACCCGAAGAAGGACAAGGCCCCGCTCACCGCCGAGGGCCTCTTCCCGGGCAAGAGGCTGACCATGAGCGGACGCCCGTACAAGAAGGGCGCGACCTCCGCCACGACGAACTGCGCGGCCGTCACCCAGGGCGGCCTCGGCAGCGTCCTGAAGGGGAACGGCTGCCAGAAGGTGCTCCGGGCGACCTACGTCAGGGACGGCGTGGCGGTCACCGTCGGCGTCGCCGTCTTCCCCTCCGAGGCCGCGGCCCTCAAGGCGAAGGACCAGGCCACCGGCGGCATCGCGCCCCTGGCCGGCGCGGGCGTGGGCGACTTCTGCCGCGCCACGGTCTGCCTGCGCCGGTCGAACGCGATCGGCCGCTACGCGTACTTCACCCAGGCCGGCTTCACCAACGGCAAGAAGGTCACCACCGCCGACCAGGGCGTCTTCCGCTCCAGCGACGACCTGGGCACCTTCGCCTTCAACCAGATCTACGCCCGCGGCAAGTCCCAGGCCTCAGCAGCAGCCGGCGCTCCCGGGCAGTGACCGCTTGTTGCGCGCCTCCCGGTTGCGGGCGGCGAGCAGTTCGTCGGCCGGGTAGCCGACCTCTTCGAGGGTGAGGCCGTGCGGCCGCACGACGTGCACGGCCGAGTCCCGGACGCCGGCCGCGAGCACCTTGCCCGGCCAGTCCACCGGCCGGTGCCCGTCGCCGACGAAGAGCAGCGCGCCGACGAGCGAGCGGACCATGTTGTGGCAGAAGGCGTCCGCCTTCACGGTCGCTTCGAGGACGCCGTCGGGCCGCCGCTCCCAGCGCAGCTCCTGGAGGGTGCGGATGGTGGTGGCGCCCTCGCGCCTCTTGCAGTACGCGGCGAAGTCGTGCTCGCCGACGAGCGCGGCGGCGGCCTCGTTCATGGCGTCCACGTCGAGGGCCCAGTCGTGCCAGAGCACGTGTCCGCGCAGCAGCGGGTCGACGCCGCCGGGGTCGTCGGTGACGCGGTAGGCGTAGCGGCGCCAGATCGCCGAGAAACGGGCGTTGAAGCCGCTGGGGGCCTCGGTCAGGGACCAGACCCGCACGTCGTGCGCGAGGCGGCCCGCGAGCCGCCGCAGCAGCTTGTCGCGGTGCTCCTCCCACAGCTCCACGGGCAGGTCGACGTGGGCGACCTGGCCGCGCGCGTGGACCCCGGCGTCGGTCCGGCCGGCGACGGTCAGCTCGTACGTCTCCTTGGACCGGGTCACGGTCCGCAGGGCGTCCTCGACGTCCCCCTGGACGGTCCGCTGCCCGTGGGCCTGCTTGGCCCAGCCGGAGAAGTCCCTGCCGTCGTACGAAAGGTCCAGCCGGACCCGTACGAAACCGTCCTGCACGTCGTCGCTCACGCGGAAGATCCTCTCAGACACACGGGAACGGGCCCGCACCCACGAGGGGTACGGGCCCGCACACGAAAACAGCCGGAAAACGCTTACGCGTCCTTCGACTCCTCGGCCGGAGCCTCGTCGGCCTTGGTCTCCTCGGCCTTGGGGGCCTCGTCGGCCTCCTTGACGGCGCGCTTGGTGGCGGCCTCGGCCTCGGCGACGGTCGCCTTCTTGGCGATCTCGCCCTCGACCAGCTCGATCACGGCCATCGGGGCGTTGTCGCCACGACGGTTGCCGATCTTGGTGATGCGGGTGTAGCCACCCGGACGCTCCGAGTAACGCGGGGCGATCTCGGTGAAGAGGGTGTGGACGATGCCCTTGTCGGTGATCGTCTGCAGCACCAGGCGACGGTTGTGGATGTCGCCCTTCTTCGCCTTGGTGATCAGGCGCTCGGCGACCGGACGCAGGCGACGGGCCTTGGCCTCGGTCGTGGTGATGCGGCCGTGCTCGAACAGCGACTTCGCCAGGTTGGCGAGGAGCAGCTTCTCGTGCGCGGCGGAACCGCCGAGGCGGGCACCCTTCGCGGGACGCGGCATGGTGTTTCTCCTTGTGATCTGCACCGGCCGTATGAGGTACCGATGTCAGTGTCCGAGCGGGCGGTCACCCGTCGGAGATCCGGAAGGCCTCGTGGAGGCGCCCGGAAGGGGCGCGGGGCGGAGCCGATGTACGGCTCCGCCGTGTGAGCGCGATCAAGCACAGCTCACCCGCGGCCGGGTACGGGCCGTGAGGTCCGAGTTCTCAGTACTGCTCGGTCTCGACGAACCCGGCGTCCGCGTCGTCGTCGGCGCCGAAGGCGTCGGCCGCGGCGGTCGGGTCGAACCCGGGCGGGCTGTCCTTGAGCGCCAGGCCCATGCCGGCCAGCTTCGCCTTGACCTCGTCGATCGACTTCGCACCGAAGTTGCGGATGTCGAGCAGGTCCGCCTCGGAGCGCGCCACGAGCTCGCCCACGGAGTGGATGCCCTCGCGCTTGAGGCAGTTGTACGAGCGGACCGTGAGCTCCAGCTCCTCGATCGGCAGCGCCAGGTCGGCGGCCAGGGCGGCGTCCGTCGGGGACGGGCCCATGTCGATGCCCTCGGCGTCGATGTTGAGCTCGCGCGCCAGGCCGAACAGCTCGACCAGGGTCTTGCCGGCGGACGCCATGGCGTCGCGCGGGCGCATGGCCTGCTTGGTCTCGACGTCGACGATCAGCTTGTCGAAGTCGGTGCGCTGCTCGACACGGGTCGCCTCGACCTTGTACGTGACCTTGAGCACCGGCGAGTAGATGGAGTCGACCGGGATGCGGCCGATCTCCTGGCCCGCCTGCTTGTTCTGCACGGCGGAGACGTAGCCGCGACCGCGCTCGACGGTCAGCTCCATCTCCAGCTTGCCCTTGGCGTTCAGGGTCGCCAGGACGAGGTCGGGGTTGTGCACCTCGACACCGGCCGGGGGCGCGATGTCGGCGGCGGTGACCAGACCCGGGCCCTGCTTGCGCAGGTACATCACGACCGGCTCGTCGTGCTCCGAGGAGACGACCAGCTGCTTGATGTTCAGGATGAGGTCGGTGACGTCCTCCTTGACGCCCGGCACGGTGGTGAACTCGTGCAGGACCCCGTCGATGCGGATGCTGGTGACGGCGGCACCCGGGATCGAGGAGAGGAGGGTACGGCGGAGGGAGTTGCCGAGGGTGTAGCCGAAGCCCGGCTCCAGCGGCTCGATCACGAACCGGGAGCGGAACTCGTCGACGACCTCTTCGGTCAGCGACGGACGCTGAGCGATAAGCATGTTGTGTCCTTCAGTCGTGGACGCCCACTATTTGACGTCCGACTCGTACTGCAAGGGTACGGGCGGCACGGCCCCGAAGAGCCGTACCGCCCGAGGTCCTGAATCCAAGCAGCCGTACGTCAGACGCGGCGGCGCTTGGGGGGACGGCAGCCGTTGTGCGGCGTGGGGGTGACGTCCTGGATCGAGCCGACCTCGAGACCGGTGGCCTGGAGGGAGCGGATCGCGGTCTCACGGCCGGAGCCGGGACCCTTGACGAAGACGTCGACCTTGCGCATGCCGTGCTCCTGCGCGCGGCGGGCGGCCGACTCGGCGGCCATCTGCGCGGCGAAGGGGGTGGACTTGCGCGAGCCCTTGAAGCCGACGTGGCCGGCGGAGGCCCAGGAGATCACGTTGCCCGAGGGGTCCGTGATCGAGACGATCGTGTTGTTGAACGTGCTCTTGATGTGCGCGTGGCCGTGAGCGACGTTCTTCTTTTCCTTGCGGCGCACCTTCTTGGCAGCGCCCTGACGACCCTTGGGGGGCATCTATAACTCCTACGGGAGGTGGTCGGTCCTACAGCGAAGACCGCTTGGTCAAGCGTCCGCTGAGGACTACTTCTTGCCCGGCTTCTTCTTGCCGGCGATGGCGCGACGCGGGCCCTTGCGGGTACGGGCGTTCGTGCTGGTGCGCTGACCGCGGACGGGCAGGCCACGACGGTGGCGGAGGCCCTGGTAGCAGCCGATCTCGACCTTGCGGCGGATGTCGGCGGCGATCTCACGGCGGAGGTCACCCTCGGTACGGAGGTTGGCGTCCACGTACTCGCGGATCTTGACGAGGTCTTCCTCGGCCAGGTCGCGGACACGGGTGGACGGGTTCACGCCGGTCGCGGCGAGAATCTCCTCGGACCGGGTGCGCCCGATGCCGAAGACGTAGGTGAGTGCGACCACCACACGCTTTTCGCGCGGGATGTCAACACCGGAAACGCGTGCCATTCAATGGCTCCTGTGTTCTCGGGGGTCTGCTGCAGAACCGTTCCCGGCTGCCGTATGAGGTACAGGTCGGGTCCCCGGCCCCCGCCGGAGGTGCCGTCAACCGCGGGACGCGGTCGGACGGGCTCTGCGTATGTACGTGTTGCTATGCGTCGCGCGAAGAACTGCGAGATGCAGGTCGGTCGGCGTGCGTCAGCCCTGGCGCTGCTTGTGGCGCAGGTTGTCGCAGATGACCATGACCCGGCCGTGACGGCGGATCACCTTGCACTTGTCGCAGATCTTCTTGACGCTCGGCTTGACCTTCATGGGATGTGAGGTTCTCCGGGTCAGTGCCACCACCCGCGCGCGGAGGCGGGGTGCGGGCAAGATCTACTTGTAGCGGTAGACGATCCGGCCACGCGTCAGGTCGTACGGAGAGAGCTCCACGACGACCCGGTCGTCCGGGAGGATACGGATGTAGTGCATCCGCATCTTGCCGGAGATGTGCGCGAGGACCTTGTGACCGTTCTGGAGCTCCACCTTGAACATGGCGTTCGGGAGGGACTCGATCACGGTGCCCTCGATCTCGATGGCACCTTGCTTCTTGGCCACGCTTCGCCTTTCGAATCGGCTACCTTGATCGACTTTCGCCGCCGCGTGCGGACACACGGGTACACGAGAGCCGACGCATCAGTCTACGTCAGGGCCCGGGAAAAGACGAATCGGGAAGTCTGCCCACCTGAAATGATCCTTACGCAAGCCGCCACGCCGTAGAAAATGCGTACCTTCCAGGCCTGGGCCAACGGATCCGGAGCCGCCGTGACCCCCAGCTCCGCCAGCTTCGCCTTCCCGCCGTCCCACCCCCGACGCCCCTCTCGCGGGCTCGGCGCCAGGGCGCCTCACAAGCTTCGAGGGGCTGCGCCGGCCTCCGACCGGCGGACGCGGGGGCACCGCCCCCGTCAGGCCAGCGGATCCGGAGCCGCCGTGACCCCCAGCTCCGCCAGCTTCGCCTTCCCGCCGTCGACCGCCGTCAGGACCAGCGGGCCCTCCTCCGTCACCGCCACGCTGTGCTCCCAGTGGGAGGACCAGGTGCCGTCGGTGGTGATGACCGTCCAGTCGTCCTCCAGGACCTCCGTGCGGGGGGTGCCGAGGGAGACCATCGGCTCGATGGCCAGGCAGAAGCCGGGGACCAGCTTCGGGCCCTTGCCGCGCTTGCGGGAGACGTAGTTCAGCAGGTGCGGGTCCATGTGCATCTCGGTGCCGATGCCGTGGCCGCCGTAGTCCTCGATGATCCCGTACCGGCCCAGGCTGTGGTCGCCGACCGCGGGGCGCGGCTGCCGCTTGATGTAGGTCTCGATCGCCCGGGAGACGTCCACCAGCCGGTTGCCGGTCTTCATGGCCGCGATGCCGGCCCACATCGACTCCTCGGTCACCCGGGAGAGCTCGACCAGCTCCGGGGCGTGGCCCGTGCCCACGAAGGCCGTGTACGCCGCGTCGCCGTGCCAGCCGTCCACGATCGCGCCGCAGTCGATCGAGATGATGTCGCCGTCCTTCAGGACGGTCTTGTCGTCGGGGATGCCGTGGACGACGACCTCGTTCACCGAGGTGCAGATCGTCGCGGGGAACCCGCCGTACCCGAGGAAGTTCGACTTCGCCCCGTGGTCGGCGATCACCTTGCGCGCGACCTCGTCCAGGTCCCGGGTCGTGGCGCCCGGCACGGCCGCCTCGCGGGTCGCCGCGTGGATGGCGGCGACGACCAGCCCCGCCTCGCGCATCTTCGCGATCTGCTCGGGGGTCTTGATCTGCACCATCGTGGCCGGGGCCTTTCCATCGGCAAAAAAGGGGACGGAACAACGATACGGCCGCGGCGCCCCCGAGGGGCACCGCGGCCGTGTCGAACGAACCGGGGTTACTTCTTGAGCGCGTCCATCGCCTTGGCGGTGACCTCGTCCACCTTGCCGAGCGCCGAGATCGTCACGACCAGGTTCTGCGCCCGGTAGTAGTCGATGATCGGCTCGGTCTGCGTGTGGTAGACCTCCAGGCGACGGCGGACCGTCTCCTCGGAGTCGTCGTCGCGCTGGTAGAGCTCGCCGCCGCAGACGTCGCAGACGCCCTCGGTCTTCGGCGCGTTGTACGTCACGTGGAAGACGTGCGCGCTGTCCTTGCGGCAGATGCGGCGGCCCGCGATCCGCTTCACGACCTCGTCCTCGGGGACCTCCAGGTCCAGGACCGCGTCCAGCTCCATGCCCTCGGCCTTCAGGACGGCGTCGAGCGCCTCGGCCTGGGCCACGTTGCGGGGGAAGCCGTCGAGCAGGAAGCCGTTGGCGGCGTCCGGCTGCTCCATCCGGTCCTTGGCCATCCCGATGGTCACCTCGTCGGGCACCAGGTCACCTGCGTCCATGAACGCCTTGGCCTTGAGTCCCAGCTCCGTGCCCTGCGAGATGTTGGCACGGAACAGATCACCCGTGGAGATGTGCGGGATGTCCAGGTTCTTGGCAAGGAACGCGGCCTGCGTGCCCTTGCCCGCACCGGGCGGTCCGACGAGGACGATTCGCATCAGCGGAGGAACCCTTCGTAATTGCGCTGCTGGAGCTGGCTCTCGATCTGCTTCACGGTCTCCAGCCCCACACCCACGATGATGAGGATGCTCGTCCCGCCGAAGGGGAAGTTGGCATTGGCGCCACCGAAGCCTGCCAACGCCATCGTCGGCACGAGAGCGATCAGACCCAAGTACAGCGAGCCCGGCCAAGTGATCCTGTTGAGCACGTAGCTCAGGTACTCGGCAGTAGGTCGACCGGCCCGGATACCCGGGATGAAGCCACCATACTTCTTCATGTTGTCGGCGACTTCCTCGGGGTTGAACGAGATCGCCACGTAGAAGAAGGCGAAGAACACGATCAGGAGGAAGTACACGGCGATGTAGTACGGGTGGTCACCCTTGACGAAGTGGGCTTCGATCCAGGTCTTCCAGCCGGCGGTGGAGCTGGAGAACTGCGCCACGAGCGCCGGAATGTAGAGCAGCGACGACGCGAAGATGACAGGAATCACACCTGCCTGGTTCACCTTCAGCGGGATGTACGTGGACGTACCGCCGTAGGAGCGCCGGCCGATCATGCGCTTCGCGTACTGGACCGGGATGCGCCGCTGGGCCTGCTCGACGAAGACCACGAGGGCCACCATCACGAAGCCGATGAGGATGACGACGCCGAACTCGATCCAGCCGTCGGCCAGGGTGCCGCTCTCCTTGATGGCCCACAGGGCGCCCGGGAAGCCGGCGGCGATCGAGATGAACATCAGGATCGACATGCCGTTGCCGATGCCGCGGTCGGTGATGAGCTCACCGAGCCACATGACGAGGGCCGTACCGGCGGTCATGGTGAGGACCATGACGGCGATGGTGAAGATCGACTGGTCGGGCACGACCTGGTCGGCGACGATGCAGCCGCTGAAGAGCGCGCCGCTCTTGGCGGTGGCGACGAGGCCGGTGCCCTGGAGGATGGCGAGGGCGATCGTCAGGTACCGGGTGTACTGCGTGATCTTCGCGGTACCGGACTGCCCCTCCTTCTTGAGGGCTTCGAGGCGCGGGATCACGACGGTCAGCAGCTGCAGGATGATGCTCGCCGTGATGTACGGCATGATGCCGAGCGCGAAGATGGTGATCTGCAGCAGCGCCCCGCCACTGAACATGTTGACCAGGCCGAACAGGCTGTTGTTGCCCTCGCTGGCCTGCTTGACACACTGCTGGACGGCCTCGTAGCTGACGCCGGGCACGGGGACGTGGGCCCCGAGCCGGTACAGCACGACGATGCCGAGCGTGAAGAGCAGCTTCTTGCGCAGGTCGGGCGTCTTGAACGCCCGGGCGAACGCGGTGAGCACGGTGCCTCCTGCGACCCCCGCGCTATGCGTCAAGGGTGACGGTCTTGAGGTTCGACGAATAGATGATTCAGTCGTCGGCTCCGTGCGGGCATACCGCATGGAGCCTGGACAGTGCACGCCACCTTACCGGCGACCATGCCCCCCTAGGAACGACCAACCGGGGATGCCCCTTTTGAGAGGCATCCCCGGTCGGATGTTCAGGCCATCGAGCGGTCGTCTCAGACGAGCTCGGTGACGGTGCCGCCGGCGGCGGCGATCTTCTCCTTGGCGGAGCCGGAGACGGCGTCGACCGTCACCTGCAGCGCCACGGAGACCTCGCCCTGGCCCAGGACCTTGACGAGCTGGTTCTTGCGCACCGCACCCTTGGCGACCAGGTCGGCCACCGTGACCTCGCCACCCTGCGGGTAGAGCGCGGCCAGCTTGTCCAGGTTCACGACCTGGTACTCGGTGCGGAAGGGGTTCTTGAAGCCCTTCAGCTTCGGGAGGCGCATGTGGAGGGGCATCTGCCCACCCTCGAAGCGCTCCGGAACCTGGTAGCGGGCCTTCGTGCCCTTCGTACCACGACCGGCCGTCTTACCCTTCGACGCCTCACCACGACCGACACGGGTCTTCGCGGTCTTGGCACCGGGGGCGGGACGGAGGTTGTGGGCCTTCAGCGGGTTGTTCTCCGCCATGTCAGTCAACCTCCTCGACCGTCACGAGGTGGCGGACGGTGTGCACCATGCCGCGGAACTCGGGGCGGTCCTCCTTGACAACCACGTCGTTGACCTTCTTGAGGCCGAGCGAGCGCAGGGTGTCGCGGTGGTTCTGCTTGCTGCCGATGTACGACTTCGTCTGCGTGACCTTGAGGCGAGCCATTACGCACCCGCCCCTGCACGCGCACGGAGCAGAGCCGCGGGGGCGACGTCCTCGAGGGGCAGACCGCGGCGGGCCGCGATCTCCTCGGGACGCTGCAGGCCCTTGAGGGCCTCCACGGTCGCGTGCACGATGTTGATCGCGTTGTCGGAGCCGAGCGACTTCGACAGGATGTCGTGAACGCCGGCGCACTCGAGGACGGCGCGCACCGGGCCACCGGCGATCACACCGGTACCGGGGGAAGCCGGCTTGAGCAGGACGACGCCCGCGGCCTTCTCGCCCTGGATCGGGTGCGGGATGGTGCCCTGGATGCGGGGAACCTTGAAGAAGTTCTTCTTGGCTTCCTCGACGCCCTTGGCGATGGCCGCGGGAACTTCCTTGGCCTTGCCGTAACCGACACCTACGGTGCCGTCACCGTCGCCCACCACGACCAGCGCGGTGAAGCTGAAGCGACGACCACCCTTGACAACCTTGGCGACGCGGTTGATCGCGACGACGCGCTCAACGTACGCGGTCTTCTCGGCGGCAGCGCCACCGTCGCGGCCCTTCCGGTCCCGCCGCTCGCCGCCACCGGCACCGCTTCCGCGGCGCTGGGGTCCAGCCATTGGATTACCTCTCTCTGTTACGTCCGTTGGTCCCGGAACCGGGGCTCAGAACTTCAGCCCGGCTTCGCGGGCGGCGTCAGCCAGAGCGGCAATGCGCCCGGCGTACCTGTTGCCACCGCGGTCGAACACGACGGCCTCGACGCCGGCGGCCTTGGCGCGCTCGGCGACCAGGGAACCGACCTGCTTGGCCTTCGCGGACTTGTCGCCCTCGCCACCGCGGATCGACGCGTCCAGGGTCGACGCCGACGCAAGGGTGTGGCCCTTGAGGTCGTCGATCACCTGAGCGGTGATGCCGCGGTTGGAACGCGTCACGACGAGGCGCGGACGCTCCGCCGTACCCGACACGTTCTTGCGGATGCGGATGTGGCGGCGCTTCTTGGCGGCGCCCTTGTAGGCGTCGCCCTTGGCGATCTTCACACCGTATGCCATGGCTTTACTTACCAGCCTTTCCGACCTTGCGGCGGATGACCTCGCCCGCGTACTTGACGCCCTTGGCCTTGTACGGGTCGGGCTTGCGCAGCTTGCGGATGTTGGCGGCGACCTCGCCGACCTTCTGCTTGTCGATGCCCTCGACCGAGAACTTGGTCGGCGACTCGACCTTGAACGAGATGCCCTCGGGCGCCTCGACCAGGATCGGGTGGCTGTAACCGAGCTGGAACTCCAGGTTGGAGCCCTTCGCGGCGACGCGGTAACCGACACCGCTGATCTCGAGCGCCTTGACGTAACCCTGGGTCACACCGGTGATCATGTTGGCCACCAGCGTGCGGGACAGGCCGTGGAGGGCCTTGTTCTGACGCTCGTCGTTCGGGCGGGTGACGCTCAGGACGCCGTCCTCACCCTTGACGATCTCGATCGGCGCGGCGACGGTGTGGCTCAGGGTGCCCTTGGAACCCTTCACCGTGACCGTGCGGCCCTCGATGGTGACGTCCACGCCGGCGGGAACCTGGATAGGCAGCTTGCCAATACGCGACATTAGCTATTCCTCCGTTCCCGACTACCAGACGTAGGCGAGGACTTCCCCACCTACGCCCTTCTTGCCTGCCTGCTGGCCGGTCAGGAGACCGTGGGACGTGGAGATGATCGCCACGCCCAGGCCGCCGAGGACCTTCGGCAGGTTGGTGGACTTCGCGTAGACCCGGAGGCCCGGCTTCGAGATCCGCTTGATGCCCGCGATGGAGCGCTCACGGTTCGGACCGAACTTGAGCTCGAGGACGAGGTTCTTGCCGACCTCGGCGTCCTCGACCTTCCAGCCCGTGATGAAGCCCTCCTGCTGGAGGATCTCCGCGATGTGAGACTTGATCTTGCTGTGCGGCATCGTCACGGTGTCGTGGTATGCCGAGTTCGCGTTGCGCAGACGCGTGAGCATGTCTGCGATCGGATCAGTCATGGTCATGAATTGGCCTTCGGCCTCTCTCGCCGGGGTTTCCAGTGCGCCATCCCTCTCCCCACACAGGGGCGGGACGGGTGCGGCGCGGGGACCTACGGCGTAGTAAGTCGTGAGGGGCGGCGGACGCCCAACCCCACCAGCCTACGGCATGACGGGGGCGGGCCTCCGCCGACCCAATGCTTACCGAGAGTCTCCGGAACTCCTAACGCCCAGGGGGCGAGAGGGAGTTACCAGGAGCTCTTGGTCACGCCCGGCAGCTCGCCACGGTGAGCCATCTCACGGAGGCACACGCGGCACAGGCCGAACTTGCGGTACACGGAGTGGGGACGACCACAGCGCTGGCAGCGCGTGTAGCCGCGCACGCCGAACTTGGGCTTGCGGGCAGCCTTCGCGATGAGAGCCTTCTTCGCCATCTCGCTTACGCCTCCTTGAACGGGAAGCCGAGGTGACGCAGAAGGGCACGGCCCTCGTCGTCGTTGGTCGCCGTGGTCACCACGGTGATGTCCATACCCCGGACACGGTCGATCTTGTCCTGGTCGATCTCGTGGAACATGACCTGCTCCGTGAGACCGAAGGTGTAGTTGCCACGGCCGTCGAACTGCTTGGGGGACAGGCCGCGGAAGTCGCGGATGCGCGGGAGCGCGAGCGACAGGGTGCGGTCCAGGAACTCCCACATGCGGTCGCCACGGAGCGTGACGTGGGCGCCGATCGGCTGGCCCTCGCGGAGCTTGAACTGCGCGATGGACTTGCGGGCCTTCGTGACGGCCGGCTTCTGACCGGTGATCGTCGTGAGGTCGCGGATCGCGCCGTCGATCAGCTTCGAGTCACGGGCGGCGTCGCCGACACCCATGTTGACCACGATCTTCACGAGGCCGGGGATCTGCATGACGTTCTCGTACGAGAACTCCTCACGCAGCTTGCCCGTGATCTCCTCGCGGTACTTCGTCTTGAGACGCGGAGTGGTGGTAGCCATCAGATGTCCTCACCCGTCCGCTTGGCAACGCGGATCTTGTTGCCCTCGTCGTCGAAGCGGTAACCGACACGCGTGACGACCTTCTTGCCGTCCTTCTCCACGACGAGCTGAACGTTGCTCACGTGGATCGGGGCCTCGGTCGTGACGATGCCGCCGGCCTGCGAGGGACCGGCCTTGGTGTGCTTCTTGACCCGGTTGACACCCTCGACGAGGACGCGGTTCTCGCGGGGGAAGGCCGTGACGACCTTGCCCTGCTTGCCCTTGTCCTTACCGGTGATGACCTGGACCAGGTCGCCCTTCTTGATCTTCATGCTTACAGCACCTCCGGCGCGAGCGAGATGATCTTCATGAACTTCTTCTCGCGCAGCTCACGGCCGACCGGGCCGAAGATACGGGTGCCACGAGGGTCGCCGTCGTTCTTGAGAATGACGGCGGCGTTCTCGTCGAAGCGGATGTACGAGCCGTCCTGGCGGCGGCGCTCCTTGACGGTGCGAACGATGACCGCCTTGACGACGTCACCCTTCTTCACGTTGCCACCGGGGATCGCGTCCTTGACGGTGGCGACGATGACGTCACCGATGCCCGCGTAGCGGCGACCCGAGCCACCGAGAACACGGATGCAAAGGATCTCCTTGGCACCAGTGTTGTCGGCGACACGCAGTCGCGACTCCTGCTGGATCACGTCTATCTCCTGATTGTCTGCCGGTTCCCGGCAGGGGCTTCGCGCGGAAGCCCCTGCCGAGCCTGGCGGAACTGAACCTAAGGGAAACCCCCTAGGTGATTACTTGGCCTTCTCGAGGATCTCGACGACGCGCCAGTGCTTCGTGGCGGACAGCTTCCGGGTCTCCATCAGGAGGACGCGGTCACCGATGCCGGCGGCGTTCTGCTCGTCGTGGGCCTTGAGCTTGTTGGTACGGCGGATGACCTTGCCGTACAGCGCGTGCTTGACGCGGTCCTCGACAGCGACGACGACGGTCTTGTCCATCTTGTCGCTGACGACCAGGCCCTCGCGGACCTTGCGAGCGTTGCGCTCGGTCTTCTCAGTCACGTTGCTCTCGCTCATCAGGCGTTCTCCACCGTCTCGATGCCCAGCTCACGCTCACGCATCAGGGTGTAGATCCGGGCGATGTCCTTACGGACGGACTTGAGCCGACCGTGGTTCTCGAGCTGGCCCGTCGCCGCCTGGAAGCGGAGGTTGAACAGCTCTTCCTTGGCCTCGCGGAGCTTGTTGAGAAGCTCCTCGTTGCCCAGCTCGCGCAGCTCGGACGCCTTGGTACCGGCCGACATCACAGCTCACCTGCCTCGCGCTTGACGATCTTGCACTTCATCGGCAGCTTGTGAGCCGCACGGGTCAGAGCCTCGCGCGCGATCTTCTCGTTCGGGTAGGACAGTTCGAACATCACCCGACCCGGCTTGACGTTCGCGATCCACCACTCGGGAGAACCCTTACCGGAACCCATGCGGGTCTCGGCGGGCTTCTTCGTGAGGGGGCGGTCCGGGTAGATGTTGATCCAGACCTTGCCGCCACGCTTGATGTGGCGGGTCATCGCGATACGGGCCGCCTCGATCTGGCGGTTGGTCACGTACGCCGGCGTGAGGGCCTGGATGCCGTACTCGCCGAACGCGACCTGCGTACCACCCTTGCTCATGCCAGAGCGCTTGGGGTGGTGCTGCTTGCGGTGCTTGACCCTACGGGGGATCAGCATGTCGGTCAGGCCTCCGTTCCGGTGCTCTCAGCCGGAGCGGCAGCGGCGGCGGGAGCGTCGGCCTTGGGGGCCTCCGCAGCCGGCGCGGACTGCTGCTGCGGCTTGCGGCCGCGGCCGCCACGCTCGCCACCGCGGCCACCACGGCCGGCCGGGCGGTCGCCGGCGCCGGCGCCACGGGCCGGGCGGTTGCCGGCACGGGCCGCGGCGTTCTCGGCGCGGACCTCGGCGATGTTCTTGACGTCGCCCTTGTAGATCCAGACCTTCACGCCGATGCGGCCGAAGGTCGTCTTGGCCTCGAAGAAGCCGTAGTCGACGTTCGCGCGGAGCGTGTGCAGGGGCACGCGGCCCTCGCGGTAGAACTCCGAGCGGGACATCTCGGCGCCGCCGAGGCGACCGCCGCACTGGATCTTGATGCCCTTGGCGCCGGCCTTCATGGTGCCCTGCATGCTCTTGCGCATGGCACGGCGGAAGGAGACGCGGGAGGAGAGCTGCTCGGCGACGGCCTGGGCGACCAGCTGGGCGTCCATCTCGGGGTTCTTGACCTCGAGGATGTTCAGCTGGACCTGCTTGCCCGTGAGCTTCTCGAGGTCGCCGCGGATGCGGTCGGCCTCGGCGCCGCGGCGGCCGATGACGATGCCGGGACGCGCGGTGTGGATGTCCACACGCACACGGTCACGGGTGCGCTCGATCTCCACCTTCGAGATGCCGGCGCGCTCCATGCCGGACGTCATCATCCGGCGGATGGCGACGTCTTCCTTGACGTAGTCCTTGTACAGCTTGTCGGCGTACCAGCGGGACTTGAAGTCCGTGGTGATGCCGAGCCGGAACCCATGCGGGTTAACCTTCTGGCCCATTACCGGGTTCCTTCCTTGCTGCTGACGACCACGGTGATGTGGCTGGTCCGCTTACGGATCCGGTAGGCACGGCCCTGGGCGCGCGGACGGAACCGCTTCAGGGTCGGGCCCTCATCCACGTACGCCTCGCTGATGTACAGCGAAGAGGCGTCACTGTGGTCGTAGTTGTGCGCGGCGTTGGCAATGGCGCTGTCCAGCACCTTGCCGACCGGCACGCTCGCGGCCTGCGGGGCGAAACGCAGGACCGCCTGAGCCTCCGTGGCGTCCATGCCACGGATAAGGTCCACCACGCGGCGGGCCTTCATGGGCGTGACGCGGATGTACCGCGCCTGGGCCCTGGCTTCCATGGTTGTCCTTCCAGTGTCTGTCATGGTCATTCCACCCCGCTACTAGCGGCGCTTCGACTTCCGGTCGTCCTTCACGTGACCCCGGAAGGTGCGCGTCGGCGAGAACTCGCCGAGCTTGTGGCCGACCATCGACTCGGTGACAAACACCGGAATGTGGGTCTTGCCGTTGTGCACCGCGATCGTGTGGCCGAGCATGGCCGGGATGATCATCGAGCGACGGGACCAGGTCTTGATGACGTTCTTGGTACCGGCTTCGTTCTGGGCGTCCACCTTCTTGACGAGGTGGCCGTCGACGAAGGGTCCCTTCTTGAGACTGCGCGGCATCTAAACCCGCTCCTAGCGCTTCTTGTTCGTCTTGCGGCGGCGGACGATGTACTTGTTCGAAGCCTTCTTCGGCGAACGAGTACGACCCTCCTTCTGACCCCACGGGGAGACCGGGTGGCGACCACCGGAGGTCTTGCCCTCACCACCACCGTGCGGGTGGTCGACCGGGTTCATCGCCACACCGCGGACGGTCGGGCGAACACCCAGCCAGCGCTTGCGTCCGGCCTTGCCCCAGTTGATGTTCGACTGCTCGGCGTTGCCGACCTCGCCGATGGTGGCGCGGCAGCGGGCGTCGACCAGACGGATCTCGCCGGAGGGCATGCGGAGGTGGGCCATCGTGCCCTCCTTCGCGAGCAGCTGCACGGAGGCACCGGCCGAGCGCGCGAACTTGGCGCCGCCACCGGGACGGAGCTCGATCGCGTGGATCGTGGTACCGACCGGGATGTTGCGGAGCGCCAGGTTGTTGCCGGGCTTGATGTCCGCGCCGGGGCCGTTCTCGACGCGGTCGCCCTGCGTCAGGCCCTTGGGGGCGATGATGTAGCGCTTCTCGCCGTCCACGTAGTGGAGCAGCGCGATGCGCGCGGTGCGGTTGGGGTCGTACTCGATGTGAGCGACCTTGGCCGGCACGCCGTCCTTGTCGTGACGACGGAAGTCGATCACGCGGTAGGCGCGCTTGTGGCCACCGCCCTGGTGACGGACGGTCACACGACCGGTGTTGTTACGGCCGCCCTTGCTGTGCAGGGGGCGGACCAGCGACTTCTCCGGCGTGGACCGCGTGATCTCGACGAAGTCGGCTACGGAGGAGCCACGACGGCCCGGCGTAGTCGGCTTGTACTTGCGGATACCCATTTCTCAGTCCTCGTCCGATATCGGACGACTCGACCGCCGTCAGGCGGTCGGGCCGCCGAAGATGTCGATTCGGTTGCCCTCAGCAAGGGTCACGATGGCGCGCTTGGTGTTGGCGCGCTTGCCGAAACCGGTGCGGGTGCGCTTGCGCTTGCCCTGGCGGTTGATCGTGTTGACCCCGGTGACCTTGACCGAGAAGACCGCCTCGACGGCCTGCTTGATCTGGGTCTTGTTGGAGCCGGGCGCGACGATGAACGTGTACTTGTTCTCGTCGAGCAGGGCGTAGCTCTTCTCCGAGACGACCGGCTTGACGAGGATGTCACGCGGGTCCGAGAAGGTCTTGCTGGTGACGACGGCCTCGCTCATCAGGCGTCGCTCCCTTCGGTCTCAGCGGTCTGGGGGCCAGACACGAAGGACTCGAGGGCGGCCTTGGTGAAGACCACGTCGTCGGAGACGATCACGTCGTACGTGTTGAGCTGGCCCGGCTCCAGGATGTGCACCTGGGGCAGGTTACGAGCGGACAGCCACGCGGCCTCGTCGGAGCGCTCGGCGACCAGGAGCAGGTTCTTGCGCTCCGAGATCTTGCCGAACAGCGTCTTGGCGGCCTTGGTGGAGATCTCACCCTCGACCACGCCGGTGACGACGTGGATGCGGGAGTGGTTCGCCCGGTCCGAGAGGGCACCGCGGAGGGCGGCGGCCTTCATCTTCTTCGGGGTCCGCTGCGAGTAGTCACGCGGCACGGGACCGTGCACGACGCCACCACCGGCGAACTGCGGGGCGCGGGTCGAACCCTGA
Organism: Streptomyces bikiniensis; assembly: GCF_000716625.1. NCBI lineage: Bacteria > Bacillati > Actinomycetota > Actinomycetes > Kitasatosporales > Streptomycetaceae > Streptomyces > Streptomyces bikiniensis. Next base: position 219,436 of record NZ_JNXJ01000008.1, on the reverse strand, counting down.
CGGGCGCGGCCGGTGCCCTTCTGGCGGTAAGGCTTCTTGCCACCACCGCGGACTTCGCCACGGGTCTTGGTCTTGTGCGTGCCCTGACGGGCCGCGGCCAGCTGCGCGACGACGACCTGGTGGATCAGCGGAACGCTGACCTTCGCGCCGAAGATCTCCTCGGGGAGCTCGACGGTCCCGGCCTTGTCGCCTGCCGGCGAAAGGATGTCAATGGTGCTCATCGGTTCCTCAAACCCCCTTGGCCGCGGTGCGGACCAGGACGAGGCCACCGTTCGGGCCGGGGACGGCGCCCTTGATGAGCAGCAGACCCTTCTCGGCGTCAACGGCGTGGACGGTCAGGTTCTGGGTGGTCACACGCTCGTTGCCCATGCGACCGGCCATGCGCATGCCCTTGAAGACACGGCCCGGGGTGGCGCAGCCACCGATGGAACCGGGCTTGCGGTGCACGCGGTGGGCACCGTGCGACGCCTTGCCACCACGGAAGTTGTGGCGCTTCATCGCACCGGCGAAGCCCTTGCCCTTGCTCTTGCCGGTGACGTCGACCTTCACGCCGGCCTCGAAGACCTCGGCGGTGATCTCCTGGCCGAGCGTGTACTCGGAGGCGTCAGCGGTGCGGAGCTCCACCAGGTGGCGGCGCGGGGTGACGTCGGCCTTGGCGAAGTGGCCCTTGAGGGGCTTGTTCACCTTGCGCGGGTCGATCTCGCCGAAGGCGATCTGGACCGACTCGTAGCCGTCGGTGTCGTTCGTACGCACCTGGGTCACGACATTGGGGCCGGCCTTGACGACGGTCACCGGGACGACCCGGTTGTTCTCGTCCCAGACCTGCGTCATGCCGAGCTTCTCACCCAGGATGCCCTTGATGTTCTTAGCCATCTCGCGCGTCACCTCAGAGCTTGATCTCGATGTCGACGCCCGCCGGCAGGTCGAGACGCATGAGCGAGTCGACGGTCTTCGGCGTGGGGTCGAGGATGTCGATGAGGCGCTTGTGCGTGCGCATCTCGAAGTGCTCGCGCGAGTCCTTGTACTTGTGCGGCGACTTGATGACGCAGTACACGTTCTTCTCAGTGGGCAGCGGCACCGGGCCCGCGACCGACGCACCAGTGCGGGTCACCGTCTCGACGATCTTCTTCGCCGAGGAGTCGATGACCTCGTGGTCGTAGGCCTTGAGCCGGATGCGGATCTTCTGTCCCGCCATGGCTACTAGTAGTCCTTTGTCTCGTAACGCTCTGGACTCGGGGGCTCTCATGGTTCCGCCTCCGACCCACGCGGTCGGGCGTGTCGCGCTCCCTCTACGCAGAAGTCCCTGAGGATTTCCCAACCAAGGGGGCGCGGTCCCGGGACCGCGAGCCGGGGGCGGCTGCAGAGGTCTGCGAAGGCCCACCGAGTGCCTGGCCGGTACCCCGCTGACGCTTCCCAGAAGATTCCCGTACGTCCGCCCCTGACGAGGGGCGACGAGTACTGTGGGACTCGCTTCCGGTCCTCCCGACGGGAGGCGCGCAGCATCGGCACTCAACCGAGCAACCCCGACAGTCTGCCACACGCGACCATCCGGCCGCCAATCGGGGTCCAAGACTGTACCCCACGTCACGTCCACCCATGCGCCGGGGCGCACGAACCGAAGCCGTGCGCCCCTCCGTCGGACCCGTGGGTCACCTGTGGATCAGATGACGCCCTGCGCCAGCATCGCCTCCGCGACCCGTTCGAAGCCCGCGATGTTGGCCCCGGTGACGTAGTCGCCCGGCGCCCCGTACCGCTCGGCCGTCTCGTGGCAGGCGGTGTGGATCGAGGTCATGATCCCGGCCAGCTCCGCCTCCACCTTCTCCGCGCTCCAGGACGTACGGGAGTGGTTCTGGGCCATCTCCAGGGCGCTGACCGCGACGCCGCCCGCGTTGGCGGCCTTGCCCGGGCCGAAGGCGACGCCGGCCCGCCGGAACAGGTGGACCGCCTCCGCCGTCGTGGGCATGTTGGCGCCCTCGGCGACGGCCTTCACGCCGTTGCGGACCAGGGCCGCCGCGTCGTCCTCGTCCAGCTCGTTCTGCGTCGCGGACGGCAGGGCGACGTCGGCGGGGACCTCCCAGACCCGGCCGCCGGGCACGAAGCGCGCCGAGGCGCCCCGGCGCTCGGCGTAGTCGGCGACCCGGCCGCGCTCGACCTCCTTGACCTGCTTCAGCAGATCGAGGTCGATGCCCTTGTCGTCGTACACGTAACCGCCGGAGTCGGAGCAGGTGAGCGGGTTGGCGCCGAGGGCGAGCAGCTTCTCGATCGTGTACAGCGCCACGTTGCCGGAGCCGGAGACGACGGCGGTCCGGCCCTCCAGGTCCTCGCCGCGCTCGCGGAGCATCGCCGCCGCGAAGAGCACGCTGCCGTAGCCGGTGGCCTCCGGGCGGATCGCGGAGCCGCCCCAGCCGGTGCCCTTGCCGGTGAGGACGCCGGCCTCCCAGCGGTTGGTGATCCGCCGGTACTGGCCGAAGAGGTAGCCGATCTCCCGGCCGCCGACGCCGATGTCGCCGGCCGGCACGTCGGTGTGCTCGCCGAGGTGCCGGTACAGCTCGGTCATGAACGACTGGCAGAACCGCATGACTTCGGCGTCGCTGCGCCCGTGCGGGTCGAAGTCGCTGCCGCCCTTGCCGCCGCCGATGCCGAGCCCGGTGAGGGCGTTCTTGAAGATCTGCTCGAAGCCGAGGAACTTGACGATCCCCAGGTTCACCGAGGGGTGGAACCGCAGGCCGCCCTTGTACGGGCCGAGGGCGCTGTTGAACTCGACGCGGAAACCCCGGTTGACGTGCGTGCGCCCCCGGTCGTCCTGCCACGGCACCCGGAAGACGATCTGCCGCTCGGGCTCGACGATCCGCTCCAGGAGCCCCGGCTCGGCGAACTCGGGCCGGGCCGCGAGCACCGGGGCGAGGCTGTCGAGCACCTCGTGGACGGCCTGGTGGAACTCGGGCTGCGCCGGATTGCGGTGCTCGATCTCGGCGCGGAGGGCGTCGAGGGTGGAGCGGGCGGTCTGCGGGTCGGGCCGGTTCGGCACGTGGAACCCCCTTCTGGCACGGCTGTACGCCGGCGGAGAACCGGGTGGGAGCGCTCGGCGCCGTTGCCGCGCGCGGGGAGGGACGGACGGCCGCTCCGGGACCTCGTCGTCCCCGCCGCCGTGCCCACTGTTACATCCATGTGAATGCAAGCACCAGTAAGCGGACGCGTGGGTCCGCCATCCGAGACGGCCACGAGCCCTTCGTACGCCCGCGCCCTCCCCGTACGCGCCCGTGCCCGTCGTACACGCACAACCCCTTCGCACAGATTTCCGTCTTCCAGGGGACCGCCGAGCGAAGGGCCCCGCAGTGCAGCACACCCGACCCCGCCGACGGGCGGTGCTCGCCACCGCCCTCGCCGCCACCGCGGCCGCCGCCGGGTGTTCCGTACCGGCGCCGCGCCGGAGCGCGCCGACCGCCGATCCGGCGCCGGGGAAGCCGATCGCCCCGGCACCGGCCCGCCGGGCGCTCCTGATGCAGTTCGCCGCGCACCCGGACGACGACCTGTACTTCATGAACCCGGACTCGCAGCGACTGCTCGACGCGGGCGTCCCGCTCGTCTCCGTGTACGTGACGGCCGGCGAGCACAACGGCGTGAACCGGATCCCGGGCATGCCCGGGACTCCCCCGGACCGGGCCGCCTACTCCGCCGCCCGCCACCAGGGCCTGCGCCAGTCGTACGCGGCGGCGCTCGGCCTGCCGCTGTTCACGCCGTGGCGGCGGGGGACGCTGGAACTCGCCGGCGGCCGGCGGGCCGAGGTCGACGTCCTCGCGCACGGCGGCCGCCGGGTCGAGCTGGTCCTCCTCAACCTGCCGATGCACACCCCCCGCCGGTACATGGCCCTGCCCGCGCTCTGGGAGGACCGCGCCCTGGAGCTGCGCACCCACCTGCCGGCCGGCTCCCCCGTCACCCGGGCCGACGCCTACGACTACGACGGCCTCGTCGGCGTCCTCGCCGGACTCCTCGCCCGCTACCGGCCCACGGTGGTGCACACCCTGGACCCCGACCCGGACGTCCAGCACAGCGACGAGGCGACCCGGCGGCGGGACTCCGAGCAGCCCGGTTACGCGGACCACGGGGACCACACGGCGGTCGCCTGCTTCACCTGGGCGGCGCTGTGCCGCCGGGTCTCGGACGCGGTCCGGGACGGCGAGCCGATACCGGCGTTCACGACGACGGCCTTCCGCGGCTACTACAACCGGCACTGGCCCAAGAACCTCCCGCCGGGCGTCCTGGAGGAGAAGGCGGCCCGGCTCGTCCCGTACGGCGGCGACCCCTCCTGGCGGTGCGGGAACCCCTCGGGCTGCGGCGACTACGGCGTCGGCGGCGACCGCCCGCTGACCAACCGCAAGGGCTGGGTCCGCTCCACCCACCACCGCTGGCCCGGCGCCCGCCCGGCCCTCGCCGAGGAGCCGGACGGCCGGCTCGCGGCGTACGGGGTCCTGGGCCTGCGCGCGGTCCGCTGGCGCGAGTCGGCGCCCGGCGGCGTCTGGGGCGACCCGGAGGACCTCGGCGGCGGCCCGCTCGCCCCGGCGCTCGGCTCCGCGGTCCTGCCCGACGGGCGGGTGCTGCTCCTCGGGGTGCGGCTCGCCGCGCTCGACGGGCACGGCGGCGTCAACCGGCGCGAGGTCGTCCTCCTCGAACAGCGGTCCCCCGGCGGCCCGTTCCTCCCCTGGCGGGGCCTGGGGAACCCGGAGCACGGGGACGACCGGGGACGCAGGCTCGGTTCCCCGGCGGCGGTCGCGGCCCCCGACGGCCGGGTCCACCTCTTCGTGCGGAACGCGGACAAGCGCCTCTCGACCCGGGTCCGGGCGGTCGACGGCTCCTGGGGCCCGTGGCGGACGCTCCCCGGGGACGCCGAGGTCCAGGACGGTCCGGCCGTCTCGGTGGACCCGGCGGGGCGCGTCCACGTGTACGCGGCGGGGCGGGAGTCCGTACGGCACTGGGTGGACGGGCGGGAGCGGACGGAGCGGCTGCCGCTCTCCGGGTCCGCGCTGGCGAGCGCGGACGGCGAGCTGTTCCACCGGCCGCCGGCGGACGCGCGGCTGCTCGGCCCGGCCGGCGACACCGGTCTCGACGGGTACGGGGAGGTGGTCGCCGCGCGGTCGGCGGCGCTCGGCACCGTCCTGCTCGGCACGGACGCGCGCGGCCGGGCGGTGGTGCGGGCCGGGGGCCGGACCCATGTGCGTACGGCGAAGGGCGGGGCGGCGGCCCCGGCCGCCCTGCACCTGGGGGCGCGGGGCGCGACCGTGGTGGGGCTCGGCGCGGACGGGCGGCCGTGGAGCTGGAAGCCGTAGGGGCTCCGGGGCACGGCCCCGGGAACGCGAAGAAGCCCCGCACCTTCCGGTGCGGGGCTTCCCCTTACTGCTCAGCGACTCCTGCGAGTCACCAGGTCGGTTCGAGATCAGGCGGTGATCTTGACGACCTGGCCGGCGCCGACGGTCCGGCCACCCTCACGGATGGCGAACTTCAGGCCCTCCTCCATGGCGACGGGCTGGATCAGCTCGACGGACATGGAGGTGTTGTCGCCCGGCATGACCATCTCGGTGCCCTCGGGGAGGGTCACGACGCCGGTCACGTCCGTGGTACGGAAGTAGAACTGCGGGCGGTAGTTGTTGAAGAACGGGGTGTGACGGCCACCCTCGTCCTTCGACAGGATGTAGGCCTGGGCCTCGAACTTGGTGTGCGGGGTGACCGAGCCGGGCTTGATGATGACCTGGCCGCGCTCGACGTCCTCGCGCTTGATGCCACGGAGGAGCAGACCGACGTTCTCACCGGCCTGGCCCTCGTCGAGCAGCTTGCGGAACATCTCGATGCCGGTGACCGTGGTGGTGGTCTTCTCGGTCTTGATGCCGATGATGTCGACGGTCTCGTTGACCTTGAGGACACCACGCTCGATACGACCGGTGACGACGGTGCCACGACCGGTGATCGTGAAGACGTCCTCGATCGGCATCAGGAACGGCTTGTCGACGTCACGCTCGGGCTGCGGGATGGACTCGTCCACGGCGTGCATGAGGCCGAGGAGCTTCTCGCCCCACTCCTTGTCGCCCTCGAGCGCCTTGAGCGCCGAGACGCGGACGACCGGCAGGTCGTCGCCCGGGAACTCGTACTCGGAGAGGAGCTCACGGACCTCGAGCTCGACGAGCTCCAGGATCTCCTCGTCGTCCACCATGTCGGCCTTGTTCAGGGCGACGACGATGTACGGAACGCCGACCTGGCGGGCCAGGAGCACGTGCTCCTTGGTCTGCGGCATCGGGCCGTCCGTGGCGGCGACCACGAGGATGGCGCCGTCCATCTGCGCGGCACCCGTGATCATGTTCTTGATGTAGTCCGCGTGACCGGGGCAGTCGACGTGGGCGTAGTGACGCGACTCGGTCTGGTACTCGACGTGCGCGATCGAGATCGTGATACCGCGCTGGCGCTCCTCGGGAGCCTTGTCGATCTGGTCGAAGGCCGAGGCCTCGTTCAGGTCCGGGTACGCGTCGTGCAGCACCTTGGTAATGGCGGCCGTGAGGGTCGTCTTACCGTGGTCGATGTGACCGATGGTGCCGATGTTGACGTGCGGCTTAGTCCGCTCGAACTTCGCCTTCGCCACTGGGGTCCTCCTGGAGTGGTTCTGAACGCCTTGCTTCATCGGCGCCAGGTGATCTTTGCTGGGATGCCAGTCAACCGGGGCCCGATTCCTCGGGTTTCGGGGGCCGGGCCCCGGTGACTGGTGTCAAGCCTAAAGCGTGGACTCGGAAGAGTTACTCGCCCTTGGCCTTCGCGATGATCTCCTCGGCGACGTTCCGCGGAACCTCGGCGTAGGAGTCGAACTGCATCGAGTAGCTTGCGCGACCCGAGGTCTTGCTGCGGAGGTCTCCGACGTAGCCGAACATCTCCGAAAGCGGCACCAGGCCCTTGACGACACGGGCGCCGGCACGCTCCTCCATGGCCTGGATCTGGCCACGGCGGGAGTTGATGTCGCCGATGACCTCACCCATGTAGTCCTCGGGCGTGGTGACCTCGACGGCCATCATCGGCTCGAGGAGCACGGGCGAAGCCTTGCGCGCGGCCTCCTTGAAGGCCTGCGAACCGGCGATCTTGAACGCGAGCTCGGAGGAGTCGACCTCGTGGTAGGCGCCGTCGAGAAGGATGACGCGAACGCCAGTCATCTCGTAGCCCGCGAGGATACCGAACTGCATGGCCTCCTGCGCACCCGCGTCGACCGAAGGGATGTACTCCTTCGGGATGCGGCCACCGGTGACCTTGTTCACGAACTCGTACGAGGCGTCGCCGCCCTCGATGGGCTCGATCGCGATCTGCACCTTGGCGAACTGACCGGTACCACCGGTCTGCTTCTTGTGGGTGAAGTCCACGCGCTCGACGGCCTTGCGGATCGTCTCGCGGTACGCGACCTGCGGCTTGCCGACGTTCGCCTCGACCTTGAACTCGCGACGCATGCGGTCGACGAGGATGTCGAGGTGGAGCTCGCCCATGCCACCGATGATGGTCTGGCCGGTCTCCTCGTCCGAGTGGACCTGGAAGGAGGGGTCCTCCTCCGCGAGACGCTGGATGGCGACACCCAGCTTCTCCTGGTCACCCTTGGACTTGGGCTCGATGGCGACCTGGATGACCGGCGCCGGGAAGTCCATGGACTCCAGGATGACCGGGTTCTTGTCGTCGCACAGCGTCTCACCGGTGGTGGTCTGCTTGAGGCCCATGACGGCGACGATGTCGCCGGCGCCCACCGAGTCGATCTCCTCACGCTTGTTCGCGTGCATGCGGTAGATCTTGCCGATGCGCTCCTTCTTGCCCTTGACGGAGTTCAGCACCGCGGTGCCGGCCTCCAGGCGACCGGAGTAGATCCGGACGAAGGTGAGCTTGCCGAGGTGCGGGTCGCTCGCGATCTTGAACGCGAGGGCCGACAGCGGCTCGTCCTCGGACGGCTTGCGCCGCACGACGACCTCGGGGTCCTTGACGTCCTGGCCCTCGATGGCCTCGACGTCCAGGGGCGAGGGGAGGTAGCGCACGACCGCGTCGAGCAGGGGCTGGACGCCCTTGTTCTTGAACGCGGTGCCGCAGAACACGGGGGTGACCGTGGTGTCGCCGCCCTTGCCGGAGGCGATGGTGATGCGGCGGACGGCGGCGTAGATCTGCTCCTCGGTGGGCTCGACGCCCTCCAGGAACAGCTCCATGATCTCCTCGTCGTTCTCCGCGACGGTCTCGACCAGCTTGGCGCGGTACTCGTCGGCCAGCTCGGTCAGCTCGGCCGGGATGTCGACGACGTCGTACATCTCGCCCTTGCTGGCCTCGGCGGACCAGACGAGCGCCTTCATGCGGACCAGGTCCACGACGCCCTGGAAGTCGGCCTCGGCACCGATCGGGAGCTGCATGACGATCGGGGTCGCGCCGAGGCGGTTCACGATCATGTCGACGCAGCGCAGGAAGTCGGCGCCGGTGCGGTCGAGCTTGTTGACGAAGCAGATGCGCGGAACGCCGTAGCGGTCCGCCTGGCGCCAGACGGTCTCCGACTGGGGCTCGACGCCGGCCACGCCGTCGAACACGGTGACAGCACCGTCGAGCACGCGCAGCGAACGCTCCACCTCGACGGTGAAGTCGACGTGGCCCGGCGTGTCGATGATGTTGATCGTGTGATCGACGTTCTCGAGCGTCCAGTGGCAGGTCGTCGCGGCGGACGTGATCGTGATGCCGCGCTCCTGCTCCTGCTCCATCCAGTCCATCGTGGCAGCGCCGTCGTGGACTTCACCGATCTTGTACGAGACACCGGTGTAGAACAGGATCCGCTCGGTGGTGGTCGTCTTGCCCGCGTCGATGTGAGCCATGATGCCGATGTTGCGCACCTTGGCAAGGTCAAGCGAAGTGGTAGCCATATCGGCTCAGTCTTCTCTCGGTCTCGATGTGGGTTGCGACTACCAGCGGTAGTGCGCGAAGGCCTTGTTGGACTCGGCCATCTTGTGCGTGTCCTCACGCTTCTTGACGGCAGCACCGAGGCCGTTCGAGGCGTCGAGGAGCTCGTTCATGAGGCGCTCGGTCATCGTCTTCTCGCGGCGGGCGCGGGAGTAACCGACGAGCCAGCGGAGGGCGAGCGTGGACGCGCGGCCCGGCTTGACCTCGATCGGCACCTGGTAGGTGGCGCCACCGACACGGCGGGACTTGACCTCGAGGGCCGGCTTGACGTTCTCCAGCGCGCGCTTCAGCGTGATGACCGGGTCCTGGCCGGTCTTCTCGCGAAGACCCTCCATGGCGCCGTACACGATGCGCTCGGCGGTGGAACGCTTGCCGTCCAGCAGGATCTTGTTGATCAGCGAGGTGACAAGAGGAGAGCTGTAGACCGGGTCGATGATGACCGGGCGCTTCGGGGCGGGGCCCTTACGAGGCATTCTTACTTCTCCTTCTTGGCGCCGTAGCGGCTGCGAGCCTGCTTACGGTTCTTGACGCCCTGCGTGTCGAGGGAACCGCGGATGATCTTGTAGCGAACACCCGGCAGGTCCTTCACACGGCCACCGCGCACGAGCACGATGGAGTGCTCCTGCAGGTTGTGACCCTCACCCGGGATGTAGGCCGTGACCTCGATGCCGGAGGTCAGACGCACACGCGCGACCTTGCGGAGGGCCGAGTTCGGCTTCTTCGGGGTGGTCGTGAACACACGCGTGCAGACGCCGCGACGCTGAGGGGAACCCTCGAGTGCGGGCGTCTTGTTCTTCTCGACCTTGTCCTGCCGGCCCTTGCGGACCAGCTGCTGGATCGTAGGCACTACTTCTCCGGTTTCTGTGTGCCGTCGGTAAAACTAACCTGGAACATTCACCGACCCACGCGGTCGGGTGTGTCGAATCTCGCGGACCCCCGCCGACGGCGGGAAAAAGCGCGGACCACGGTGGCCGGTGCAGAACTCGCCGTGCGGTTGAGGACACGCACACGAGCCCAGGCACACCCCAGGCACAAGGCTTGAGCGTACCTATCGCACGGACTCCGGTCAAAACAAATGCCCAGGACCCCTGCGCGCACCGGCCCCGGGCGCCCGGCGGGGCCCTCCGGGCCGACACCTAAACTGTCCGAACGAGTCATCGTATCGAGTTTCAGGGAGCTACACATTGGCGAGCCGGATCAAGCGGCTGTACGCCCCCCTGCTCGCCTTCGCCCTCACCTCCGTAGCGTTCTGCACGGCGTGGGCGCTGCGCGGCAGCTTCCCCTTCGGGAACACCGGGCGGGCCATCAACGACCAGGCCAACCAGTACATCCCCTTCCACCGGGCGCTCTGGGACCTGGTGCACGGGCAGGCCGCCGGTGACGCGCTGTTCACCTGGCGGGGGGCCTTCGGACAGCAGTTCCTGTCCGACTACCACACCTACCTGGGCAACCCGTTCTCCTGGCTGGTGACCCTGGTGCCGCGGAACCACGTGGACCTGGTGGTCTTCGCCGTCTCCCCGCTCACCATGGGCCTGGCCGCCGCGGTGATGGCCGTCTACCTGGGCCGGCTCGTGCCGGGCCCCTGGTGGCAGCGCGGAGTGCTCGGCGCGGCGTACGGACTGTGCGGGTGGGCGCTCAGCGACGCCTCGTACATCCCGATGTGGCTGTGGGGCCTGGTCGCGCTCCCCCTGCTGGGGATCGCCGTCGAGTGGTGCCTGGAGGAGCGGCGCTGGCCGGGCGTCACCCTGCTCGTGGCGCTGGCCTGGCTGGGCAACTTCTACACCGGGATGATGGCGACGATGGCGGCCTGCGTCCTGCTGGCCGTCCGCCTCGTCACCCTGGACATGACCGGCCGGCAGCGGCTGCGCGCCCTGTTCCGGGCCGCCACCGCGGCCGCCACCGGCATCCTGCTCACCCTGCCGCTGCTGCTCCCCGCCTTCCTCTCCAGCGGCGCCGCCCAGCCCACCAAGGCGGCCGAGTTCGACCCGCAGCGGCTGGACGTCTTCCTCACCGGGATGCTGCCCGCCACCCACCTCTGGGGCGGCCGACCGAGGCTCTACATCGCCTCCCTGGGCCTGATCCTGGCGCTCGCCTTCCTGATGAACTCCGCGATCGCGAAGAAGACGCGACTGGCGTGGGGCCTGGCCGTGGTGCTGGTGGCGGCCTCGTTCCAGTTCCCGCCGACCCAGTACGTCTGGCACGGCCTCGCGGTCCCGAACGGCAACCCGTACCGCGAGGCCTTCGTGTTCAGCGGGCTGCTGGTGATCCTGGCCTGGCTGTCGCTGGCCCACCGCCCGCGCCCGCTGCACCTGGCGATCGCGACGGGGATCATGGTCGCGGCCACCTTCCTGCTCCGGAACACCGACGACTTCTCGGTGGAGACCTGGTACGCGGTCCTGGGCGGCGGCGCGCTGTCCCTGCTCGCGCTGCTCCTGCTGGGAGCGGGCGAGCGCCGGCGCGTCCTGATACCGGTCGCCGCCGTGCTGATGGCCGGCGTCGTCTTCGCCGAGTCCGCCCTGTCCGCCTTCAACGCGGACGAGAAGCGGGTCCGGGAGCGGTGGGCCAAGCCGGCCGTCACGTCGAGCAAGTCGATCGCCGCGCACTTCGACGCCGTCCGCTCCGTGGACGGCTGGCCCGCGTACCGGACGGACTCGGGCCAGCCGCAGACCTCGTACAACGACGCGCTCGCCCTCCGGGCGGAGGGCCCGCAGTACTACAGCAGCTACCTGCCCGAGACCACCTTCCGGGCCCTGGAGCCGCTGGGCTACGGCTACAAGAACGACGGCCGCACCTTCTTCGGCGCCGACAACCCGGTCCTGGACGCCGTCTTCTCCATCGGCGCCCGGGTCGCCCCGGTCCCCGGGAAGAAGAACGCCTGGGCCGGCCGGACCTTCCCCGCGCCCCCGCTCGTGACCGTCCGCGGCGCCGCCTTCACGTCGCCCGCCCCGGCCGGCAGCGTCTGGGCCCACCAGGAGGACGTCCTGGGCAGCGCCGTGTACCAGGTGCCCCGCACGACCCGCACCGACGCCGGCACCACCCGGACGTACACCGCGACCTGCCGCCCCGGCACCGAGGCCTACTGGTACTCCCCCGCCCTCAAGGGCACCCTCACCGCCGCCGGCACCGCCCTGCACCTCGAAGACCGCCTCACCGGGGTCGTCGGGCTGGGCCCGGTCCCCGCGAACGGCACCGTCGAGGCCACCGTCAGGACCAGGAGCGACGCCGACGCCCCGGAGTACCCGATCGGCTGCCTGGACCGCTCCGCCCTCGACAGGGCCGTGCGGACCCTCACCGCCACCGGGGCCACCGAGGTGAAGGCCGGCGGCCACACCATCGAGGCCGTCCTGCCCGCCGGCAGCACCGGCACCGCCGTGTTCGCCATGACCGACGTCCCCGGCTGGCAGTGCTCGGCCCCCCGGAAGGAGTTCCACGGCCTGGTGGCCCTGGACCTCTCCTCCGGCGCCGAGAAGGTCTCCTGCACCTTCACGCCCAAGGGCTTCCTGCCCGGTCTGGCGGCCTCGGCCCTGGCCCTGCTCACCCTGATCGCCGTCACCGTGGTCGCCCGCCGCCGGGCCCGTACCGGCGCACCGGCGGAGTGACCTCCCCCCTCCCCCGGGGCCCCGCCCCCGGGGGAGGAAGGCCGTACGGCACGCACACGAAGAAGCCCCCCGCCGCTCCTCTCGGAGCGGCGGGGGGCTTCTTCGTCAGACGGACGACCCTCAGCCGTTGTACGGGCCGTAGTCGTAGTCCTCCAGCGGAACGGCCTGGCCGGAGCCCGAGCCGAACGGCGAGTAGTCGATGTCGTCGTAGCCGACGGCCGAGTACATCGCGGCCTTGGCCTCCTCGGTCGGCTCGACCCGGATGTTGCGGTAGCGGGACAGACCCGTACCGGCCGGGATGAGCTTACCGATGATGACGTTCTCCTTGAGGCCGATGAGGCTGTCGGACTTGGCGTTGATCGCCGCGTCCGTCAGCACTCGGGTCGTCTCCTGGAAGGAGGCGGCCGACAGCCAGGACTCCGTCGCCAGCGAGGCCTTGGTGATGCCCATCAGCTGCGGACGGCCGGAGGCGGGGTGACCGCCCTCGGTGACCACACGACGGTTCTCGGTCTCGAACTTCGACCGCTCGACCAGCTCGCCCGGAAGCAGCTCCGCGTCGCCGGACTCGATGATCGTCACGCGGCGCAGCATCTGCCGGATGATGATCTCGATGTGCTTGTCGTGGATCGACACGCCCTGCGAGTTGTAGACCTTCTGGACTTCGCCGACCAGGTGGACCTGGACCGCGCGCTGACCGAGGATCCGGAGCACGTCGTGCGGGTTGGTGGCACCCACGGTGAGCTTCTGGCCCACCTCGACGTGGTCGCCCTCGCCCACGAGCAGACGGGCACGCTTCGAGATCGGGTAGGCCGTCTCGTCGGTGCCGTCGTCCGGGGTGACGACGATCTTCTTGGTCTTCTCGGTCTCCTCGATGCGGACGCGGCCGGCCGCCTCCGAGATCGGGGCGACACCCTTCGGCTGCCGGGCCTCGAAGAGCTCGACGACACGGGGCAGACCCTGGGTGATGTCGTCACCGGCCACACCACCGGTGTGGAAGGTACGCATCGTCAGCTGGGTACCGGGCTCACCGATGGACTGGGCGGCGATGATGCCGACCGCCTCACCGATGTCGACCAGCTTGCCGGTGGCGAGCGAACGGCCGTAGCAGAACGCACAGGTGCCGACGGCGGACTCGCAGGTCAGGACCGAACGGGTCTTGACCTCCTCGACGCCCGCGTTGACCAGGGCGTCGATGAGCACGTCACCCAGGTCGACGTTGGCCGGCGCGATGACCTTGCCGTCCACGACGACGTCCTCGGCGAGCATCCGCGCGTACACGGAGGTCTCGACGTCCTCGGTCTTGCGCAGGACACCCGTCTCGTCCTTCGCCGCGATCCGCAGCTTCAGACCGCGCTCGGTGCCGCAGTCCTCCTCGCGGATGATGACGTCCTGCGAGACGTCCACCAGACGACGGGTCAGGTAACCCGAGTCGGCGGTGCGCAGGGCGGTGTCGGCGAGACCCTTACGGGCACCGTGCGTCGAGATGAAGTACTCGAGGACGGACAGGCCCTCGCGGAAGGACGCCTTGATGGGACGCGGGATGGTCTCGTTCTTCGCGTTCGACACCAGACCGCGCATACCCGCGATCTGCCGCATCTGCATCATGTTTCCTCGGGCACCCGAGTCGACCATCATGAAGATGGGGTTGGTCTTGGGGAAGTTCGCGTTCATCGCCTCGGCGACCTCGTTGGTCGCCTTGGTCCAGATCGCGATGAGCTCCTGCGTGCGCTCTTCCTTGGTGATCAGACCGCGCTCGTACTGCTTCTGGACCTTCTCGTCCTGCGCCTCGTACCCGGCGACGATCTCCTTCTTCGCCTCGGGGACGACGACGTCGGAGATGGCCACGGTGACGCCGGAGCGGGTCGCCCAGTAGAAGCCCGCCGCCTTCAGGTTGTCGAGCGTCGCCGCCACGATGACCTTGGGGTAGCGCTCGGCCAGGTCGTTGACGATCTCGGAGAGCTGCTTCTTGCCCACCGAGTAGTCGACGAACGGGTAGTCCTCGGGCAGCAGCTCGTTGAAGAGCGCGCGGCCCAGGGTGGTGCGCAGGCGGAACGAGTCCCCCTGCTGCCACTCGGGCTCGCCCTCCTCGCGCGCCGGCGGGGTCCAGCCGCGCGGCGGGATGGTGCCCACCGGGAAGCGGATGTCGATCGGCGACTGCAGCGCGAGCTCGCCGGCGTCGAACGCCATGATCGCCTCGGCCGTGGAGCCGAACGCGCGGCCCTCGCCCTTGGTGTCACGGAGGTCGCCGTCGGTGGTCAGGAAGAACAGACCGAGGACCATGTCCTGGGTCGGCATCGTGACCGGGCGGCCGTCGGCCGGCTTGAGGATGTTGTTCGAGGACAGCATCAGGATGCGGGCCTCGGCCTGCGCCTCCGCGGAGAGCGGCAGGTGGACGGCCATCTGGTCACCGTCGAAGTCCGCGTTGAACGCGGTGCAGACGAGCGGGTGGATCTGGATGGCCTTGCCCTCGACCAGCTGCGGCTCGAAGGCCTGGATGCCGAGGCGGTGCAGCGTGGGCGCACGGTTCAGGAGGACCGGGTGCTCCGCGATGACCTCTTCGAGGACGTCGTACACGACCGTGCGGCCGCGCTCGACCATGCGCTTCGCCGACTTGATGTTCTGCGCGTGGTTCAGGTCGACCAGGCGCTTCATCACGAACGGCTTGAAGAGCTCCAGGGCCATGGCCTTCGGCAGACCGCACTGGTGCAGCTTGAGCTGCGGGCCGACGACGATGACGGAACGGGCCGAGTAGTCGACTCGCTTGCCGAGCAGGTTCTGACGGAAACGACCCTGCTTGCCCTTGAGCATGTCGGACAGCGACTTCAGCGGACGGTTGCCGGGGCCCGTGACCGGGCGACCACGACGGCCGTTGTCGAAGAGCGCGTCGACGGCCTCCTGGAGCATGCGCTTCTCGTTGTTCACGATGATCTCGGGCGCGCCGAGGTCGAGAAGCCGCTTCAGGCGGTTGTTGCGGTTGATCACGCGGCGGTACAGGTCGTTCAGGTCGGAGGTCGCGAAGCGGCCACCGTCCAGCTGCACCATCGGACGCAGGTCCGGCGGGATGACCGGCACGCAGTCGAGGACCATGCCCTTGGGGCTGTTCGCGGTCTGCAGGAACGCGGAGACGACCTTGAGGCGCTTGAGCGCACGGGTCTTCTTCTGGCCCTTGCCGGTGCGGATGATCTCGCGGAGGCGCTCGGCCTCCTCCTCCAGGTCGAAGGACTCCAGGCGCTTCTGCAGCGCCGCGGCGCCCATCGAGCCGTCGAAGTACGTGCCGAAGCGGTCACGCAGCTCGCGGTAGAGGAGCTCGTCGCCCTCCAGGTCCTGGACCTTGAGGTTCTTGAAGCGCGACCAGACCTCGTCCAGACGGTCGATCTCGCGCTGCGCGCGGTCGCGCAGCTGCTTCATCTCGCGCTCGGCGCCCTCGCGCACCTTGCGGCGCACGTCGGCCTTGGCGCCCTCGGCCTCCAGCTCGGCGAGGTCGTTCTCGAGCTTCTTGGCGCGGGCCTCCAGGTCGGAGTCGCGACGGTTCTCGATCTGCTGGCGCTCGACGGAGACGTGCGCCTCCAGCGAGGGCAGGTCACGCGTACGGCGCTCGTCGTCGACGTACGTGATCATGTACGCCGCGAAGTAGATGACCTTCTCCAGGTCCTTCGGGGCGAGGTCGAGCAGGTACCCGAGGCGCGACGGGACGCCCTTGAAGTACCAGATGTGGGTGACGGGGGCGGCGAGCTCGATGTGGCCCATCCGCTCGCGGCGCACCTTCGCGCGGGTGACCTCGACGCCACACCGCTCGCAGATGATGCCCTTGAAGCGGACGCGCTTGTACTTGCCGCAGTAGCACTCCCAGTCCCGGGTCGGACCGAAGATCTTCTCGCAGAAGAGTCCGTCCTTCTCGGGCTTGAGCGTACGGTAGTTGATGGTCTCCGGCTTCTTGACCTCGCCGTGGCTCCACTGACGGATGTCGTCAGCGGTGGCCAGACCGATCCGGAGCTCGTCGAAGAAGTTGACGTCGAGCACTATGCGTCAATCCCTCTCAGGGTTGTAAGGCTGTGGGTCTGATACGGGGGTCCTGGGGCCGGCGGGGGGACCTGTACGGGTCCCCCCGGCCGGACTCCCGTCAGACCTCTTCGACGCTGCTCGGCTCGCGCCGGGACAGGTCGATGCCGAGCTCCTCCGCTGCGCGGAAGACGTCCTCGTCGGTGTCGCGCATCTCGATGGACATGCCGTCCGAGGACAGCACCTCCACGTTGAGGCACAGGGACTGCATCTCCTTGATGAGCACCTTGAAGGACTCGGGGATGCCGGGCTCAGGGATGTTCTCGCCCTTGACGATGGCCTCGTAGACCTTCACGCGGCCGGTCACGTCGTCGGACTTGATCGTCAGCAGCTCCTGGAGGGCGTACGCGGCGCCGTAAGCCTCCAGCGCCCACACCTCCATCTCACCGAAGCGCTGGCCACCGAACTGGGCCTTACCACCCAGCGGCTGCTGGGTGATCATCGAGTACGGGCCGGTCGAACGCGCGTGCAGCTTGTCGTCGACCAGGTGGTGGAGCTTGAGGATGTACATGTACCCGACGGAGATCGGGTCCGGGAACGGCTCGCCGGAGCGGCCGTCGAACAGCCTCGCCTTGCCGGACGGGAGCACCATGCGCTCGCCGTCGCGGTTCGGGATGGTGTGCTGGAGCAGACCCGCGAGCTCGTCCTCGCGCGCGCCGTCGAAGACCGGGGTGGCGACGTTGGTGCCGGGGGCGACCTGGTCGGCGCCGATGGCCTGGAGGCGCTGCGCCCACTCGTCGGCGAGGCCGGAGACGTCCCAGCCGCGGCTGGCGAGCCAGCCGAGGTGGATCTCCAGGACCTGTCCCGGGTTCATTCGGGACGGGACGCCGAGCGGGTTGAGGATGATGTCGACCGGGGTGCCGTCCTCCAGGAACGGCATGTCCTCGATCGGCAGGATCTTCGAGATGACGCCCTTGTTGCCGTGACGGCCGGCGAGCTTGTCACCGTCGGTGATCTTGCGCTTCTGGGCGACGTAGACGCGGACCAGCTGGTTCACGCCCGGGGGAAGCTCGTCGCCCTCCTCGCGGTCGAAGACGCGCACGCCGATGATCTTGCCGATCTCGCCGTGGGGCACCTTCAGGGAGGTGTCGCGGACCTCGCGGGCCTTCTCGCCGAAGATCGCGCGGAGCAGGCGCTCCTCCGGGGTCAGCTCGGTCTCGCCCTTCGGCGTGACCTTGCCGACCAGGATGTCGCCGGCGACGACTTCGGCACCGATGCGGATGATGCCGCGCTCGTCGAGGTCGGCGAGGACCTCCTCGGAGACGTTCGGGATGTCCCGGGTGATCTCCTCGGGGCCCAGCTTGGTGTCACGGGCGTCGACCTCGTGCTCCTCGATGTGGATCGAGGAGAGGACGTCGTCCTGCACGAGGCGCTGCGACAGGATGATCGCGTCCTCGTAGTTGTGGCCCTCCCACGGCATGAACGCCACGAGCAGGTTCTTGCCGAGCGCCATCTCGCCGTCTTCGGTGGCGGGGCCGTCGGCGAGGACCTGGCCCTCGATGACGCGGTCGCCCTCGTCCACGACGACCTTCTGGTTCACCGAGGTGCCCTGGTTCGAGCGGGAGAACTTGTGCAGGCGGTACGTGATGTACGTGCCGTCGTCGTTGGCGACCGTGATGTAGTCGGCCGACAGCTCCTGGACGACGCCGTCCTTCTCGGCCTTGAGCACGTCGCCGGCGTCGGTGGCGCAGCGGTACTCCATGCCGGTGCCGACGAGCGGGGCCTCCGACTTAATCAGCGGCACCGCCTGACGCATCATGTTCGCGCCCATGAGGGCGCGGTTGGCGTCGTCGTGCTCCAGGAAGGGGATCATGGCGGTCGCGACCGACACCATCTGGCGCGGCGAGACGTCCATGTAGTCCACGTCCGACGGCTCGACGTAGTCGACCTCGCCGCCGCGCTTGCGGACCAGGACGCGGTTCTCGGAGAAGCGCAGCTCGTCGTCGAGCGCGGCGTTGGCCTGCGCGATGACGAAGCGGTCCTCCTCGTCGGCGGTGACGTAGTCGACCTCGTCGGTGACCTGGCCGTCGACGACCTTGCGGTACGGCGTCTCGATGAAGCCGAACGCGTTGACGCGGCCGTACGAGGCGAGCGAACCGATCAGACCGATGTTCGGGCCTTCGGGGGTCTCGATCGGGCACATGCGTCCGTAGTGGGACGGGTGCACGTCTCGGACCTCGAAGCCGGCCCGCTCACGGGACAGACCGCCGGGACCGAGCGCCGAGAGGCGACGCTTGTGCGTCAGACCCGACAGCGGGTTGTTCTGGTCCATGAACTGCGACAGCTGGCTGGTGCCGAAGAACTCCTTGATGGAGGCGACGACCGGCCGGATGTTGATCAGGGTCTGCGGCGTGATCGCCTCGACGTCCTGGGTGGTCATGCGCTCGCGCACGACGCGCTCCATACGGGCGAGACCCGTACGGACCTGGTTCTGGATCAGCTCGCCGACGTTGCGCAGGCGGCGGTTGCCGAAGTGGTCGATGTCGTCGGTCTCGACGACGATCTCGTTGCCGTTCTCACCGATCGTCTCGGTCTCGCCCGCGTGGAGCTTCACGAGGTACTTGATCGTGGCGATGATGTCGTCGGTGGTGAGGACGCCGGCGTCCAGCGGCTCGTCCGCGCCGAGCTTCTTGTTCACCTTGTAGCGGCCGACCTTCGCGAGGTCGTAGCGCTTCGGGTTGAAGTAGAGGTTCTCGAGCAGCGTCTGGGCGGCCTCGCGGGTCGGCGGCTCGCCCGGGCGGAGCTTGCGGTAGATGTCGAGCAGCGCGTCGTCCTGGCCCTGGGTGTGGTCCTTCTCCAGGGTGGCGCGCATGGACTCGTACTCGCCGAACTCCTGGAGGATCTGCTCGGTGGTCCAGCCGAGGGCCTTCAGGAGGACGGTGACGGACTGCTTGCGCTTGCGGTCGATGCGGACGCCGACCAGGTCGCGCTTGTCGATCTCCATCTCCAGCCAGGCACCCCGGGACGGGATGATCTTGGCGGAGAAGATGTCCTTGTCGGACGTCTTGTCGATCGAGGAGTCGAAGTAGACGCCCGGGGAGCGGACGAGCTGCGACACGACGACACGCTCGGTGCCGTTGATGACGAAGGTGCCCTTGTTGGTCATGAGCGGGAAGTCGCCCATGAAGACCGTCTGGGACTTGATCTCGCCGGTCTCGTTGTTGGTGAACTCGGCGGTGACGAAGAGCGGGGCGCCGTACGTGAAGTCACGGTCCTTGCACTCGTCGATCGAGTTCTTCGGCGGCTCGAAGCGGTGGTCGCGGAAGGTCAGCGACATCGACCCGGAGAAGTCCTCGATCGGGGAGATCTCCTCGAAGATCTCCTCCAGGCCGGACTTCGTGGGGACGTCCTGTCCCGACTCAAGGGCAGCCTCGACGCGAGCCTTCCAGGCGGCGTTGCCGAGCAGCCAGTCAAAGCTCTCGGTCTGCAGCGCGAGGAGGTTCGGAACCTCGAGGGGCTCCTTGATCTTTGCAAAGGAGATGCGCAGCGGGGCGGTGCTTGCGCCGTTGTTCGTATTGGTCGAGGCGTTGCGCGAGGCGGCCAAGAGGGGGTCCTTCCGAGGGCTCGGACTCACTACGCGCGTACCGGTCCCCAGCAGAGCTTCAGGGCAGACGTTTCCTGAAATGACCGAAAGGCCAGGTCAGAAGGGGTCGGCCGATGAAACGGATGCGAAGGTATGCCCCTGGTGACGGGCAGGGGGCAGCTAACAGGCAGCGCAAAGGGTCAGTGTAGCCACTTGGCTCACTGATGTCCAGGGCGAGTTCTTCGCGACCCTCGTTGCTCTCAACTCCGCGCTACCTCGCGCCGTGCGGCGCACCTCGATACTGCCCGTTCCGCCGTCGATCCATGCCTCGGATACGGATCGTTGTGACGACGCGTCCTGAGAATTGCGCGCTGCGTGCGGTTCGTCAAGGGGCCCCGTCCCGCGGGGCGCACGGCGAAGATCACCATACTCCGCTTCCGGCGCCCCTCCGGACGCCCGCCACGCCCGTACCCGGGAACGCCGAAAGGCGACCACCCATGTGGATGATCGCCCTTCGGGGCCCCCGCGTTACACGGGGACCGGAGTCAGCTCGTGACCCGAGGAGGTGTTACTTGACCTCGACGGAGGCACCGGCGCCCTTGAGGGCCTCGGCGGCCTTGTCAGCGGCCTCCTTGTTGACCTTCTCGAGGACCGGCTTCGGGGTGCCGTCGACGAGGTCCTTGGCCTCCTTCAGGCCCAGGGAGGTCAGCTCACGCACGACCTTGATGACCTGGATCTTCTTGTCACCGGCGCCGGTGAGGATGACGTCGAACTCGTCCTTCTCCTCGGCGACCTCGGCCGGGGCGCCCGGGCCGGCCGGACCGGCGACGGCGACGGCCGCGGCGGCGGTGACGTCGAACTTCTCCTCGAAGGCCTTCACGAACTCGGAGAGCTCGATGAGGGTCATCTCCTCGAACTGGGCGAGGAGGTCGTCCTGAGAGAGCTTCGCCATGATGGGCGATCCTTCCACTAATTCGGCAGGTGCCGGATGTATGTAGAGGCGGGCGTACTGTCGGCCCGCTGCGACCCGCGCGCTAGGCGGCGCGGGTCAATGCGCGAGCCGAGTTACTCGGCACCGCCCTGCTCGGCGAGCTTGACGCGAAGCGCCTCCGCGGTGCGGACGAACTTCGACGGCAGCGCCTGGAAGAGCGAGGCAGTCTGGGACTGCTTGCCCTTGAACGCGCCGGCCAGCTTGCTGAGCAGAACCTCGCGGGACTCGAGGTCCGCGAGCTTCTTGATCTCATCCGCGGAGAGCGCCTTACCGTCAAGGACACCGCCCTTGATGATGAGGTTCGGGTTCTCCTTGGCGAAGTCACGCAGGGCCTTCGCCGACTCCACCGGGTCACCGGTGACGAAGGCGACCGCGGTCGGACCAGCGAAGTGCTCGTCCAGCGCGGTGATCCCGGCCTGGTTGGCCGCAATCTTGGTCAGCGTGTTCTTCACCACGGCGTACTGGGCGTTCTCACCGAGCGAACGACGCAGCGTCTTGAGCTGCGCGACGGTGAGACCCCGGTACTCGGTCAGCACAGCGGCGTTCGAGCTGCGGAACTGGTCCTCCAGCTCGGCCACCGAGGCAGCCTTGTCGGGCCTTGCCATAAGCGTCGGCCTCCTTCCGGGTGATGGGACCGCTCGGAAGGGGCTGAACAAAACAAAACGCCCCGGGCGCAGGCGCACGGGGCTCAGCTCGACCGTTTCACAAGGAATCGGGAACTCTTCCACAGTCACCTGCGCGGGTCGTTCGCATCTCTCAGCGAATCCTTCGGCCACCGCACCCGAACGGGCGCAGAGACGACCAGCGGTCTTTGGCTTCTGTGGAAGAGTACGTGACCGGGTCGGCCAGGGGCAAATCAGCCCTCCGTCAGCCCTTCCGGCTCCTCCAGCCCTTCCAGCCCCTCCGTGCCTTCCAGGCCTTTCCAGCTCCTTCAGCATCTCGAGGAGGTCGTAGGTGTCCTTGGCCGGCGGGGCCTTGACGGCGGTCGCGGTGCCGTAGTCGCTGTAGTCGGCGCGGAGCTTCATCGAGCCGAAGCCCATGTTCATGTCGACGTTCATACGGGCCGGGTAGCCGTCCTCGTTGACCCAGACCTCGGTGTCGTACCCCTTGAGCCCGGCCAGCTTCACGGCGGCTATGAGGGCGTCGTGGTCCTTCTTGGAGAGGAGCTCGGACGTCTTGTTGGCCTTGAGCATCTGCTCGAAGGTGAGCGTGCCCTTGTAGTGCTGCGTCTCCATGCCGTTGATCTTCTCGGCCCCCACGTGCTTGAGGTCCGGGGAGTCGAGCAGCAGGGCGAGCTGCTGCGCCGGGTCCTGGTTCATGTTCCCCAGAGCTCCGCCGGTCATCTGCTTCTGCGTCGCCGGGTCGCCGGAAGCC
The DNA here is from genome assembly GCF_000716625.1 of Streptomyces bikiniensis. NCBI lineage: Bacteria > Bacillati > Actinomycetota > Actinomycetes > Kitasatosporales > Streptomycetaceae > Streptomyces > Streptomyces bikiniensis. The sequence goes on along the minus strand of NZ_JNXJ01000008.1, from coordinate 196,950 downwards.
TCGGCGGCGGCCTTCGTGTCCAGCTTCATCCAGCGCTTGCCGTCCCGCTCGGCGGCCTTCTCGGCGCCCATGTCCACGTACGTGACGTCGTCGAGGATGATCATGCGGGACTGCTCCGGGGCGCCCGGGTCGCCCGCGGTGAGCAGGGAGCCCTTCATGGTGATGTCCATCACCGCGGGGTTCCAGCCCTGGACGCCGGTCATCTCGGCCGTGCCGGACTCCTCCCCGAGGCCGGTCATGCTCATCGTCATCTTCACCTTGGCGGCCTTGGCCCCGGCGGTCTTCGTGTACGCGGCCCGGATGACCTCCGTGGCCTCGCCGAGGGTCTGCGTCCGCGGCGCGGCGGGCGTCGTGGCGGGGGCCGGAGCCGCCGCCTTCTTCTCCCCCTTGTCCCCGCCGTCGTCCTGACAGCCCGCGAGGCCCGTCACGACGGCGGCTGCCGTCAGGACGACGCCCGCGCGCTTCCATGCGGACTTGCTCATGGTTCCCCACCCCTGGTCGTTCATGTCGTTCAGTTCTTCACGATCTCTCGGACCGTAGCAAAGAGCCGGCCCCGCACCTCCGGAGAGGTACGGGGCCGGCTGACCACTTCAGCGAGCCGATGGGGCTCAGACCGCGGCCGGGTCCTCCTCGACGAGGAGGTTGCGGGTGCGGTTGGAGTCCAGCGGGATGCCGGGGCCCATCGTCGTCGTCAGGGTCGCCTTCTTGATGTAGCGTCCCTTGGCGGCGGACGGCTTCAGACGGAGGATCTCCTCCAGGGCCGCGGCGTAGTTCTCGACCAGCTTCGTCTCGTCGAAGGAGACCTTGCCGATGATGAAGTGCAGGTTCGAGTGCTTGTCGACGCGGAACTCGATCTTGCCGCCCTTGATGTCGTTGACAGCCTTGGCGACATCGGGGGTGACGGTGCCGACCTTGGGGTTCGGCATGAGACCACGCGGGCCGAGGACGCGGCCGAGGCGGCCGACCTTGCCCATGAGGTCCGGAGTGGCCACCACGGCGTCGAACTCGTTCAGGCGGTTGCCCTTGGAGATCTCGTCGATGAGCTCGTCGGAGCCGACGATGTCGGCGCCCGCGGCGATCGCGGCCTCGGCACGCTCACCGGTCGCGAAGACCAGGACCCGGGCGGTCTTGCCGGTGCCGTGCGGGAGGTTCACGGTGCCACGGACCATCTGGTCGGCCTTGCGCGGGTCGACACCCAGGCGGAAGGCGACCTCGACGGTGCCGTCGAACTTCGTGGTGGCGGTGTCCTTGGCGAGACGGACGGCCTCGAGGGGAGCGTAGTTCCGCTCGCGGTCGACCTTGGCGTCCGCGCCGCGGAGAGCCTTGCTGCGCTTCACTTCTTCTCCTGTTGGTTCAGGTGTGGAGTCGTGGTGCGGACCAGCGCTTGGTCCTACCACTGGATCACGAGGGGGGTGATCAGCCCTCGACCGTGATGCCCATGGAACGGGCGGTGCCGGCGATGATCTTCGACGCGGCGTCGAGGTCGTTGGCGTTCAGGTCGGGGAGCTTGACCGAGGCGATCTCGCGGACCTGGGCGGCCGTGAGCTTGGCGACCTTGGTCTTGTGCGGCTCGCCGGAGCCCTTGTCCACACCAGCGGCCTTGAGGATCAGCTTCGCGGCCGGCGGGGTCTTGGTGATGAAGGTGAAGGAACGGTCCTCGTAGACCGTGATCTCCACCGGCACGACCATGCCGCGCTGCGACTCGGTCGCGGCGTTGTAGGCCTTGCAGAACTCCATGATGTTGACGCCGTGCTGACCCAGCGCGGGGCCGACCGGCGGGGCCGGGTTGGCCGCACCGGCGTTGATCTGGAGCTTGATCAGCCCCGTGACCTTCTTCTTCTTGGGAGGCATTGCTCTCTCCGGGTCCTAGTGAGAGTGTTCAGCCCGCCACCCGGACATCCGGATGGAGGCATACCGCACCACGATAACGGGTATACACGTGCGGCTAAAAACCGAGCAGGTCAGAGCGGCTGCGACAGCCACTCTGACCTGGTCGGAAAACCGTGGGATCAGTTCTTCTGGATCTGGTCGAAGCTGAGCTCGACCGGGGTCTCGCGGCCGAAGATCTCGACGAGGCCCTTGACCTTCTTCGAGTCGGCGTTGATCTCGTTGATCGTGGCCTGGAGGGTGGCGAAGGGGCCGTCGGTGACGGTGACCGAGTCGCCGACCTCGAAGTCCAGGACCTGGACCTCCAGCTTGCGGGCCGGAGCCGGCTTGCCCTCGGCCTCGGCGGCTTCGCGGGCGGCCTTCTCCTCGGCCTCCGGGGCGAGCATCTTGACGATCTCGTCCAGGGTCAGCGGGTACGGGTCGTAGGCGTTGCCCACGAAGCCGGTGACGCCGGGGGTGTTGCGGACGACGCCCCAGGACTCGTTCGTGAGGTCCATGCGGACGAGCACGTAGCCGGGGAGCTTGTTCTGCTTGACGTTCTTCCGCTCGCCGCCCTTGATCTGGACGATCTCTTCCTCGGGGACCTCGGCCTGGTAGATGAAGTCCTCGACGTTGAGCGAGACGGCGCGCTGCTCCAGGTTGGCCTTCACGCGCTTCTCGTAGCCCGCGTAGGTGTGGATGACGTACCACTCGCCGGGAAGGGTGCGCAGCTCCTCGCGGAGCGCGGCGACCGGGTCGACCGGAGCGGCCTCCTCGGCCTCCTCCTCGGTCTCTTCCCCGGCCTCGGCGGCGGCCTCGTCGGCGTCGGCCTCGTCCTCGGCGAGCTCGTCCTCGACGGTCTCGTCGGCGGCGGCCTCGTCCGCAGCGTCGTCAGCAGCGTCGGCCCGGTCCTCGTCGGCGGCCTCGACGATGTCCAGCTCGTCCTCGACGGACTCGGACTCGAAGGCGTCGTTCAGGTTCGCGTCAGACACGGTGGCTGCTTCTTCCTGCGATACAGATGGGGTGGAACAAAAAGTCAGCCGAAGACGTACTTGACTGCTTCCTGGAAGCCATAGTCAATCACGGTGACGAGGCCGATCATGATGACGACGAAGATGATCACCACGGTGGTGTACGTCGACAGCTGGCTGCGCGTGGGCCAGACGACCTTGCGGAGCTCGGCGATGATCTGGCGGTAGAAGAGCGCGAGGCGGCCCAGGGGGCCCTTATTCCCGCGCTTTCCGCCCTTGCGGGACTTCTTCTTCGACTCCGCCGTCTCGTCGTCGGCATCAGGCGTGTCGATGGAGCCTACGGCGTCCGTCACGATGTCTCACCTGATTCCGGGTCGGCCGTGCCGCGCCCGGGTGGAGCCGCACGGCGGTGCAATGAAGTACGTACATGCGCACAACACCTGGCGGTGTGTGTAGCAGGGCCGGAGGGACTTGAACCCCCAACCGCCGGTTTTGGAGACCGGTGCTCTACCAATTGAGCTACGACCCTTTGTCAGTTACCCAACCTACCGCATCGTGAGACGCGGCCGGTGCGGACCAACGAGGAGTGAGCATACGTGGTCATGGGCCCCTACGTCGAACAGAAACCGCGCCGACCTGCCGACGGGCGCGCGTACGACCGGGAATGACCGTTCCTGTCCGCTCCGTGAAACCTGTGTGTCCGCCGCCGAGGCGGTCTGGGACGATGGCCGCATGAGCGCTGCTACCCCTCCCACCGAGCGTCGGGTCTCCGCCCGGATCGGTGCGATCTCCGAGTCCGCCACCCTCGCCGTAGACGCCAAGGCCAAGGCCCTCAAGGCCGCCGGCCGCCCGGTGATCGGTTTCGGCGCGGGCGAGCCCGACTTCCCGACCCCCGACTACATCGTCGAGGCGGCCGTGGAGGCCTGCAAGAACCCCAAGTACCACCGCTACACCCCGGCCGGCGGCCTGCCCGAGCTGAAGTCCGCCATCGCCGCCAAGACGCTGCGCGACTCCGGCTACGAGGTCGACGCGTCCCAGATCCTGGTGACCAACGGCGGCAAGCAGGCGATCTACGAGGCCTTCGCCGCGATCCTCGACCCGGGCGACGAGGTCATCGTCCCGGCGCCGTACTGGACGACGTACCCCGAGTCGATCCGCCTCGCGGGCGGCGTCCCGGTCGAGGTCGTGGCCGACGAGACGACCGGCTACCGGGTCTCGGTGGAGCAGCTGGAGGCGGCCCGCACGGAGAAGACCAAGGTCGTCCTCTTCGTCTCCCCCTCGAACCCGACCGGCGCCGTCTACAGCGAGGCCGACGCCGAGGCGATCGGCCGCTGGGCCGTCGAGCACGGCCTGTGGGTCCTGACGGACGAGATCTACGAGCACCTGGTCTACGGCGACGCGAAGTTCACCTCGCTGCCGGCGATCGTGCCCGAGCTGCGCGACAAGTGCGTCGTGGTCAACGGCGTGGCGAAGACGTACGCGATGACGGGCTGGCGCGTCGGGTGGATCGTCGGCCCCAAGGACGTCGTGAAGGCCGCCACGAACCTGCAGTCGCACGCCACGTCCAACGTGAGCAACGTCGCGCAGGTCGCCGCGCTCGCCGCCGTCTCCGGGAACCTGGACGCGGTCGCGGAGATGCGCACCGCCTTCGACCGGCGCCGCCGGACGATCGTGCGGATGCTGAACGAGATCGACGGCGTCGTCTGCCCGACCCCGGAGGGCGCGTTCTACGTGTACCCCTCGGTCAAGGAGCTGCTCGGCAAGGAGATCCGCGGCAAGCGCCCGCAGAGCTCGGTCGAGCTGGCCGCCCTGATCCTGGACGAGGCCGAGGTCGCGGTCGTCCCGGGCGAGGCCTTCGGCACCCCCGGCTACCTGCGCCTGTCGTACGCGCTCGGCGACGAGGACCTGGTGGAGGGCGTGTCCCGGATCCAGAAGCTCCTGGCGGAGGCGACGGACTGATCGCAGCCGTGCACGGGCCCCGGTTCCTCCGAACCGGGGCCCGTTTCTGCGTTCGGGAGGAACCCGATCGGGGAAAGGGGCTGTCTTCGCCCGTTCGGGTGCGGCAGGATCGGTCGATGGAGCACGACTACCGCGACCTCACCCTGTTGCCCAAGGCCCATCTGCACCTGCACTTCACCGGTTCGATGCGGCCCACGACGCTGATCGAGCTGGCCGACAAGTACGGCGTGCACCTCCCCGAAGCGCTGAGCAGCGGTACGCCCCCGAAGCTGCGGGCGACCGACGAGCGCGGCTGGTTCCGCTTCCAGCGGCTCTACGACATCGCCCGCTCCTGCCTGCGCGCGCCGGAGGACATCCGGCGGCTCGTCCGGGAGGCGGCCGAGGAGGACGTCAGGGACGGCTCGGGGTGGCTGGAGATCCAGGTCGACCCCACCTCGTACGCCCCGCACCTCGGCGGGCTCATCCCGGCCCTGGAGATCATCCTGGACGCGGTCGAGTCGGCGTCCCGGGACACCGGGCTCGGGATGCGGGTCCTGGTGGCGGCGAACCGGATGAAGCACCCCCTGGAGGCGCGCACCCTGGCCCGTCTCGCGGTGCGGTTCGCGGACCGGGGCGTGGTGGGCTTCGGGCTCTCCAACGACGAGCGCCGGGGCATGGCCCGGGACTTCGACCGGGCCTTCGCGATCGCCCGGGACGGCGGTCTGCTCGCGGCCCCGCACGGCGGCGAGCTGACGGGTCCGGCGTCGGTGCGGGACTGCCTGGACGACCTGCGGGCGGCGCGGGTCGGCCACGGGGTGCGGGCGGCGGAGGACCCGGGGCTGCTGCGCAGGCTCGCCGAGCGCGGGGTGACCTGCGAGGTCTGCCCGGCGTCGAACGTGGCCCTCGGGGTGTACGAGCGGCACGAGGACGTACCGCTGCGGACCCTCTTCGAGGCGGGGGTGCCGATGGCGCTCGGCGCGGACGACCCGCTGCTCTTCGGCTCCCGCCTGGCGGCCCAGTACGAGATCGCCCGCCGGCACCACGGCTTCACGGACGCGGAACTGGCGGAACTGGCCCGGCAGTCGGTACGGGGCTCGGCGGCACCGGAGGGCGTACGGGAGAAGCTGCTGGCGGGGATCGACGACTGGATCGGCGCCGATCCCGCCCGGGGCCTGTCCTAGAGCTCGACGCCCACCGTGACGGGCTCGTTGACGAGGGTGATCCCGAAGGCGTCCCTGACTCCGGCGACGACCTCGCGGGCGAGGGCGAGCAGGTCCTCGGTGGTCGCCTCGCCCCGGTTGGTGAGGGCGAGCGTGTGCTTGGTGGAGATCCGGGCGGGCCCGGTGCCGTACCCCTTGGTGAACCCGGCCCGGTCGATCAGCCAGGCCGCCGAGGTCTTGACGCGGTCGCTCCCGTCCCCGGCGGGGAAGGCGGGCGGGGTGACGTCGGGGCCGAGGCGCCCGGCCACGCGCGCGAGGAAGGCCTCGTACTGCTCGGGGTCGAGGATCGGGTTGGTGAAGAAGGAGCCGGCCGACCAGGTGTCGTGGTCCTCCGGGTCCAGGACCATGCCCTTCCCGGCGCGCAGCTTCAGGACGGTCTCGCGGGCGGCGGCGAGCGGGACGCGGTCGCCGGCCCCGACGCCGAGGGCGCGGGCGGTCTCGGCGTACCGGAGCGGCGCGGAGAGCCCGTCGGCGTCCTCGAGCTCGAAGCGGACCCGCAGCACGACGTACCGCTCGGGGTGTTCCTTGAAGCGGCTGTGCCGGTACGAGAAGGCGCACTCGGCGTTGGTGAGCGTGACCGTCTCGCGGGTGGTCCGGTCGTACGCGACGACCTCGGTTACGGTGGCGGAGACGTCCTGCCCGTACGCGCCGACGTTCTGGATCGGGGTGGCCCCGGCCGAGCCGGGGATCCCGGCCAGGCACTCGATCCCGGCGAGGCCGGCCTCGACGGTCCGCGCGACGGCGTCCGTCCAGACCTCTCCGGCGGCCAGCTCCAGGCGGGTCCCGTCGAGGGAGAAGCCGGTGGTGGCGATCCGCAGCGCGGTGCCGTCGAAGCCCTTGTCCCCGATGACCAGGTTGGATCCGCCGCCGATGACCAGCAGCGGCGTCCCGGCGTCGTCGGCCTCGCGGACGGCCGCGATCACCTCGTCGTCGGTGGTGGCGGTGACGAGGCGGGAGGCGGGGCCGCCGAGGCGGAAGGTGGTGAGGGGGGCGAGGGGGGCGTCATTGAGGAGCTGCACGAGGACAAGAGTACGTACGGGGTGCGACCGCGGCTGCGATCGCACCCCGTACGCAAGTGCGGGTCTCAGGCGAGCCGCACCACGGCCCGGCTCATCCCCAGGACCTTCTGGCCCGCGCTGGTCGCGGTGAGGTCCACCCGTACCAGGCCGTCGTCCAGCTTGGCGGCGACCTTGGCGGCGACCTCGATCAGGGCGCCGGTGTCGTCGTTGGGGACGACGACGGGCTTGGTGAAGCGGACGCCGTACTCGACGACGGCGGCGGGGTCGCCGGCCCAGTCGGTGACGACGCGGATCGCCTCGGCCATGGTGAACATGCCGTGGGCGATGACGTCGGGCAGGCCGACCTCGACCGCGAACTTCTCGTTCCAGTGGATGGGGTTGAAGTCCCCGGAGGCGCCGGCGTACCGGACGAGGGTGGCGCGGGTCACGGGGAAGGTCCGCGCGGGCAGCTCGGTGCCGACCTCGACCTCGTCGTAGGCGATCTTCGCGGTCATGGTCAGGCCTCCTCGGGCGCTCGGGAGACGAGCTTGGTCCAGGCGGTGACGACGTGCTCGCCGGTCTCGTCGTGGACCTCGCCGCGGATGTCCAGGATGTCGTTGCCGGCGAGGGACTTGACCGCCTCGATGGTGGAGGTGACCGAGAGCCGGTCGCCGGCCCGTACGGGACGGGTGTAGGCGAACTTCTGGTCGCCGTGGACGACCCGGCTGTAGTCGAGGCCGAGCTGCGGGTCCTCCACGACCTGTCCGGCCGCCTTGAACGTGATGGCGAACACGAAGGTGGGCGGGGCGATCACGTCGGGGTGGCCGAGTGCCTTGGCCGCCTCGGTGTCGGTGTACGCGGGGTTGGCGTCCCCGATCGCCTCGGCGAATTCGCGGATCTTCTCGCGGCCGACCTCGTAGGGCGGGGTGGGCGGATAGGTCCGGCCCACGAAGGACTGGTCGAGCGCCATGGACTCGATACCTCCTGGATCTGTTGCCGACAAACGACACGAGGCCGCCCCCGGAAAGGGGACGGCCTCGTGTACGAGCCTGGTTAGCGCGTCTCGCGGTGCGCGGTGTGCGAGTTGCAGCGAGGGCAGTGCTTCTTCATCTCAAGACGGTCCGGGTTGTTACGCCGGTTCTTCTTGGTGATGTAGTTCCGCTCCTTGCACTCCACGCAGGCCAGCGTGATCTTCGGGCGGACGTCGGTGGCAGCCACGTGAGTGCTCCTTGGACGGACGGTTGGACGGATGAACGCATAAAAGGGTAGCCGATCGAAGGACCGACCCCACAATCGGCTACCGTGTGTAGCGGTGACCGGACTTGAACCGGTGACACAGCGATTATGAGCCGCTTGCTCTACCGACTGAGCTACACCGCTTTGATGATCCGGATCCCGCCCGAAGGCGGGTCCTTCTCACCAGAGCCCCAATACGGAATCGAACCGTAGACCTTCTCCTTACCATGGAGACGCTCTACCGACTGAGCTATTGGGGCGAGCGAGGAAGACATTACACGGTCCCCGGCCCATCTCCCAAATCCGTTTCCCGGAGCCGCTGCGACCCTTCCCGTCCGGTGTCACGTACGCCACTCGTGCCCCGATCGGGTACCCCCGCCGCGCCCTTCCCCGCAGGTCACCGCGGGCGCCCCTAGGCTCGGGCGCACGCCGGGTGGTACCCGATCCCGAGGAGGCCTGAGGAGCCGGATGTCAGCCGACAGGAAGCAGCCCCAACCGCCCGAGGACGGGGCCGCGACCGGCGCCGGCACGACCTCGCTCCTGCTCTCGCGCGCGCGGCTCGCCGACGGGCGGACCGTGGACGTACGGATCGCGGGCGACCGGATCGAGGCCGTCGGGGCGGCGGGCGGCCTCGGGCCCGTGACCGCGGGCGCCCGGGTGGACCTCACGGGGTATCTGCTGCTGCCCGCGCCCGCCGAGCCCCACGCGCACGCCGACACGGCGTTCTCCGCCGGCTCCCCCGGCCCCGGGCCCGTGTCGTACGGCGTCCCGTACGACGGGGAGGAGGTGCGGCGCCGGGCCACGGAGGCCGCGCTGCTCCAGCTCGGGCACGGCGCGACCGCGCTGCGCGCGCACGTGCGGATCGACGACGGGCAGGGCCTCGGGCCGCTGGAGGAGGTGCTCCGGGCCCGGCGTTCGCTGCACGGCCTCGGCGAGCTGCTGCCCGTCGCCGTACCCCGGCTGCTGACCGGGGCGGCGGGCGCGGACGGGCGGGCGCTGCTGCGGGACGCGGTGCGGAGGGGTGCGGTCGCGGTCGGTGGCCGGCCGGACCTGGACCCCGATCCGGCCGGGCACGTGGCGGCGGCCCTGGAGGTCGCGGCGGAGCACGGCGTACCGGTGGACCTGCACACGGAGGGGGACGATCCGGCGTGGCTGGCCCGGCTGGCGGCGATGGCCGGGGGGCTGGGGGCCGGGGTGACGATCGGACCGTGCGCGGGGCTGGCCCGGCTCCCCGCCGGGGTGGCGGGTCGGGCGGCCGAGCGGCTGGCGGCGGCCGGCGTGGCGGTGGTGTGCCTGCCGCAGGGCGGGTGCCGGGACGCGGGGTCGCGGGGCGTGGCGCCGGTGGGGCTGCTGCGGGCGGCGGGGGTGCGGGTGGCGGCCGGGAGCGGGGCGCTGCGGGACGCGGCGAACCCGGTGGGGCGCGGGGACCCGCTGGAGGCGGCGTACCTGCTGGCGTCGCAGGGCGGGCTCGCGCCGGAGGAGGCGTACGGGGCGGTGGGCGCGGAGGCGCGGGCGGTCCTCGGGCTTCCGGAGGTGCGGGTGGAGGCGGGCTTCCCGGCGGAGCTCCTGGCGGTGCGGGGCGAGCGGCTGGCGGGCGTGCTGTCCCTGGCGTACAGCCGGATCGTGGTGCACCGGGGGCGGGTGGTGGCGCGGACGAGCGCGGTGCGGGAGTACTGCGACTCGGCGGCGGCGCTCGACCTGCCGCGGCAGGCGCGGACGAAGCGGCCGCCCGAGCCGGGGAGCCCGCAGGCCGGTCCCGTCGTACGGTCGTGAGTATGCGCATCGTCATCGCTGGAGGACACGGACAGATCGCCCTGCGCCTGGAGAGGCTGCTCTCGGCGGGCGGACACGAACCGGCGGGGATCATCCGCCGGCCGGAGCAGGCGGCGGACCTGCGGGAGGCGGGCGCCGAGCCCGTCGTCCTGGACCTGGAGACGGCCTCGTCCCACATGGTGGCCGACGCCCTGCGGGGCGCGGACGCGGTGGTCTTCGCCGCGGGCGCGGGCCCGGGCAGCGGCGCGGACCGCAAGGACACGGTGGACCGGGGGGCCGCGGTGCTCCTCGCGGACGCGGCGGAACGGGCGGGGGTGCGGCGGTACGTGGTCGTCTCCTCGATGGGCGCGGACGCGTCCCACCCGGGCGAGGAGGTCTTCGACACCTACCTGCGGGCCAAGGGCGCGGCGGACGACGAGATCCGTTCGCGCACGGCCCTGGACTGGATGATCCTGCGCCCCGGCGCCCTCACGAACGACGCGGGCACGGGCCTGGTCCGCCTGGAGGCCCGCACGGGCCGCGGCCCGGTCCCCCGCGACGACGTGGCGGCGGTCGTCGCGGAACTCCTGGAGACCCCGGCGACGGCCGGCCTCACCCTGGAACTGACCTCGGGGTCGACGCCGGTCTCGGTGGCGGTGAAGGCGGTGGCCGGAAACTGACCTCGCGGGGGTGTCCCCGGGGAGGCCAGGAGGAGACCTCGCGGGGGTGTTCCCGGGAGGTCAGGAGGAAAGGACCTCTCCGACGAACTCGAAGATCCGGGCCACCCACTTCTTCACCCGGTGCCAGCCGTTGCAGTACCGCCTCCGCCGCCACCAACGGCGCTGCGGAACCGGCCGCTTGCACCACTTGCACGCCAGCGGCCCCACTTCGATCTCGATCGCCCCCATGGACCGGGACCCTAGCGCCCCGGCCCGTACGACGAGAGCCCGCACAACGAGAGAAGGTCCCCGGTACGAGTACCGGGGACCTTCTTCATCGCGTGGCGGCGCCAGGATTCGAACCTGGGTAGGCTAAGCCGACGGATTTACAGTCCGCTCCCATTGGCCACTCGGGCACACCGCCATGGGATCGCTGCCCTGTAGATCCGCCTTCCGGCGGTGCTCCGTGGCAACGACGTAAACAATACCTGATCCCCGGGGGTGCTCCGCCACCGGATTGATCAGCGGTTCGGGCCGTCGCTCACCCCCTAGGCTTTGCGCTGTACCCCACAGCATCCGAGCAAGGAGCCACGAGTCATGGCCGACTCCAGTTTCGACATCGTCTCCAAGGTCGATCGGCAGGAGGTCGACAATGCCCTCAACCAGGCCGTCAAGGAGATCTCGCAGCGCTACGACTTCAAGGGGACCAACGCCTCGATCTCCTGGTCGGGCGAGAAGATCCTCATGCAGGCGAACGGCGAGGAGCGGGTCAAGGCGATCCTCGACATCTTCCAGTCCAAGCTGATCAAGCGCGGGATCTCGCTCAAGTCGCTGGACGTCGAGGGCGAGCCGCAGCTCTCCGGCAAGGAGTACAAGCTCTTCGCCTCGGTCACCGAGGGCATCTCCCAGGAGAACGCCAAGAAGGTCGCGAAGACCATCCGCGACGAGGGCCCCAAGGGCGTCAAGGCGCAGGTGCAGGGCGACGAACTGCGGGTCAGCTCGAAGAGCCGCGACGACCTCCAGGCCGTCCAGGCGCTCCTCAAGGGCAAGGACTTCGACTTCGCGATCCAGTTCGTGAACTACCGCTAGGGCCTGTCCGGCGGCGAAGGTCGTGTCCGAATCCCGCCAGCCTTCGGGTCGGCGGGCCCGCACACTGGGCGTGGAAGGCCCGTGCGGGAGAGGAAGCAGTCATGACCGTGTACGCGTACGTCGACGGCCCCCTGGGGGCGATGCTGCTCGTCGGGCGGCTCGCGCCGGGGGGTCGTGCCGTGTTGCGCTCGCTGTCCCTGCCGGGGCAGAAGGGGGCCGTCGCGGTCGAGGACGGGTGGACGCTCGCCCCCGGGGCCTTCGAGGAGGCCGCCGGGCAGTTGGGGGAGTACTTCGCCGGGGAGCGGGAGCGGTTCGAGCTGCCCTGCGACGACGGTGCCGGGACGGAGTTCCAGCGGCGGGTCTGGCGGGCCCTCGAAGAGGTGCCGTACGGCTCCACCGTCTCGTACGGGGAGATCGCCCGGCGGGTCGGTTCGGCCGGGGCCGGGGTGCGGGCCGTGGGGACCGCGATCGGGCGCAATCCGCTGCTCGTGGTGCGGCCCTGTCACCGGGTGATCGGGGCCGACGGGGCCCTGCGCGGGTACGCCGCCGGGGTCGAGCGCAAGGAGCGGCTGCTGGGCCTGGAGGGGGCCCTGGTGTGAGTGAGGGGCTCTTTCCGCGGGACCGGGTCCTCGTGGCTCCCGGGGCCGTGCACGTGCCCGCGTGGCTCCCGTTCTCGCGGCAGCGGGAGCTGGTGGACGCCTGCCGGGAGTGGGGGCGCGGGCCCTTCCCGTACCGGCGGACCGTGCTGCCGGGCGGGGGCGTCATGTCGGTGCGGTCGCTGTGTCTGGGGCGGCAGTGGGTGCCGTATCGGTATCTCGACGCCGTGGGGGTGCCACTGCCCGAGTGGCTGGTTTCGCTCGGGCGGGAGGCCGTCGCCGAGGCGTACGGGGAGCACGGCGGTTTCGCGCCCGACACCGCGCTGGTGAACTTCTACGCGCCCGAGGCGCGGATGGGGATGCACCAGGACCGGGAGGAGCGTTCGAGCGCGCCGGTGGTGTCGCTGAGCCTCGGGGACCGGTGCGTGTTCCGGTTCGGGAACGCGGAGGGCCGGGGGCGGCCCTACCGGGACGTCGAGCTGGTCTCCGGGGACCTGTTCGTCTTCGGCGGGCCCTCGCGGTGGGCGCACCACGGGGTGCCCCGGGTGTTTCCCGGGACCGCCGAGCCCGGTCTCGGGTTGCGGGGGCGGCTCAACATCACCCTGCGGGAGACCGGGATCCCGCGGTCCGGTCAGTAGCCCTGCGGGACGTGGACGCCCGCGGCACGGTCCGTGGAGACGATCTCCTTGCCGAGCGGCAGCAGCGAGACCGGGATCAGCTTGAAGTTCGCGATGCCCAGCGGGATGCCGATGATCGTGAGGCAGAGGGCGATGCCCGTGGTGATGTGGCCGAGGGCCAGCCACCAGCCGGCGAGGATCAGCCACAGGACGTTGCCCACGCAGGAGGGCGCGCCCGCGTCGCGGCGGTCGACGACCGTCTTGCCGAAGGGCCACAGGGCGTAGAGGCCGATGCGGAAGGCGGCGAGCCCGAAGGGGATGCCGATGATCGTGATGCAGAGCAGGAGTCCCGCGAGCATGTAGCCGAGGAACATCCAGAAGCCGCACAGGATCAGCCAAATGACGTTCAGGATCGTCTTCACGGGCGTCGACCTGCCATCTGTTCGAGCCGGGCGATGCGTTCGGCCATCGGCGGGTGGGTGGAGAACATCTTGGAGAGGCCCTGGCCGGGCCGGAACGGGTTCGCGATCATCATGTGGCTCGCGGTCTCGATCCGGGGCTCGGGCGGCAGCGGCAGCTGCTTGGTGCCCGCCTCCAGCTTCCGCAGGGCGCCCGCCAGGGCGAGCGGGTCGCCGGTGAGCTGGGCGCCGGAGGCGTCGGCCTCGTACTCCCGGGAGCGGGAGATGGCCAGCTGGATGACCGAGGCCGCGACCGGGCCGAGGATCAGGATCAGGAGATAGCCGAGGAGGCCGGGGCCGTCGTCGTCGTTGGAGCGGCCGACGGGGATCAGCCAGGCGAAGTTCACCAGGAACATGATCACGGAGGCGAGCGCGCCGGCGACCGAGGAGATCAGGATGTCCCGGTTGTAGACGTGGCTCAGCTCGTGCCCGATGACCCCGCGCAGCTCGCGCTCGTCCAGGAGGGTGAGGATGCCCTCGGTGCAGCAGACGGCGGCGTTGCGCGGGTTGCGGCCGGTGGCGAAGGCGTTGGGCGCCTGGGTGGGCGAGATGTAGAGCCGGGGCATGGGCTGGCGCGCCTGCGTGGAGAGCTCGCGCACCATCCGGTAGAGCGCGGGCGCCTCGAACTCGCTGACCGGGCGGGCGCGCATGGCCCGCAGCGCCAGCTTGTCGCTGTTCCAGTACGCGTACGCGTTGGTGCCGAGCGCCACGACGAGCGCGACGATCAGTCCCGTACGCCCGAAGAAGCTGCCGATGACGATGATGAGGGCCGAGAGCCCTCCGAGGAGTACGGCGGTCCTCAGCCCGTTGTGCCGGCGGTGCACGGTACGCCCTCCAGGTGGTGCGGCAGGGGAACCCTTTTCTGCGTGGTGGTCCACTCCCCCAGTGGACCCTCCCGTACTGGTCAACGCCAGGCGGGAGGCTCGGGTTCCCCCGGCCGCGCCGGGGGGCCGCCGTGGGCCGTCCGGGTGGTCAGCGGGGCGCCGGGACCTCGACCTTCTCCAGGAGGGTGCCGACGGGCTCGACCTCTCCGGTGCAGAAGGCGCAGCGGGAGGCGATGGCCGGGATCTCGCTGTAGCAGTGGGGGCAGTCGCGCTTCTCCGACTTGGGGTCGGCCGCCTCCTCCTTGGCGAACCTGTGCTGGATCTTCGTCATGGGGACGACGATCAGGAAGTAGAGGACCGCGGCGGTGATGACGAAGGCGATGGTCGCGGAGATGGCCAGGCCGTAGGGGAAGACGGTCCGGCCGACGTGGAACGTCGCGTCGTTGAAGTTGCCGACGGAGCCGGTGGCGAGGCCGATGAGCGGGGTGATGAAGGCCTTGCTGAAGCCCGTGACGACGGAGGTGAACGCCGTTCCGACGGCCAGACCGATGGCCATCGAGATGACGTTCCCGCGAAGTATGAAGTCCTTGAATCCGTTCAGCACGGGGTCCTGCTCCTGGGTTCTGCTCGGGTGGGGGTCAGAAGAGCGTCGTCGTCGCGAAGCGGAGGGCGAACTGCGGGTAGCCCGACAGGACGGCTCCGGCCGCGGCGGTCAGCGCGATCGCCAGGGTGACCGGCGCGGAGGGGCGGTGGAGGGCGGCGCTGCCCTTCCCGGCGCCTTCCGGGACCGCTGCCGGGGCTTCTCCCCGCGCTCCCGCCGGGACCTCTCCCGGCGCCTCCTCCGGCGCTCCTTCCGGGGTGCGGAAGAGCAGGGCCGTCCAGCGGAGGTAGTAGTACAGCGCGATCACGACGTTGAGCGCCATGACCACGGCCAGCCAGCCCAGGCCCGCGTCGACGGCCGCCGAGAAGACGGTCACCTTGGCGAAGAGGCCGATGATACCCGGGGGCAAACCGGCCAGATTCAGGAGGAAGAAGGCGAGCGCGAGGGCGGCGGCGGGGCTCGCCGCGTACAGGCCCCGGTAGTCCTCGATCCGGTTCCGGGGACGCGCGCGCGCGACGAGCACGACGACCGCGAAGGCGCCGAGGTTCACGACGGCGTACATCAGGGCGTACGCGACGGTGGCGCCGATCTGGTCGTCGCTGGAGTACGCGGCGGCCGCGATCGGCACCAGGAGGTAGCCGGCCTGGGCCACGGAGGACCAGGCGAGGAGCCGGACCGCGCTCCACGCGCGCGTGGAGGACTGGCGCAGGGCGGCGACGTTCCCGGCGGTCATGGTGAGCGCGGCGAGCACGGCGAGCGCCGGGCCCCACACGTCCGCGTACGAGGGGAAGGCGACGACGGCCACCAGGATCAGGCCGGTGAAGCCGACCGCCTTGCCGACCACGGAGAGGTAGGCGGCGACGGGCAGCGGGGCGCCGACGTAGGTGTCGGGGACCCAGAAGTGGAAGGGGACGGCGGCCGTCTTGAAGGCGAAGCCGACGAGGGTGAGGGCGACGCCCGCCTCGGCGAGGGTCTGGAGCTGCCCGGGGACCTCGTCGAGGCGCTGGGCGATCTCCGTGAGGTGGAGGGTGCCGGTCGCCGCGTACACGAAGCTCGCGCCGAGCAGGGTGACGGCGGTCGCGGTGACGGAGGAGAGGAAGAACTTGAGGGCGGCCTCGCCGGACCTGCGGTCGCCGCGCCTGAGGCCGACGAGCGCGAAGGCGGGCAGGGAGGCCACCTCCAGGGCGACGACGAGGGTCGCGAGGTCCCGGGAGGCGGGCAGCAGGGCGGCTCCGGCGGCGGAGGAGAGCAGCAGGAACCAGTACTCGCCGGCCGGGAGGGGCTCGCGGGGCGACGGCTTTCCGCTGGCCGGGAGCCTCTCGCGGGTCTCGTCCAGGGAGAGCAGCGCGGTGAGGAGCGCTCCGCCGAGGACGAGGAGCTGGACGACCAGGGTGAAGTGGTCGGCGGTGTAGCTGCAGGCCGTGACCCGGGTGTCGGGGGTGAGGCAGAAGGTGGAGCGGTCGCCGGCCCGCAGGGGGACGAGGAGGGCGAGGGCGGCGGTGAGGCCGGCGATCGCGGTCCAGCCGAGGAGCCGCTTGCGCTCCGGCGGGACGAAGAGGTCGGCGACGAGGACGGCGAGGGCGACCGCGGCCGTGAGGACGGGGGGCGCGATCGTGAGCCAGTCGACGGACTGGACGAGCTGCGACGTCACTGGGTGCCTCCGGCGAGGAGCTTCTGGACGGCCGGGTCGGTGAGGCCGAGGAGGACGGCGGGCCAGAGTCCGGCGAGGACGGTGAGGGCGACGAGCGGGGTCCAGGCGGCGAACTCGTACCCCTGGACGTCGGGGATCGGGGCCTCCCCGGCGGGCCGGGGGCCGCCCATGCAGACGCGGCGGACGACGATCAGGAGGTACGCGGCGGTGAGCAGGGTGCCGAAGGCGCCGATCGCCGTGAAGGCGAGGAAGGCGGGGCGGCTGAGGCCCTCGGCCGGGTCGAAGGCGCCGAAGAGGGCCAGCATCTCGCCCCAGAAGCCGGCGAGGCCGGGCAGGCCGAGGGAGGCGACGGCGGCGAAGGCGAGGAGGGCGCCGAGGCGGGGGGCGCGGCCGTAGAGGGCGGCGCCGGTGGCTCCGGCGAGGGTGTCGAGGTCGGCGGTGCCGTATCGGTCCTTGACCGCGCCGACCAGGAAGAAGAGCAGGCCGGTGACGAGGCCGTGGGCGACGTTGGCGAAGAGGGCGCCGTTGACCCCGGTGGGGGTCATGCTGGCGATGCCGAGGAGCACGAAGCCCATGTGGCCGACGGAGGAGTACGCGATGAGGCGCTTGAGGTCGCCCTTGGCGCCGGGGCGCGCGAGGGCGAGACAGGCGAGCGATCCGTAGACGATCCCGGCGACGGCGAAGGCGGCGAGGTACGGGGCGAAGGTCCGCATGCCGTCGGGCGCGATCGGCAGGACGATCCGGACGAAGCCGTACGTGCCCATCTTGAGCAGGACGCCGGCGAGGAGGACGGAGCCGACGGTGGGGGCGGCGGTGTGGGCGTCCGGGAGCCAGCTGTGCAGCGGCCACATCGGGGTCTTCACGGCGAGCCCGATCCCGATCGCGAGAACGGCGATGACCTGCACGGACGCGGTCAGTCCGCGGCCGTTGTCAGTGGCGAGTGCCACCATGTCGAATGTGCCCGACTTCACACCGATGAGGAGGAGTCCGAGCAGCATGACGACGGAGCCGAGGAGCGTGTAGAGGACGAACTTGGTGGCGGCGGCGCGCCTGCCCTCGCCGCCCCAGCGGGCGATGAGGAAGTACATCGGGATGAGGACCGTCTCGAAGGCCAGGAAGAACAGGACGAGGTCGAGGACGGCGAAGGTGGCGAGGGTGCCGGACTCCAGGAGGAGCAGGAGGGCGACGAAGGCCTTGGGGGCGGGGCCGGCCGGGGGCTTGAAGTAACTGTGGAGCGCGCAGAGGAAGCACAGGAGCGCGGTCAGGACCAGGAGGGGGAGGGAGATGCCGTCGACACCGAGGTGGATGCGCACGTCCAGTGCCCTGATCCAGCTGATGTCCGTCGTGGCCTGCATCCTCGACGGGTGGTCGTGGTCGAAGCCGGCCGCGAGGACGAGGGTGGCGAGCAGGATCGCGCCGGTGACGGTGACGCCGTGGCGCAGGACGGCCTGGTCGGGTGACTTCCCCTTCAGCCCCGGCAGGGCCGGGAGGAGGGCTGCGGCGGCGCCGAGGAGCGGTCCGGCGACGATCAACGCCAGAAGGAACTGCATCACGGATTCGCTGATATCGATCACGGCTCACGCTCCGGCGACGGCGTTGGCGAGGGCGACTGCGGCGATCGCCAGGACGACGGAGCCGGCGAGCAGGGCGCTCAGATAGGTCTGGACGTTGCCGGTCTGGGCGCGGCGGACGAGCCACCCCAGGCCCTTGGCGGAGCCGGCGGCGCCCCGGACGTAGGTGTCGACGACCTCGCGGTCCAGGAAGCGGACCAGGGAGGCGGCGGCGCGTACGGGGCGGACGAAGGCGGCCCGGTAGGCGGCGTCCAGGTGGAAGCCGTCGGCGGCGGGGCGGTGCAGCGGCCCGAGGAGGGCGCGGCCGGGGTCGGCCGGGTCTTCGGCGGGGTGCGGCAGGTGCAGCGCCTCGGCCTCGACCAGGCCCGCGTCGGCGTCCGGGTGGGCGACGTGCGGGGTGGGGACGGCGGCGGCCGCCGGGGCGGTGAGGGCCCGGACGGCGAGGGTGCGCCAGACGGCGTAGGTGACGGCGGCCCCGGCGACGGCGAGGCCGGTGCCGAGGACGGTGGTGACGAGGGTCGGGGCGAGGTCGTGCCCGTCGAACCAGTCGGGGAGGTGGCGGACGGTCAGGCCGAAGCCGAGGGAGGGGACGGCGAGCACCCACAGGACGCTCGTCATGGCGATCGGCTGACGGCCGTGGTCCGGGGCTTCGGCGCCCCGGCCGCGGAAGGCGCGCAGCCAGAGGCGGAGGGCGTAGGCGGCGGTGAGGAGGGCGGTCAGGAGGCCCGCGACGAGGACGGTCCAGCCGGCCCCGGCGGGGGCGACGGTCCGGTCCCCGAGCGCGGTGTGCTCGGCGGCCACCAGGACGGCCTCCTTGGAGAAGAAGCCGGCGAAGGGCGGGATCGCGGCGAGCGCGAGGAGGGCGACGGTCGTCGTCCAGTACGCGTCCGGGACCCGCCGGGCGAGGCCGCTCATGCGGGACATGGCGGTGAGCGAGTTCGTACCGGCGGCGTGGATGACCGCGCCGGCGGCGAGGAAGAGGAGCGCCTTGAAGGCGGCGTGCGAGAGGAGGTGGAAGACGGCGGCGCCCCGGTCGCCGACGGCGAGGGCGCCGGCCATGTAGCCGAGCTGGCCGATCGTCGAGTATGCCAGGACCCGCTTGATGTCGTCCTGGGCGAGCGCGGCGAGCGCCGAGCCGACCATGGTGATCGCGGCCATCACGGCGAGGACGGTCATCGCGGCGGCGGAGGCCGCGAAGACGGGGAGCAGCCGGGCCGTGAAGTAGATGCCGGCGGCGACCATCGTCGCGGCGTGGATGAGCGCGGAGACGGGGGTGGGGCCGGCCATGGCGTCCGGGAGCCAGGTGTGCAGCGGGAACTGGGCGGACTTGCCCGCGACGCCGGCGAGCAGCAGCAGCGCGATCGGGGTGGGGTGGTCGAGGCCGCCGGTCGCGACGGCGCCGAGGACCCCGGTGATCCGGAAGGTGCCGGCGTCGACGGCGAGCGCGAAGAGTCCGATGAGGAAGGGGACGTCGCCGAGCTTGGTGACGAGGAAGGCCTTGAGGGAGGCGGACCGGGCCTCGGGGGTCTCCCAGTAGTGGCCGACGAGGAAGTACGAGCAGATGCCCATGACCTCCCAGCCGACCAGGAGCACCATCAGGTCGCCGGAGTAGACGACGAGGAGCATCGCGGCGGTGAAGAGGGAGACGAGCGCGGCGTACGAGGGGTAGCGGGGGTCCTCGCGGAGGTAGCCGGTCGAGTAGACCTGCACGCAGGTCGCGACGACCCCGACGAGGACGGCGACGAGGGCGGCGAAGCCGTCGACGTGCAGGGCCAGGTCGATCGGGACCGAGCCGGTGGGGGTGAGCTGGGTGGCGGCGTCGATCGCCTTCCCGCCGCCCTGCCGGACCGCCACGAGCACGGCCAGGACGGCGGCGGCGAGGGTCGGGAGGACGGCGAGGGGGCGGACGAAGCCGGGGGCGGTGCGGCCGAGGAGGAGCCCGGCGGCGGCGCCGAGGAAGGGGAGGAGGGGGACGAGGACGGCGAGGGTGGTCGTGGTCACGCGGCGGCCTCGGCCTTCTCGTCGTGCGGGCCCGCGTGGGCGTGCGGGGCCGTGTCCGGGTCCTCGTGCGGGTCCGTGTCCGGGTCCTCGTGCGGGTGCTCCGCCGTCTCGCGGAGGCGGTCGACGTCCGAGGTGCCGCGGTTGCGGTGGACCATCAGGACGATCGCGAGGCCGATGCCGATCTCCGCGGCGGCGACGGCGATGGTGAAGAGGGTGAGGGCCTGCCCGGCGTGGAGGGCGTCGCGGAGCCAGACGTCGAAGGCGACGAGGTTGAGGTTGACGGCGTTGAGCATCAGCTCGACGGACATCAGGACGAGGATGGCGTTGCGGCGGGCGAGGACGCCGTAGAGGCCGGTGCAGAAGAGGAGGGCGGCGAGGACGGCGGGGTAGGCGAGGTGCATCAGCGCTCCCCCTCCTTCTTCTTCCGGGAGAGCACGATGGCGCCGACCAGGGCGGCCAGGAGGAGCACGGACAGCGCCTCGAAGGGCAGCACCCAGTGCCGGAAGAGGATCGAACCGGTCACCTCGGTGGAGCCCTGGACGGCCCCGTCGAGGTCGATCCAGGTCGTGCGGAACGCGTCGACGACCACCCAGACGAGCGCGGCCGCGGCGGCCAGGGCCACGGCGAGGGCGACCGGGCGGTTGGCCGAGTCGGTGTCCGGGGAGCGGCCGATGGGGGCCTTGGTGAGCATGAGGCCGAAGAGGAGGAGGACGACGACGGAGCCGACGTAGATCAGCACCTGGACCCAGGCGATGAACTCGGCGGTCAGGAGCAGGTACTCGACGGCGAGGCCGCCGAGGGCCACGACCAGCCAGAGGGCGGCGTGCACCAGTTGGCGGGTGGTGACGGTGACGACGGCGGCGCCGAGGGTGACGAGGCCGACGAGGAGGAAGGCGATCTCGACGCCGGTGGGCGAGAGGAAGCCGTGTTCCTGTGCCGCCTGTGCCGCCTGTGCCGTCTGTGCCACCTGTGCTGCCTGTGCTGCCTGTGCTGTTGTCAGGATCACCGCTGTTCCCCCTCGGCCGCCGCCGCTGCCGCCGCGGCCTTCTCCGCCGCCTTGCGGGCGGCGGCGATCTCCTTCGGCTCCTCCGCGCGCGGGTCGAGCGCGGGCGGCTCCGGGACCGTCCACATCCACTCGCGGAGCTTGTCGCGTTCGTGCGTCAGCTCGTGGATGTCGGTCTCCGCGTACTCGAACTCGGGCGACCAGAACAGCGCGTCGAAGGGGCACACCTCGATGCAGATGCCGCAGTACATGCAGAGCGCGAAGTCGATGGCGAACCGGTCGAGGACGTTCCGGCTGCGCTCGCGGCCGCCGGGGGCGGCGGGCGGCACCGTCTCCTTGTGGGAGTCGATGTAGATGCACCAGTCGGGGCACTCGCGGGCGCAGAGCATGCAGACCGTGCAGTTCTCCTCGAACAGGCCGATGACCCCGCGGGTGCGGGGCGGGAGTTCGGGCTGCACGTCGGGGTACTGCGCGGTGTGCGAGCGCCGCGTCATCGTGCGGAGGGTGACGGCGAGGCCCTTGGCGAGGCCGGAGCCGGGGATGCCGGGTCGGGAGGGCGGGAGAAGAGGGGCCATTAGTTGATCGCCACCTTCACGATGCCGGTGAGCGCGATCTGCGCGAGGGCGAGCGGGACGAGCGTCGTCCAGGCGAGGCGCTGGAGCTGGTCCTCGCGCAGGCGCGGGTAGCTGACCCGCAGCCAGATGACGACGAAGGCGAGGACGGCGGTCTTCAGGAGGGTCCAGACCCAGCCGAGGCCGTCGGCGCCGAGGGGGCCGTGCCAGCCGCCGAGGAAGAGGACGGTGGTGAGGCCGCAGAGGACGACGATGCCGGCGTACTCGGCGAGCAGGAAGAGCGCGAAGCGGAGGCCGGTGTACTCGGTGTACGCGCCGAAGATGATCTCGGAGTCCGCGACCGGCATGTCGAACGGGGGCCGCTGGAGTTCGGCGAGGCCGGCCACGAAGAAGACCAGCGCGCCGACGATCTGCCAGGGCAGCCACCACCACTCGAAGGCGTTCAGGATGCCGGGGAGGGAGACGGTGCCGGCGGCCATCGCGACGGAGGCGGCGGCGAGGAGCATCGGGAGCTCGTACGCGAGGAGCTGGGCGGCGGTCCGCAGGCCGCCGAGCAGCGAGAACTTGTTCGCGGACGCCCAGCCGGCCATGAGGCTGCCGAGGACGCCGACGCCCATCACGGCGAGCACGAAGAAGATCCCCGCGTCGACGACCTGGCCGACGGCCCCCTCGCCCGGGCCGACCGGGATCGCGACGAGGACGAGGAGGTACGGGAGGAGGGCGACGGCCGGCGCGAGCTGGAAGACCCGCCGGTCGGCGTCCTTCGGGACCACGTCCTCCTTCTGCGCGAACTTCACGCCGTCGGCGACGAGCTGGGCCCAGCCGTGGAAGCCGCCGGCGTACATGGGGCCGAGGCGGCCCTGCATGTGGGCCATGACCTTGTGCTCGGTCTGGCCGACGACGAGGGGCAGCACGAGGAAGACGGCGAAGACGACGAGGAGCCGGAGGGCGACGTCGAGTACGTCGTTCACGCGGGATCGCCTCCGGCGGGGTGGGTGGGGTCGGAGTCGGTGTCCGGGGCGGTGGGCTTTTCCTTGCCGGGCTCGGCGTCCTTGCCGGGCTCGGCGTCCTTGCCGGGCTCGGCGTCCGTGCCGGGCTCGGCCGGGGCGGCCGGCTCGGTGGCGGTGTCCGGTTTGGCGGCAGTGTCCGGCTCGGTGGCGGTGTCCGGCTCCGCCGGAGTTGCCGGGGCCACCTGCGGGGCCGGTGCGGTGTCCGGCTCCGCCGGGGCCTCGGGTTCCTCGTCGAAGGCGGGGCGGGCGTGGTGCCAGGGGGCGTCCGAGCTGCGGGTACGCCGGGGGGCCGTCTGATCCCCCGCCGTCTGGCTCACCGAGCCGTCCGACGCCGAGCGCATGCGACGGGGCGGGGCCGCCGGGTCCTGGCTCGCCGAGCCGTCCGACGCCGAGCGCATGCGGCGGGGCGGGGCCGCCGGCGTCTCCTGGCTCGCCGGGTCCTCCGAGGCCGTGCGGGTGCGGCGGGGTGAAGGCGTCGGAGTGGTGTCCGTCGTCGTGCGGGTGCGGCGGGCCGGGCGTTCGGGTCGGGTGGGGGCCGGGGGGAGCTGGCCCTTGAGGGGGCCCCACTCGTTGGGGTCCGGGACGCCCGGCGGGAGCATCTGGCGCCGCTTGGGAGCGCCGCCGTCGTGGGACTCGCCCGGTTCCTTCGCGCCCGGCCACGCCTTGGCGACCCGGGCCGCGAGGACGAAGTCCTTGCGCAGCGGGTGGCCCTCGAAGTTCTCGGGGAGGAGGAGCGGCGCCGGGTTCGGGTGGCCCGTGAAGTCCACGCCGAACATCTCGTGGGTCTCGCGCTCGTGCCAGCCCGCGCCCGCGTACACCTCCACCGCCGTGGGGAGGACGGGGGCGGAGTGCGGAACCGTCGTGCGGACGAGGAGGCGGCGCGGGCCGCCCTCCCCGAGCGCCACCACGTGGGCGCAGACCCGGATCCCCGTGCCCGGCTCGTCGACCGCGCTCAGCCAGTCGAAGTAGGTGCAGCCCAGCTCGTCGCGGGCCGTGGTCAGGGCGGTGGTCCAGGAGGCCGGCGGCACGTCGACCGTCAGCAGGTCGTACGCCCGCTCCGCCGTCGCCTCCTCGCCGAAGACCTCCGTCACCGACTCGGGGAGATCGCCGTACGTGCTCATGCCGTGCCTCCCGGCGGGGGCGTCAGCGGGCTCGTCAGCTCCGGCACCGACGCGGACCGGCCGTACCGCTCCGCCAGGTTCTCCCGCGCGATCTTCTCCTGGAGCTTGAGGATGCCCTGGAGCAGCGCCTCCGGCCGGGGCGGGCACCCCGGCACGTACACGTCGACCGGGATGATCTGGTCGACGCCCTTCGTCACCGAGTACGAGTCCCAGTACGGGCCGCCGCAGTTGGAGCAGGCGCCGAAGGAGATGACGTACTTCGGTTCGGGCATCTGCTCGTAGAGGCGCTTCACGGCCGGTGCCATCTTGTCCGTCACCGTGCCCGAGACGATCATCAGGTCGGCCTGGCGCGGGCCGGGCGCGAAGGGGATCACGCCGAGGCGGATGAAGTCGTGCCGGGCCATCGACGCGGCGATGAACTCGATCGCGCAGCAGGCGAGTCCGAAGTTGAAGACCCACAGGCTGTAGCGGCGGCCCCAGTTGAGGACCACCTTCATCGGCTCCGGGGCCAGGCGGGCGAGCGTCCCCAGTTTCGGGGCGGGCAGGGCCACGGGGCCGGATCCGGTTTCGGGTGTTACGTCCATGCCAGGACGCCCTTCTTGTACGCGTAGAGCAGCCCCACGGCCAGGAAGCCGAGGAAGACGAACATCTCGACCAGGGTCGTGGCGCCGTAGCCGGGCGCGGCGAAGACCGTCGCCCAGGGGAAGAGGAAGATCGAGTCGACGGCGAAGATCACGTAGAGGAAGGCGTACACGTAGTAGCGCACCTGGGTGTGCGCCCAGCCCTCCCCCACGGGATCGACACCGCACTCGTACGTGAGGAGCTTCTCGGGCGTCGGCACGACGGGCCGGAGCAGCCGGCCGGCGCCGAACGCCACGGCGACGAAGAGCACGCCGACGACGGCGAGCAGGCCGACGACGGAGTACGTCTGGAAGTAGTCCGCCGCGTCGGCCGCGACAACGGTCGGTTCCCGCACGTCCGCCCCTCGCTCCAGGTGTCCCATGGGTCACTTCTGTTCTGTACGCACGCGAGTCTAGGCCCTGCTAAAGGGACCGTAAGCAGTCGCGGTGGCCGGTTCCGGTGGGGTTAACCCCCTCTCCCACCGGCCCACCTCCCCCATGGCGGCGCGGGAGGCGCGCCGGGCACCCTGGGGCCCATGAGTGCCGATCACGACTCCGCCGCCGCCCCTTCCACGGGTTCCGCCGCCGCCCCCTCCGGCACGACGGCGCGTCCCCGCACCGCCTACGGCAAGGAGACCTGGAAGGCGGTCGCCTTCCTCCTCTCCAACCTGGTCACGACGCTGGTCGGCTTCGTCTACGCGGTGGTGAGCGTGCTGCTCGGCGTGGGCCTCTCGGTCACCGTGGTCGGCCTGCCGCTGCTCGCCCTCGGCCTCGGCGGCGCCCGGCTGCTCGGCCGGTCGGAGCGGGCGCGGGCCCGGGGCCTGCTCGGCGTCGCGGTCCGGGAGCCGTCCCCGCTGCCCCGGCACGACGGCTTCCTCGACTGGCTCTGGTCCGCGCTGAAGGACCCGGTGGCCTGGCGGACCCAGCTGTACGGGCTGATCCGGCTGCCCTGGGGCATCCTGACGTTCACGGTCACCCTGGTCTCCCTCCTCGTCCTCTGGCCCCTGCTGCCCTTCGCGTCGCGGCTGCTCGCGAGCGCCGACCGGGGGATGGTCCGGGGGCTGCTCTCGCCCTCCGACGAGCTGGAGCGGCGGATCGCCGAGCTGGAGACGGACCGGGGCGTGGTCGTGGACACCGCCGCCGCCGACCTGCGGCGCATCGAGCGCGACCTGCACGACGGCGCGCAGGCCCGGCTCGTCGCCCTCGCGATGGGGCTCGGCCTGGCCAAGGAGAAGCTCCTGGACGACCCGGAGGCGGCCGCCGCGATGGTGGACGAGGCGCACGGCGAGGTGAAGCTCGCGCTCCAGGAGCTGCGGGACCTGGCCCGGGGCATCCACCCGGCCGTCCTCACCGACCGGGGGCTCGGCGCGGCCCTGTCCTCGGTCTCCGCGCGCTGCACGGTGCCGGTGCGGGTCGACGTCGACCTGGCCGAGCGGCCGGCGGAGGCGATCGAGGGCATCGCGTACTTCACGGTCTCGGAGCTGCTCCAGAACGTCTCCAAGCACTCCCGCGCCCGGTCCGCCTCCGTGGAGGTGTGGCGGGCGGGCGACCGGCTGATGCTCCAGGTCCGGGACGACGGCACCGGCGGGGCGCGCCTCGGCGGCGGCACGGGGCTCGCCGGGCTCGGGGAGCGCCTCGGCGCGGTCGACGGCGTCCTGGTCCTGGACTCCCCGGCGGGCGGCCCGACGACGGTCACGGCGGAGCTGCCGTGGCGGGGGCGGGGCGCGGGCGCGCGGTAGCCGCCACCCGGGGGGGCGGGCGGAAGGGCCGGGGCCGGGGGCCGGGCCAAGCCCGGGAACCCGAGGCCCGGGCCCCCAGGCCCGGGTCCCGGGGCCCGGCCCCAGGTTCCGAGGTGGGGAAAACCCCCGCCCGCAGACGCCGACCTCCCTCATGGTCCGGCACCCGCCGGAACGGAATCCTGGACCACGTACCGCCCCGCGTCGCGCCGCCGACGGACCCCGCCCACCCGCAGAGAAGGACGTTCGCCATGCCCTCCCCCCGCCCCCCCCGCCGCGATCCGCGCGCCGTTCGAGGGCCGCACCTGGCGCGCCTTCGGGTACGTCCTGATCGGCCTCCCGCTGAGCGTCTGCTGGTTCGCGCTCTCCGTCTCCCTCGTCTCGGCCGGCGCCGGGCTGCTCGTCACCTTCCTCGGCGTGCCGGTCCTGGCCGGGGCGCTCGCCCTGTGCCGGGGCTTCGGCGTCGTCGAGCGGGCCCGGGCGCGGGCGCTGCTCGGCCTCGACGTGGCGGCGCCGGAGCCGGTGCGCGGCCGGACCGGCGGGCCGTTCTCGTGGATGGGGGCCGTGCTGAAGAGCGGGGCGTCCTGGCGGCACCTGCTCTACGCGTTCGTGCACATGCCGTGGGCGGTGTTCTCCTTCTCGGTGACGGTGGCGTTCTGGGGGTGGGGCTGGGGCCTCCTCACGTACCCGCTGTGGCAGTGGACGTTCCCCGCGTACGTCGGGCAGGACGGGATCCAGCTGTACGGCGACGGGACGCACGGCCTCTACCTGGACTCGCCCTTCGAGATCGCGGTGACGAGCCTGGTCGGCCTGCTGTTCGTGATGGTCGGGCCGTGGCTGCTGCGCGGGTTCGTCGCCGTGGACCGGTTCCTGGTGGCCGGGCTGCTCGGCCCGTCCCGGCCGGCCTCGCGCGTGACGGAGCTGGAGTCGGACCGGGGCGTGCTCGTGGACACCGCCGCCGCCGACCTGCGGCGCATCGAGCGGGCGCTGCACGACGGCGCGCAGGCCCGGCTGTCGGCGCTCGCCATGGACCTGGGCCTGGCGAAGGAGAGGCTGGCGCAGGACCCGGAGGCGGCGGCGGCCCTGGTGGAGGAGGCGCACGGCGAGGTGAAGCTCGCGCTCCAGGAGCTGCGGGACCTGGCCCGGGGCATCCACCCGGCCGTCCTCACCGACCGGGGCCTGGACGCGGCCCTGTCGGCGGTGGCCTCGCGCTGCGCGGTCCCGGTGTCGGTGGACGTGGACCTGCCGGCGCGGCCGGTCCCGGCGATCGAGGGCATCGCGTACTTCACGGTCTCGGAGCTCCTGCGGAACGTCACCGAGCACGCGCGGGCGCGGCGCGCCTGGGTGGAGGTGTGGCGGACGGCGGACCGGCTGATGGTCCAGGTCCGGGACGACGGCGCCGGCGGCGCGGAGGCGGCGGCCGGGCGGAGCCTGGCGGCGCTCTCCGAGCGGGTCGGGGCGGTGGACGGGGTGCTCGCCGTGGACTCGCCGGCGGGCGGGCCGACGACGGTGACGGTCGAACTGCCCTGGCGCGCGTAGGCCCCTCACCGGCGCCGGGTGCGATGCTGGGCTCCGACGGAAGACCGGACGACCGGATCACGGGGGCTGTGGGGCGTGGGAGAGCGGAACGTGGCGGAGCGGGTGCGGGTGGTCATCGCCGAGGACTCGGTACTGCTCCGGGAGGGGCTGACCCGGCTCCTGACCGACCTGGGGCACGAGGTCGTCGCCAAGGTCGGTGACGGCGAGGCCCTGGTGGAGACGGTGGGGAAGCTCGCGGCCGAGGGGGCGCTGCCGGACGTGGTGGTGGCGGACGTGCGGATGCCGCCGACGCACACGGACGAGGGGGTGCGGGCGGCGGTGCGGCTGCGCGGGGACCACCCGGGGCTCGGGGTCCTCGTCCTGTCGCAGTACGTGGAGGAGCAGTACGCCACCGAACTCCTGGCCGGTTCCAGCCGGGGCGTGGGCTACCTCCTGAAGGACCGGGTCGCGGAGGTCCGCGAGTTCGTGGACGCGGTCGTGCGGGTCGCCGGGGGCGGCACGGCCCTGGACCCGGAGGTCGTGCAGCAGCTCCTCGGCCGCAGCCGGCAGCAGGACGTCCTGGCGAACCTGACCCCGCGCGAGCGGGAGGTCCTGGGCCTGATGGCGGAGGGGCGGACGAACTCGGCGATCGCGAAGGCGCTGGTCGTGAGCGATGGCGCGGTGGAGAAGCACATCAGCAACATCTTCCTGAAGCTGGGGCTCTCGCCGAGTGACGGCGACCATCGACGGGTGCTCGCCGTGTTGACGTACTTGAGGTCCTGACCGGTCCCGGCCACTTCCGAGGAGTCCTGGGGGGTCTTGCATGGTCTTGGGGGACCTTGAGGAGTCCTGGGGGCCCGGAGGAGCCTTGAGAGGCCTTGAGGGGCCCTGAAGCGACAGAAAGGCCGGAATCCGACCTTCCGCAACACTTCGGGCGGCGACACGGCGTGACGAAACCTGACAGAACGTTTCCGAAAAGCGGTCCATGATGCAAGAAGTCCGGGGAGACCCGACCTCGCCGTCGTAGGGTGGGCAGCGGGACGGACGGTGATCGGCCGACCGCGCCGCGAGCCCCTCCCCGCCTCCGGCGGAGAGTTCCCCTTGCCACGAGGGAGGTCCAGTTCAGTGACCAGCCAGGTCAGCAGCGAGGCCGGCGAGGCCCTGCTCGGGGAGCAGAGAGGCGCCCCGGCCGTGTCCCACGACGGCGACGCGAAGGAGGTCCGCCGCCTCGATCGGGTGATCATCCGCTTCGCGGGCGACTCGGGCGACGGCATGCAGCTCACGGGTGACCGCTTCACCTCGGAGACGGCGTCGTTCGGGAACGACCTGTCGACGCTGCCGAACTTCCCGGCCGAGATCCGGGCGCCCGCCGGGACCCTGCCGGGCGTCTCCTCGTTCCAGCTGCACTTCGCCGACCACGACATCCTCACCCCGGGCGACGCGCCGGACGTACTGGTGGCGATGAACCCGGCCGCGCTGAAGGCGAACATCGCCGACGTGCCGCGCGGCGGCGAGGTGATCGTGAACACCGACGAGTTCGCCAAGCGGGCGATGGCGAAGGTCGGGTACGCGGTCTCGCCGCTGGAGGACGGCTCCCTGGAGGGGTACCGGGTGCATCCGGTGCCCCTGACGACGCTGACCCTGGAGGCGCTGAAGGACTTCGGGCTGCCGCGCAAGGAGGCCGAGCGGTCGAAGAACATGTTCGCGCTCGGGCTGCTGTCGTGGATGTACCACCGGCCGACCGAGGGCACCGAGGCGTTCCTGCGCCGCAAGTTCGCGAGGAAGCCGGAGATCGCCGAGGCGAACGTGGCCGCGTTCCGGGCCGGCTGGAACTTCGGGGAGACCACCGAGGACTTCGCCGTCTCCTACGAGGTCGCCCCGGCGACGGCGGCGTTCCCGGCGGGCACGTACCGGAACATCTCGGGGAACCTGGCCCTGTCGTACGGGCTGATCGCCGCCGCCCGCCAGGCCGACCTGCCGCTGTACCTGGGCTCGTACCCGATCACCCCGGCCTCGGACATCCTGCACGAGCTCTCGAAGCACAAGAACTTCGGCGTCCGCACCTTCCAGGCCGAGGACGAGATCGCGGGCATCGGAGCCGCGCTGGGCGCGGCCTTCGGCGGCTCGCTGGCCGTGACGACCACCTCCGGCCCCGGGGTGGCGCTCAAGAGCGAGACGATCGGCCTGGCGGTCTCCCTGGAGCTGCCGCTGCTGATCGTGGACATCCAGCGCGGCGGCCCTTCGACCGGCCTGCCGACCAAGACCGAGCAGGCCGACCTGCTCCAGGCGATGTACGGCCGCAACGGCGAGGCGCCCGTCCCCGTCGTGGCGCCGAGGACCCCGGCGGACTGCTTCGACGCGGCCCTGGAGGCGGCCCGGATCGCGCTGGCCTACCGCACCCCGGTCTTCCTGCTCTCCGACGGCTACCTCGCCAACGGCTCCGAACCCTGGCGCGTCCCCGACACCGGGGAACTCCCGGACCTGCGGACCGCGTTCGCCACCGGCCCGAACCACACCCTGGCCGACGGCACGGACGTGTTCTGGCCCTACAAGCGCGACCCGGAGACCCTGGCCCGCCCCTGGGCCGTCCCCGGCACCCCGGGCCTCGAACACCGCATCGGCGGGATCGAGAAGCAGGACGGGACGGGGAACATCTCCTACGACCCGGCCAACCACGACTTCATGGTCCGCGTCCGCCAGGCCAAGGTCGACGGCATCGACGTCCCGGACCTGGACGTGGACGACCCGGACGGGGCCCGCACGCTGGTGCTGGGCTGGGGTTCGACGTACGGGCCGATCACGGCGGCGGTGCGGCGGATCCGCCGGGAGGGCGGGCACGTCGCCCGGGCCCACCTGCGCCACCTCAACCCCTTCCCCCGCAACCTCGGAGACGTCCTCAAGGGCTACGAGAAGGTCGTCGTCGCCGAGATGAACCTCGGCCAGCTCGCCACCCTGCTGCGGGCGGAGTACCTGGTCGACGCGCGCAGCCACACCCAGGTCAACGGCATGCCGTTCAAGGCCGAACAGCTCGCCGCCGTCCTCAAGGAGGCCATCGATGCCTGAGCACGAGGAGCTTGAGCACACAGGACCCGAGCACACGGAGCCCGGGCGCACGGAATCGCTCCTGAGCCTGGTGCCGAAGGCCGAGGCCGTCCAGTCGATGAAGGACTTCAAGTCCGACCAGGAGGTGCGCTGGTGCCCCGGCTGCGGCGACTACGCCGTCCTGGCCGCCGTCCAGGGCTTCATGCCCGAACTCGGCCTGGCCCGGGAGAACATCGTCTTCGTCTCCGGCATCGGCTGCTCCTCCCGCTTCCCGTACTACATGAACACCTACGGGATGCACTCCATCCACGGCCGGGCCCCCGCCATCGCCACCGGTCTGGCCACCTCGCGCCGCGACCTGTCGGTCTGGGTCGTCACCGGTGACGGCGACGCGCTGTCCATCGGCGGGAACCACCTCATCCACGCCCTGCGCCGCAACGTCAACCTGAAGATCCTGCTCTTCAACAACCGGATCTACGGCCTGACCAAGGGCCAGTACTCCCCCACCAGCGAGACGGGCAAGATCACCAAGTCCACCCCCATGGGCTCCCTGGACGCGCCCTTCAACCCGGTCTCCCTCGCGCTCGGCGCCGAGGCCACCTTCGTGGCCCGCACGGTCGACTCCGACCGCAAGCACCTCACCGAGGTCCTGCGGCAGGCCGCCGACCACGACGGCACGGCGCTGGTGGAGATCTACCAGAACTGCAACATCTTCAACGACGGGGCCTTCGACACCCTCAAGGACAGGGAGCGGGCCCAGGAGGCCGTCATCCGCCTGGAGCACGGGCGGCCGATCCGCTTCGGCACCGACCTCGCCAAGGGGGTCGTCCGGAACCCGGCCACCGGCGACCTGGAGATCGTGGAGGTGACGCCCGCCAACGAGGGCGACGTCCTCGTCCACGACGCCCGCGCCGCCACCCCCACCACCGCCTTCGCCCTCTCCCGCCTCGCCGACCCCCACACCCTCCACCACACCCCCATCGGCGTCTTCCGGGCGGCGGAGCGCCCGGTCTACGACACCCTCATGGCCGAGCAGCTGGACGCGGCCGTGGAGCAGCACGGCAAGGGCGACCTCGCCCGGCTCCTCGCCGGCAACGACACCTGGACCGTCGTCGGCTGACGTACCGGCACGGGGCGGGGGCGGGTCCTCACGGGCCCGCCCTCCCTCACGTCGTCCCCGCCGCCCCCGTCTTCCCCGTCCTCCTCGCCTCCGCCACCGCCGCGTCCGCGAACTCCCCCAGGAAGTGCGGCTCCCCGTTCCTCACCTGCCAGAGGAAGAGCCCGACGAGGCTCGCGGCGACGCTCTCCCGGCCCGCCGAGGAGTACGTCTTGGCGAGACCCTTGTACGGGGTCTGCCGCAGGGCGTTCGCCACTCCGGACGCCACCGACTCCGCGTGGTTCCCGACCGTCGTGCCGAGCGCCTGGAGCGTCCAGTTGACGGCGTCGTACGCCTCCGTGGCGTACGGATCGACGGGGGTGGTGCCCGGCAGCCCCCAGCGCCTGCGGTACGCGGCGGCGAAGTCCCTCGCCTTCGGGAGGCCGTCCGGGTCGACGTGGGACGTGCCGAAGTACCAGCCCTCGGCCGCCGGGCCCGCGAGGTCGGTGAACTCCCGCGTGAAGGGCTGCTCGACGCTGCCGCAGGGGCCCCGGAAGCCCCGGTCGCGCAGGGCCCTCGCGCAGAGGGCGGCCCGGCGCGGCGAGGTCCCCACGTACATCACGCCCTGCGGGTCCGTCGCGAGGGCGGCCCGTACGGCGGAGGCGAAGTCCTCGCTGTCCGCCTCGACGGGGTGTGCGGTCGCCGTCCCGCCCCGGGCCTGCGAGGGCGGGGTCTTCCTGAGGCTGTTGACCGCGAACCAGGTGGACCGGCCGCCGTCGCGGTCCTCCACGACGGCGGTGCGGACGACCTCGCGCTCGGAGAGGTAGCGCGCGAACGGGACGATCATCGAGTCCGGGGAGGGGCGGGGTTCGAAGTAGGTGCGCTTGGTGGTCTGGCCCTCCAGCGTGGTGCCGTTCGGGACGGCGGCGAGCACGCTGACCAGGGGGACGGAGCGGTCGACGAGTTCGGCCACGGCGGCGACCACGCTCGGGACGGTCGTCGGGCCGACGACGCCGACGAGCCTCCCGTCCTCGAGCAGGGCGCGGGCGGCGGCCGCGGCGCGGGGCCCCTGCCCGCCGTCGTCCATCGCCCGCAGGACCACGTCGAAGGCCCGGTCCGGGCGGGCGTTGAAGGTCTCCACGGCCAGCCGGGCGCCGCGCTCCTGCGCCCGCCCGGCCGCCGCGGTGGGGCCGCTCAGATCGGTGAGGAGGCCGATCGTGTACGAGGGGAGGGCGGCGCCCTTGCCCGTTTCCGTGCCCGCGCCCTTCCCGGCGGAGGTGCGGCCGAGGAGCCAGGCGGTCAGGCCGCCCGCCCCGGCGACGGCCAGCGCCGAGCCGGCCGCCAGGACGCGGCGGCGCGAGGCGCCCGTGGCGGGTTCGGGGGCCGCGAGCAGGGTCGGTTCGGGTACGGGCAGGTCGAGGACGCGCGAGGAGCGCTGCGCGATGAGCGCGGGCAGGCCGGGCGGCAGCCAGTCCCCCGCCGGGCCTTCGGCCTCCCCGAGGGCGGCCCGCACCCGCGCGGCCGTGGGGCGGGCCGCCGGGTCCTTGGCCAGGCAGGCCGCGACCAGGGGCAGGAGCGTGTCCGGGACCTCGCGGAGGTCCGGTTCCTCGTGGACGGTGCGGTAGACGACGGCGGCCACCGCGCCCGTACCGAAGGGGCGTTCCCCGGTGAGGGCGTACGCGAGGACGCAGCCGAGCGAGAAGACGTCGGCGGCCGGGCCGACCTCGTCCGCGGTGCCGACGCGGGCCTGCTCGGGGGCGAGGAAGCCGGGGGTGCCGATCATCGCGTCCGTGGCGGTCAGCGCGGTGGCCCCGGCGGAGCGGGCGATGCCGAAGTCGATGAGGCGGGGGCCGTCGAGGGCCAGGAGGACGTTGCCCGGTTTCACGTCCCGGTGGACGAGGCCCGCCGCGTGCACGTCGGCGAGCGCGGCGGCGAGCCGGGCGCCCAGGGCCCGTACGGTCGGCTCGGGCAGGGCGCCGTGCAGCCCGACGGCCTCGGCGAGCGAGGGCCCGGGGACGAACTCGGTCGCCAGCCACGGCTCCCGGGCCTCCGGGTCGGCGCCGAGGACGCGGACCACCCAGCGGCCGGTGATCCGCCCGGCGATCCGGGCCTCGCGGCGGAACCGCTCCCGGAAGCCGGGGTCGGCGGCGTGCTCGGCGCGGACGATCTTCAGCGCGGCGAGCGTCCCGCCGGCGGTGCGGGCGAGGTAGACCACGCCCATGCCGCCGGCGCCGAGGCGGCCGAGGAGCCGGTGGCCGGCGATCGAGGACGGGTCGGCCCTGCGGAGCGGCTGCACGGGCGGTCAGGCCTTCGGCCGGTTCTGCGGGGCGGGGGGCGCGACGCCGAGCGACTTGTAGGCGCCGTTCTGCACGCCGTGCACGAACGTGCCGACGCCGGCGAGGTCGCCGTACTTGTCGAAGGAGTAGCCGCCCATGGCGCCCGTGTACTCCTTCGCCCGGAGCTGCGCCCAGAGGCCCTTGCGGGCCGGTGGCCGGCCGGCCTTCGCGTTCCGGGCGAGCTGGTCCAGGACCATGTTGACGACGTCGTACGACTCGCCCGTGTAGTACGCGGGAGGGGCGCCGTAGCGCTTGCGGTGCGCGGCGACGAACGCGACGGCCTTCTGCCGCTCCTCCGTCTTGATCTTGGTGTCCTTCTCGCGGGTCAGGGGGTCGAGGACGGGCGCGCCGAAGAACCAGTTCTCGGCGGCGGGCCCGGCCTCCTTCAGGAAGGCGGGCCCGAAGGGGTGCTGGCCGCCGAACCGGGGTCCGGTGAAGCCGAGTTCGAGGAGGGCGCGGGCGGCGAGGACGGCGGTCCCGCGGACCCCGCAGTGCACGTACGCGTCCATGCCCGCGTCGATCATCTCGCCGAGGATCCGGCGGTAGTCCCGGGCGCGGGCGGGCACGACCCGGTAGAGCGGGGTGATCTTCGCCTGTCCGAAGCCGAACTGGACGCCGCGCACGAGGAGCCAGCTGTACTGGTCGTCGGTGCGCTCCTGGAGGACTCCGGGCTTCCTGATGGTGGGCAGGAGCGTGACGGTGTACGCGAGGTACGTGCCGCCCATGGGGTGGTTGGGGACGGCCCGGAGGACCGTGACGTTGGGCGGGCTCTTCTCGTCCCGCAGGGTGAAGAGGTTGAACCCGGCGGAGGTGGTGAGCAGCGGGAGGCCGGCCTCCTCGAAGGCGGGGAGCGCGGCCTGTCCGGTGTCGTCCGAGGTGGGG
This sequence comes from Streptomyces bikiniensis, assembly GCF_000716625.1. Classification (NCBI taxonomy): domain Bacteria; kingdom Bacillati; phylum Actinomycetota; class Actinomycetes; order Kitasatosporales; family Streptomycetaceae; genus Streptomyces; species Streptomyces bikiniensis. Next base: position 161,966 of record NZ_JNXJ01000008.1, on the reverse strand, counting down.
CCGAGGACGGCGACGACGCCGGGGTCGGTGGTGAGCCGGCGGGCCGCTTCGAGGGCGGTGCGCCGGTCGCCCCGGTCGTCGGAGACCGCGACTTCGAGGGCGAACGGCTTGTCCGCGCGGGCGTTGAACTGCTCGACGGCGAGGCGGGCGCCGCGCTCCTGGGCCCGCCCGATCTCCCGGGCGGGGCCGGAGAGGTCGGCGAGGACGCCGATCTTCCAGGAGGTGCGGGGCGGGGGGTTCTTGCCGTCGCCCCCCTCGTCGTCGTCCCCGAGGAGCGACCGGACGGCGAGGGCTCCGCCGCCCGCGGCGAGGACGGCGGCGCCGGAGGCGAGGAGCAGGAAGCCGCGCCTGCTGCGCTTCGGCGGCTCCGCCGGGCCGGTGCCGGGCGCGGTCGCGTCGATCTCGGGCAGGGCGAGCATCCGGGCGGAGCGCTCGGCGATGGTCCGGACGACGGGGGCGGGCAGCCACTCCGCGGCGTCGCCGGGGGCGTCCTCGACGAGCCGTACGCCGATCTCCGCGGCGGTCGGGCGGGCGGCCGGGTCCTTGGCGAGGCAGGCCCGGACGGGGTCGAGCAGCCCCTCGGGCACGCCGGTGAGGTCGGGTTCGTCGTGGACGGTCCGGTACAGGAGGGCGTCCGGGGTGCCGGTGCCGAAGGGCGGGCGCCCGGTCGCCGCGTACGCGAGGAGGCAGCCGAGGGCGAAGACGTCGGCGGCGGGGCCGATGGCGTCGGCGCGGGCCTCGGCCTGCTCGGGGGCGAGGAAGCCGGGGGTGCCGACGACCATGTCGGTGGCGGTGAGGGCGGTCTCGCCGGTGGAGCGGGCGATGCCGAAGTCGATGAGGCGGGGGCCGTCGACGGCGAGGAGGACGTTCCCCGGTTTCACGTCCCGGTGGACGAGTCCGGCCGCGTGCACGGCGGCGAGGGCGCGGGCGACGGCCCACCCGAGGAGCCGGACGCTCCGCTCGGGCAGCGCGCCGTGCGCGGTGACGGCCTCGCCGAGGGAGGGCCCGGCGACGAAGGCGGTGGCCATCCAGGGCTCGGGGGCGTCCGGGTCGGCGCCGGTGACGGGGACGGCCCAGGGGCTGGAGACCCGGCGGGCGGCCTCGACCTCGCGGCGGAACCGGGCCCGGAAGTCGGGCTGGTCGGCCTGGTCGGCGTGGGTGACCTTGACGGCGGCGAGCTCGCCGTTGGCGGTACGGCCCAGATAGACGACGCCCATGCCCCCGGCCCCGAGCCGCCCGAGCAGCCGGTAACCGGCGAGGGAGGAGGGGTCGGAGGGGAGGAGGGGGTGAAGGTCGCCGGGAGCGGCCTTCACGGGGGAGGGGTTCCCTGCCGGCGCCCCTGCCGGCGCCTGTGCCGGGGGCGGGTTTCCTGCCGGGGGCGGGTTCCCTGCCGGGGGCTGGGCGGGGAGCGGGGGCTCGGCCGGGGGCCGGCTCCCTGCGGGGGGCTGGAGCGGGTACGGGTCCTCTGGCGGGGGCGGGTTCCCTGCCGGAGGCTGGAGCGGGTACGGGTCCCTCGCCGGCGCCTCTGCCGGGGGCCGGAGCGGGTACGCGGGCGGGTCCCCTGCCGGGGGCTGGGACGGGGTCGGGGGCTGGTGCTCCTGGTGCTCCGTCCCCGGCGGGGTCTCGCCGGGGGCTTCGCCCCCGGTGCCGGGCCGGTTCCGCCGATCGGCGGCGGGCGGGTCCTGGTGGCCGGGCCCGGGCCGGGCCGCGCCCTGGGGCCGACGCCTGGCGCCCGGCCGGGCCGGGACGCCCGGCAGGGGGCCGACCCGGGGGTCGCGCGGCGCCCGGGGCCCGGCCCCGTCCCCCGGCTCACGGCCGCCCTGCGGCCCGCGGCCGGCTTCCGGCCCCCGGGCGTCCTCCGGCGCGCGGTCGGCGCGCGGCTCCGGCGTCCGGGTGTCCTCCGGCCCGTGGCCGACACCCGGCTCCGTCCCCGGGGCGCCTTCCGGCGCGCGCGCGTCCTCCGGTCCATGGTCGGCGCCCGCACCCGGGGCGCCCCCCGCCTCGCGGACGTCCTCCGGCTCGTGGGCGTCGCTCGGGTTCACGGGGCTCATGACTGGACCTCCAGCTCGTCCTTGACGCGTTCGAGCATGGTGACGAGGGCCTGGACCTGGGCGGTGACGGTGCCGATCGTCGTGTCGGTCGTCTCCTCGCTGTAGCCCGGGGCGCCCTTGACGACGGTGGCGACGGTGACCTGGCCGATCCTCGACTGGTACCAGCCGTAGAACTGCCTCCCGCGGAACTCGTCGTTGTAGTAGCCGCCGCGCTCGCCGAGGGAGTCCGCGGCGGTGTAGTTGCCGCCGAGGCCGAAGGGGTTGCCGAGGGAGATGAGCCCCTCGATGCGCTCGCCGTCGCGCAGCCTCTGGTTCGGGCAGCGCAGGGCCTCCTCCAGGGTCCCGGCCATCTCCCAGTCCGCGTCCTCCTCGGTGCGGTGGACGGTGACGGTGGCGGCGACCCGGAGGGTGCCCCGGCCGTCGACGGCGGGGACCTCGCTGTAGGCGGTGACGCTGTGCAGGACGGTGGAGGGACGGGTCCCGGTCCCCCAGGAGCAGCCCTCCCCGAGCACGGGCCAGTAGTCGGGGTCGCTGAGGTGCGGGGTGCGCTTCACGTAGTCCGGGCCCCAGGCGTCGGGCCCCGCGACGACGGCGAGGGCGAGCCTCCGGGCGTCGGCGGCGTTCTTCGGCGCGCGCTTCGGGTCGGGGGTGAAGTCGAGGGCGGTCGGGGTGGGGGTCGGGGTGGGCGCGGGGGCCGGGGCCGTACCGCCCGGGGTCGACGCCCCGCTCGTACTCGCCCTGCCGTCGGGTTTCGCCCCGTCGTCGCGCCCGTCGGCGCATCCGGTCGCGATCAGTCCGCCCACCAGCACGGCACAGCAGGCACGCAGCAGTCTTCGGTCCCCGTACGCCACAGTCCCCCCACGGTCCCTACGCGGATGACCCGAATCACCCGAACGGCGATCAGATCGTACGACCTGGCGGGGCAACCGGCCGTGCCCGCAACCTCATTGGGACGAAGCGGTGGCACTCTCGCGACGCGCCCCGTCGTACCGCTCGCGGGCCTCCTGGACGGCGGCGACCCGCCGCTCGCTCCAGTGGGCCAGCTCCCGGACCCGGCGGGCGGCCTCGGTGCCGAGCGGGGTGAGGGCGTAGTCGACGCGGGGCGGGATGACGGGCTTGGCGTCGCGGTGGACGAAGCCGTCGCGCTCCAGGGTCCGGAGGGTCTGGGCGAGCATCTTCTCGCTGACGTTCCCGATGCGGCGGCGCAGCTCGCTGAAGCGGTACGGGCGCTCCAGGAGGGACGCGAGGACGAGGACGCCCCAGCGGCTGGTGACGTGCTCCAGGACGGCACGCGAGGGGCACATCGGTTCGAACACGTCGGGCAGCGGGGCCGTCGCGCCCACCTCTTCACTTACTCCCATGCCAGTACCTTACTTCAAAGTGGGCACTGTCGAAAAGTTAGTGCCCGTCGTACGGTGAGTGCACCGTCCACCGCACCCCACGCGTAAGGAAGCACCATGAGCATCGTCGTCACCGGAGCCACCGGGCAGCTCGGCCGCCTCGTCGTCGACGCCCTCCTCGCCGCCGCCCCCGCCGAGGGCACCGCCCCCGCCGAACAGGTCGTCGCCGTCGTCCGCGACAAGGACAAGGCGGCGGACCTGGCCGAGCGCGGGGTCGAGCTGCGGATCGCCGACTACGACCGCCCCGAGACCCTGGCGGGCGCCTTCGGGGCCGGTGACCGGGTGCTCCTGATCTCCGGCAGCGAGGTCGGGCGGCGCGTCGCCCAGCACGCCGCCGTGATCGACGCGGCCAGGGCGGCGGGGGTGGCGCAGCTCGCATACACCGGCGTCCTCGGCGGCGACGACGCCGACTTCGAGCTGGCCGCCGAGCACAAGGAGACCGAGCGCCTGATCCTCGCCTCCGGCCTGCCGTACACCTTCCTGCGCAACGGCTGGTACAGCGAGAACTACACCGCGAACCTCGCCCCCGTCCTCGCCCACGGCGCCGTCGTCTCCAACGCCGGCGAGGGCCGGATCGCCTCCGCCTCCCGCGCCGACTACGCCGCCGCCGCGGCCGCCGTCCTGACCGGCCCGGCCGAGGAGCACCTGAACCGGGTGTACGAGCTGAGCGGCGACACCGCCTGGTCCTTCGCCGAGTACGCGGCCGAGGTCGCCGCCCGGTCCGGCCGGGAGGTCGCGTACACCCCCGTCTCCGCCGAGGCCCATCTGGAGATCCTCACCGGCGCCGGCCTCCCGCGCCCCTTCGCCGAGATCCTGGTCGACGTCGACCGGGCCGCCGGGCACGGCGCGCTCGCCCTGCGGACCGGCGACCTGGCCCGGCTGATCGGCCGCCCGACCACCCCGGTCGGCGTCTCGGTCCAGGAGGCCCTGGACGCCTCCCGCTGACCGTCCGACCGTCATGACCGTATAGCGGTACGGGCATGACAACCCGCCCCGTGCGGCGCTACCGTCGACGAAGCGGCCGACAGGACGGCGCGGCACAGGGCGGGAGGTCCGGTGAAGACGGAGAACGAGGGACGAGCAGGCCTGCTCCACGGGATCGGCGCCTACGCCATGTGGGGCCTGGTCCCCCTCTTCTGGCCGCTCCTCAAACCGGCCGGGGCGATCGAGATCCTCGCCCACCGCATGGTGTGGTCCCTGGCCTTCGTGGGGCTCGCCCTGCTGGTCCTGCGCCGCTGGGGCTGGGTGCGGGAGCTGGTGCGCAGCCCGCGCAAGCTCGGTCTGATCGCCCTCGCCGCCGCCGTCATCACCGTGAACTGGGGCCTCTACATCTGGTCCGTGAACGCGGGCCACGTCGTCGAGGCCTCCCTCGGCTACTTCATCAACCCGCTCGTCACCATCGCCCTCGGCGTCCTCGTCCTCCAGGAGCGGCTGCGCCCGGCGCAGTGGGTGGCGGTCGGCATCGGCCTCGCGGCCGTGCTCGTCCTCGCGATCGGATACGGGCAGCCGCCGTGGATCTCGCTCGTCCTCGCCTTCTCCTTCGCGCTCTACGGCCTGGTGAAGAAGAAGGTCAACATCGGGGGCCTGGAGTCGCTGGCCGCCGAGACCGCCGTCCAGTTCCTGCCCGCCCTCGCGTACCTGGTCTGGCTCGGAGGCCAGGGCACCCTGGCGTTCGGCTCGCACGGCGCCGGCCACACCGCTCTGCTCGCCGCCACCGGCCTGGTCACGGCGATCCCGCTGGTCTGCTTCGGCGCGGCGGCGATCCGCGTCCCGCTGTCGACGCTCGGCCTCCTCCAGTACCTCGCGCCGACCTTCCAGTTCCTCCTGGGCGTCCTCTACTTCCACGAGGCGATGCCGGCGGAGCGCTGGGCGGGCTTCTCCCTCGTCTGGCTGGCCCTGACGATCCTCACGTGGGACGCCCTGCGCGCGAACCGGCGCAACCGGGCGGCGGTCGCGGCGGCGGCAGCGGCGGCAGCGGCAGGTACGGCCGGGTCCTCGCAACCGGTCGAGGCCCCGGGGCCGGTCGGGACCGCGCCCTCGACCGGACGCTGACGGCGTACCCGTACCCGTGCCTGTGACCGTGCCCATAGACGGCGGGCCGGAGGCTCAGGCGTCCGGCCGGACGACGTCGAAGACCTGCTTCTGCAGGCCGTTCGCGTAGACCTCGTGCTCGACCGGCTTCAGCTTCTGGGCGTCCTTGTCCGTGGCGCTGAAGAGCCGCTTGCCCGCCCCGAGCAGGAGGGGGAAGACGAGCAGGTGGTACCGGTCGATCAGGCCGGCGTCCGACAGGGCCCGGTTCAGCGCGGCGCTGCCGTGGACGATGATCGGGCCGCCCTCGGTCTCCTTGAGCGCGGCGACCTCGTCGAGCGAGCGCAGGATCGTGGTCTCTCCCCAGTTCGGGACGAGGTCGTCCTCGGCGAGGGTGGTGGAGACGACGTACTTCGGCATCGCCTTGTAGCCGGCGAAGTCCTCCATGTCCGGCCACACCGCGCCGAACGCCTCGTAGCTGACGCGGCCGAGCAGCATCGCCGCGGCCTCCTTCTGCTCCCGGTCCTTGATCTCGAACGCCTCGGGAAGGAACTCGACGTCCTTGAACGTCCACCCGGAGTTCCGGTAGCCGGGCTCGCCGCCCGGGGCCTCGACGACGCCGTCGAGCGAGATGAAGGCGGTGCTGATCAGAGTGCGCATGGAAGGCATCCTCGGTCTCTCGTGTCCGGTCGGCAGGCGGTTCCTCCGGTGCGCGCCCGTCCTCCTTCGCGACCGCCGCGCTCCTGCCGTGACACATGACCGCGGAGCACGGGGAAACTCATCGGTCGCCGCCACGGCGGGGCGCCCGCAAACGGTTCGCGGGCGGCGGGCGGCCTCCGCAGAATGGGCCGGATGGAACGCTTGCAGGAGATCGCGGCCCGTCTGTCCGAGGTCGAGGGGGTCGTCGGGGTGTGCCTGGGCGGCAGCCGGGCGCGGGGGACGCACTCCCCGGCCTCCGACTTCGACCTCGGCCTGTACTACCGGCGGCCGCTGGACACCGACGCCCTGCGCCGGATCGCGGCCGAACTGACCGGCGGGCCGGTGGAGGTGACCGAGCCGGGCGGCTGGGGGCCGTGGGTGGACGGCGGCGGCTGGCTGACCGTCGACGGCCACCACGTGGACTGGATCTACCGCGACCTGGACCGGGTGCGGCGCGTCCGGGAGGAGTGCGAGGCGGGCCGCTTCGAGTTCGGCGCCCAGCCCGGCCACCCCCTGGGCTTCTTCTCCCCGTCCTACGCGGGCGAGCTGGCGCTCGGCCGCGTCCTGTCCGACCCGACCGGCGAGCTGCGGGCCCTCCGGGAGCGGGTCCGCCCCTACCCGGACGCGCTGCGCACGGCGCTCGTCGAGAACGCGTGCTGGGAGGCGCCGTTCACCCTGGCCTGCGCCCGGAAGGGAGCGGCCCGCGGGGACGTCTTCTATGTGGCGGGCTGCCTCTTCCGCGCGGTCGGCCTCCTCGTACACGCCCTGCACGCGCACGCGGGGAGCTGGGTCCTGAACGAGAAGGGGGCGGTACGGGAGGCGGACGGGCTGCCCGCCGCCCCGCCGGACTTCGCGGACCGCGCCCACCGGCTGTTCGCCGCCCCCGGCACGGATCCGGCCTCCCTGGCGGCGGTCCTGGACGAGGCCGACGCCCTGACCGCCGAGGTGTGCAAGGCGCTCGCGGACCGGACGGCCCCGGAATAACCGGTGGTGGTACGAGGGGCCCGCCCCCACCCTGAACCCCATGGAGGAACCGAAGCACCGGATCCGCGCGCTCCACACGGAGCGCACGGTCACCGTCTACCAGGCGTACAGGCCCGCGATCGGGCTCCCGGCGGCGCGGGAGGGCCGGTTTCCGGCCGCCTGGAAGCGGGACCGGATGACGTGGATCAAACCGTCGTTCCTGTGGATGATGTACCGCTCGGGCTGGGGCCTGAAGGAGGGGCAGGAGACCGTCCTCGCCGTGGAGATCACCCGCGAGGGCTTCGAGTGGGCCCTGCGGAACGCCTGCCTCTCCCCCTACGAGCGGGGCTTCCACCCCGACCGGGACGCGTGGCGGCGGCAGCTGCGGGAGTCCCCGGCCCGGGTCCAGTGGGACCCGGAGCGCGACCCGCGCCTGAATCCCCTCCCGTACCGCTCGCTCCAGCTCGGCCTGGCGGGCGAGGCGTCCCGCCGGTACGCGGACGAGTGGACGGTGTCGATCACCGACGCGACCCCGCTCGCCCACCGCGTCCACGCCCTGGTCCGGGCCGGGGACGTGGACGGCGCCCGGGCCCTGCTCCCCCGGGAGGAGCCGTACCCGGAGCCGGAGGGGCTCCTGGACCACCTGCGGGTCGGGCAGGACCGCCGTTCCAGCGGAAAGAACCGTTCCGGTGGCACGGGCGGGAACGGGGCGCTAGAACCGGGGGCATGAAACCCCTGCACTGGAAGCTCGTCGTCGACGCCTCGGACCCGCACGCCCAGGCCGCCTTCTGGGCCGCCGCCCTGCGCTACCGGGAGGAGGACCACAGCCCGCTCGTCCGCCGGCTGCTCGGGATGGGGGCCGTCCCCGACGAGGTGACGACCACCGTGCACGGCGGGACGGAGCACGAACGGCTCGGCTGGCGGGACCTCGCCGCCGTGCGGCACCCGGACGAGCCGTACGACGAGGACACCGACGCGGGTCTGGGCCACCGGATCCTCTTCCAGCGGGTCCCGGAGGCGAAGACCGTCAAGAACCGCCTCCACCTGGACCTCCACGCGGAGGAGGGCGCCCGGGACAAGGAGGTCGCCCGCCTGATCGACCTCGGCGCGACGGTCCTGCGCGAGGTGGACGAGCCGTCGGGCTCGTGGGTGGTCATGGCGGACCCGGAGCGGAACGAGTTCTGCGTGCAGTAGGGCGGGAGGGGTCAGGGGCGGCGGACCTCGAAGTGGAAGCAGCCGTACTCGACGGCCCGGACGTGGACCAGGGCCACGGCGGGGTCGTCGAAGGCCTCCGCGAGGGCCAGGTCGAAGCCCTCCGCCGGGTCCTCCGGGAGCTCCAGGAGCCGGCCGCCGACGATCCGGCCCTCCGCGTCGTACCGGCGGAGGGCGCGCAGGGCCCCGGGCCGCGCGAAGGGGTACGTCCCCGAGGGCGCGGGCCCGCCGCACTCCCCGGCGTGCACGAAGACGGGGCCCTGCTCGTCGTACGCGCCGGGCTCGGCCCCCGTCTCCGCCGCCCAGCGGCGCAGCGGCGCGTACGAGACGAGCGCGATCCGCTCGCCGGGGGCGGCGGGCCGCAGACAGCAGCGAAGGGGCTCCCCGCCCTCGGTGGCCGTGTACGGGACACAGGGACGCCCGGCGTCGTCGACGGCGCGCAACTCGACGAGGGCGGCGGGCGCGACGGCCCGGGGGACGTAGGAGGTCTCGGCGACCCGGGGGACGTGGGAGGTCTCGGCGACCCGGGGGACGTGGGAGGTCTCGGCGCCCCGGGGGCCGTGGGAGGTCTCGGCTGTACGCATGGCTCCAGCGTCGCCCTTCCCCGCCCCGCGCACCGGCGGGATTCGGACGCCGACCCCGGTGTGCGGGAGGCCGTGTCCGACGTGCTCGTCCGCTGAGCGAACGGGACTGACCGGTTTCCGCTCTTGACGTGGACACATCCTGTCACTGAACATTCAGCACGCACAGCGGAACACTCGCGCAACAACAACTGAACAGCACGCACGCATTCGTACAGCTCCAACGCCTCGCGGCCTCCCACGCCCGGGGCGTCTCGCACGTTCCGTCCCATCCCCGTTCGGAATCCGGAGCCCCCACATGAACATCTCCGTGCCCAGACGCGTCACCGCGGTCGCCGCCCTCGCGGCGCTCGCGCTCGGTGGTCTCACCGGGACCAGCGCCACCGCCCGGCCCGCCGAGGCCGCCGGCGCCGCCGCCGCGCCCGACATCTCGCTCACCGCCGTCAAGCAGCACTTGACGGACCTCCAGTCCATCGCCACCGCCAACGGCGGCAACCGGGCCCACGGCCGCGCCGGTTACAAGGCGTCCATCGACTTCGTGAAGGCGAAGCTGGACGCCGCCGGATACACCACCAGCCTCCAGACCTTCACCACCAGCGGCGCCACCGGCTACAACCTGATAGCCGACTGGCCGGGCGGCGACCCCAACCAGGTCCTGATGGCCGGCTCGCACCTCGACTCGGTCTCCTCCGGCCCCGGCATCAACGACAACGGCTCCGGCTCCGCCGCGATCCTGGAGACCGCCCTCGCCGTGTCCCGCGCGGGCTACCAGCCCTCCAAGCACCTGCGGTTCGCCTGGTGGGGCGCCGAGGAGCTGGGCCTCGTCGGCTCCAAGTACTACGTCAACAACCTTCCGGCGACCGAGCGTTCGAAGATCAAGGGCTATCTGAACTTCGACATGATCGGCTCGCCGAACCCGGGCTACTTCGTCTACGACGACGACCCGACGATCGAGCAGACCTTCAAGAACTACTTCGCGGGCCTCGGCGTCCCGACCGAGATCGAGACCGAGGGCGACGGACGCTCCGACCACGCCCCCTTCAAGAGCGCGGGCGTCCCCGTCGGCGGCCTCTTCACCGGCGCGAGCCGCGTGAAGACCAGCGCGCGCAACCTCTCCGTCGGCGTGGACATCGTCCACACCTACAAGGGCGACCTCGTCGTCGACCTCGTCGCCCCCGACGGCTCGGTCTACAACCTGCACAACCAGACCGGCGGCAGCGCCGACAACATCGTCCAGACCTACACCGTGAACGCCTCCTCCGAGGTCGCCAACGGCGCCTGGAAGCTCCGCGTCCAGGACAGGGGTCCGGCCGACGTCGGCTACATCAACGCCGTCAAGCTGACCTTCCCGTAGCGGACGGTCCGACGAAACGCCCGGGCGGGTCGGTGACCACAGCCCCCGACCCGCCCGGGGTCCCAACCCGGTCGGCGCCTACTTGCCGGCGTTCGCCGCGTCCACCAGCGCGTCCTTCGTCACCGCGCCGACGTAGACCTTGCCGTCGTCGGTCAGCAGCGCGTTCACCAGCTTCGTCTTGAAGAGGGTGCCCGAGCCGAACTTCCCGGTGACCTCGTCGCCGAAGGAGTCCAGGAGGCCCTGGATCTCCTTCGGCGCCTCGTCCGTCTTCGGCGCCGGGGCGCCGGTGTCGAGCCTCGCGATGGTCGTCCAGCCCTCGCCGATGACGTTCAGGCCCTTGCCGAAGCCCCCGAACTCCTTCTCGAAGTCCTTGCCGAACTCCTTCTCGAAGTCCTCCGGGAGCTTCTCCGACTTCCGCGCCTCCTCCGCGCCCTCCGTCACCTTCGCGCCCTTCGGCGCCTCGAAGGCGAAGACCGACGCGTCCGGACGGGCGAAGTCGACCTTCGTGAAGCCCGCGTCCACGACCGGCTTGCCGCCCTCGACCGAGGAGAGGGTGAACTTCAGCGGGGTGCCGTTCGCCGCGTCCACCGCGATCTTCACCGAAGCGACCGTCGAACCGGCCTGCTTCGGCTTGATCAGCAGCTGGTACGCGTCCCGGCCCGCCACCTTCGCCGTGCCGTCGACCGTGATCGACGTCGTGTCGCCGGCCGCCTTCAGGACCTCGTCCGCGAGCTCCTTGGGCGTGGCGGGCAGCTCCTTCTGCCCGGCCTCCGGGCCTTCCGCCGCGCCCTTCTCGTGGAAGACCTCGTTCGACTTGCTGTCGTAGGCCCAGACGTCGTCGCCGTTGTGGATCAGGCTGTACTCGTCGGAGCCGTCGAGCAGGGTGAGCCTCTGGCGCTCGGGACCGTCCGCCGCGAGGCGCAGCGTGTGGGTGCCCGAGGCGAGTTCGGTGAGCTTCTGCGAGGGGTCCGCCGTGGAGGAGCCCGCCCCGCCGCCCAGGCTCCCGAGGCCGGACGCCAGGCCGCCGAGGGCCGGCAGGCCCAGGTCGGTGGAGACCTTGAAGGTGCCGGAGAGCGTCTGGGTCTCCGAGCCCGCGATCTTCTCGATGAGCTGCTGTGCCGTGATCTCCGGCAGGTCCGGGTCGCCGGACGCCGCGAGCGCCGGGACCAGACCGATGGTCGCCGCGGCCACGCCGGCCACCGCGACGGGGACGACGTACCGGCTCGCCCGGCGACGGGTCTCGCCACGAGCCTCGCCGCGGATCTCGCCGGCGGTCCCGCCGGGGACTTCGTTCGCTGCCATGGTCTCCGCTACCTCCGTGCGCCCTGAAGGGGCCTCGTACGGCCCCGTGTGGTCGATGTACTCCATCTCACCAAACGGGGCGACGGGAAGCGTCAGCCCCGGGGATCAACCCCGCCTACCCCTTGGGGATGACCCGACCCCGAGACCGGTGCGGCCCGCGCGGTCCCCGTACGGCCGGAACGCCCGCTTCCGCGAAGGCGGGGCGCGCGCTCCCGGGCGAGACTGGAAGGAGGCGGGTCGAGAGGAGCCGGCATGGCCGAGGGGCTCTCCGCGGTGGCGCGCACCGGGCGTCACGCCGCGCACGTCACGGCCGCGACGGCCGCCGGGTTCTACCCGGCGCTCCACCTCCTGGACCGGCCGGTGGCCGGGATCTACGCCCTGTTCACCCCCATCGCCTTCGGCATCCTCTCCCCGCTGCCCGGGGCGGGCCGGGAGCGGGCCGGGACCGTGCTGCGGGCGGTGCCCGCCGCGGCCGTGCTCGTCGCCCTCGGGACCGTCCTCGCGGTCGGGACCTGGCCGGCCGTCGCGGGCATGCTGGCGGTGGGGTTCGCGCTGGCCTTCGGGTCGGCCTGCGGGCCCCGGACCGCGGGCGCCGCCCCCGGGCTCCAGCTCTTCTACATCCTGGCCTGCTTCCCGCCGTACGAGCCGGGGACGCTGCCGCAGCGGCTCGTCGGACTCGCCGTCGGCGGGGCGCTCCTGGCCCTGGCCGAGGCGGTGTTCTTCCCGGACGCGCCGGGGCCCTCGTACCGTACGCGGATCGCCGGGGCCCTGGACCTGGCGGCCCGCGCCGCCTCCGGGGTCGTGCGCGGGCAGGGGCCGGACCCGGAGACCGCCGCGCGGCTCGGGGCGGCCGGGCGGGAGCTGCGCCTGTCGCGGCTGCCCGCCGGGGCCCGGCCGACGGGCGCGGGCCGGACGGACCGGGCCCTGGCCCAGGCGGGGGCCGCGGCCCGCCGGCTCCTCGACCAGCTGGCCCTGCTCGCCGGGCACGGCCCGGCGCCCGGGGACACGGCCTCGGCGGAGCTGCTGCGGGGGGTCGCGGCGAGCTGTACGGAGACGGCCGCGGCCCTGCGCCGGGGACGGCGGAGGCGTGCGGGGCGGGTCCTCGCCGGGCCGCAGCTCCTCGAAGAGCTGGTCGCCGACTTCCTGAGGGCGAGGGCCGGCGTCCCCGCCCCGCGCGCCGTCCTGGTCCGGCGGTCGACGGTCCTGACGGCGGCGGTGTCGGCGGTGACCGTCCGCACGGCCGCCTCCCTCGCGCTCGGCGGCCGGGAACGGCTGTACGGGCTGCCCCGCGAGCAGTTCTGGTACGCGGCGGAGGGCCCGGCCCGGCTGCTGGCCGTCCGGGTCAGGGGCAATCTGACCCGGCGCTCGGTCGTCTTCCAGAACGCCCTGCGCACCGCGCTCGGCCTGGCGCTCGCCCGGCTGGTGGCCGGTTCGCTCGACCTGTCGCACGGTTTCTGGGTGCTGCTCGCCGTCCTGACCCTGGGGCGGACCACGGCGGGCGCCACCTGGTCGGCCGTACGGGCGGCCGCGGCCGGGACGCTGGCGGGGGCGTTCGCCGCCGGGCTCCTGATCGTGGGGGCCGGGGGCTCCTCCGACGTGTACGCGGCGCTGCTCGTGCCGATGATGCTGGTGGCCTTCACGCTGGGCCCGCTCGGCGGCCCGGCGTGGGGCCAGGGGCTCTTCACGCTGGTCGTCGCCACGGCCTTCGCGCAGATCGCGCCGGTGACCTGGCGGCTCGCGGAGGCCCGTCTGGTCGACGTGCTCACCGGCAGCGCGATCGGCCTGCTGTGCGGCCTCCTGGCCTGGCCGGCCGGGGCCCGCGCCGAGATCCGGTACGCGATGTCGGCCCTGCTGCGGGCGGCGGCACCGGTGGTACGGGCCACGGCGAGGGCGGTGACGGAGGGAAGCGGGGGGAGCGGGACCGGTTCCGGAAAGGACGGGACCGGCGAGAGCACCGCCCCGGACCGCGTCCCCGGAGGGCCCGGCTCCCCCTCCCCCGGCGTACGCCTCACCCTCCACCGGCTCCGGATCGCCGAGGCGGCCTACGCGCAGTACCGGACGGAGCCCGCCCCCGACACCGCCGACGCCGCCCGCGACTGGCTCGCGGTGCTCGACCACGGGTCGCGCACGCTGGTCGGCGCCTACTGGCTGCCCCGTACGGACGGCATGCCGGGGCTTCCGCCGGAGGCGCGGCGCTGGGCGCGGGAGGCGGCCGAGGAGGTGGCCGCGGCGACCGTACGGGCGGCAGGCTTCCCCCCGGAGGGCGTGCGGGTCCGCCCCGCCTCCCTGCCGCCGGAGGTGGCCGAGCGGGTCCCCGCGCCGCTGCTGGCCCCGCTCACGGACGTGGAGGTCTGGCTGCGGGCGCTCGCCCGGGACCTGGAGGCGGGCTCGCCCCCGCGGCCGAAGAGCTGAGCCGGAAAACCGAGCCGGAAAGCCGAACCGGAAGACTGGGCCGGAAAGCCGAACCGGAAAGCTAGCCCGCCCGGTACACCACCGCGTCGCACAGCTCCGCGAGCGCCGACTTGGCGTAGCCGTCGGGCAGCGGGGCCAGCATCGCGCGGGCCTCCTCCGCGTAGCGCACGGTGTCCCGGCGGGCCTGCTCCAGGGCCGGGTGGGCGCGCAGCCGGCGCAGGACCTCGGCGTGCCGGGCGTCGTCGGTGAGGTCGCCGTCGACGAGGGCGACGAGCTCGACGTCCTCGGGGCGCCCGTGCGCGGCGGCCGCGGCCCGCAGGTGCAGGACGGGCAGGGTCGGGATGCCCTCGCGCAGGTCGGTGCCGGGGGTCTTGCCGGACTCGTGGGAGTCGGAGGCGATGTCGAGGACGTCGTCGGCGAGCTGGAAGGCGACGCCGAGCCGCTCGCCGTACTGGGTGAGGGTGTCCACGACGCCCTCGTCGGCGCCGGCCATCATGGCGCCGAAGCGGCAGGCGACGGCGACGAGGGAGCCGGTCTTGCCGCCGAGGACGTCGAGGTAGTGGTCGACGGGGTCGCGGCCGTCGGTGGGTCCGGCGGTCTCCAGGATCTGGCCGGTCACCAGGCGCTCGAACGCCTCGGACTGGATGCGGACGGCCTCGGGGCCGAGGTCCGCGAGCGTGTGGGAGGCGCGGGCGAAGAGGAAGTCGCCGGTGAGGACGGCGATCGAGTTGCCCCAGCGGGTGTTGGCGCTGGGGACGCCGCGCCGGACGTCGGCCTCGTCCATGACGTCGTCGTGGTAGAGCGTGGCGAGGTGGGTCAGCTCGACGACCACGGCGGCGGGCACGATGCCGGGCGCGTAGGGGTCTCCGAACTGGGCGGCGAGCATCACGAGCAGCGGGCGGAAGCGCTTCCCGCCGGCCAGGACGAGGTGCTGCGCGGCCTCCGTGATGAAGGGGACGTCGCTCTTGGTGGCGTCCAGGAGACCCGCCTCCACGGCCGCCAGACCGGTCTGGACATCGGCCTCAAGAGCCTGGTCCCGCACGCTGAGGCCGAACGGCCCGACGACGGTCACGAGGGAGTCTCCTGTCTGCTGACGCCTGCTGTCGATCACACGGTCGGCAGCGATCACACGGGACGATCACGCGGATTGTCGATGTGTCGCTGGATTCACTCAAGCCAGCGTATCCGGTCACCTTTCGATCACCGTGGGCGCCTTCCCGTCACCCCCGGTATGTTCGTGATCAGACGATACGAGCAGGAGTAGGCGCTTTGTCCCGAACAAGCATCCGCACCGACTTCCCGTACGAGACCTGCCGCGAGGACGTCCGCATCCCGATGCCCGGGGGCACCTCCCGGGCCGAAGGCTCCGGGGGAGGCACCTCGCTGTACGCGCGCGTGTGGCGCCCGGTCACCGAGGAGCCCGTACCGGCCCTCCTGGAGTACCTGCCGTACCGCCTGACCGACTGGACCGCGCCCCGCGACCAGCAGCGCCACCCCTGGTACGCGGGCCACGGCTACGCCTCCGTACGGGTGGACGTGCGCGGCCACGGCAACAGCGGGGGCCTGCCCGGCGACGAGTACGACGCGACCGAGCTGGCGGACGGCGTCGCCGTCGTGAACTGGCTGGCCGAGCAGCCCTGGTGCACGGGGGACGTCGGCATGTTCGGGATCTCCTGGGGCGGCTGCAACGCGCTCCAGATCGCCGCCCTCGCGCCCGAACCCCTGAAGGCGGTCGTCACCGTCTGCTCCACCGACGACCGGTACGACAACGACGTGCACTACATGGGCGGCTCGGTCCTCGGCGTCGACATGCACGCCTGGGGCGCCGCCATGCTCGCCTTCTCCTGCCGCCCGCCGGACCCGGAGCACGTCGGCGACGAGTGGCGGTCGACGTGGCTGCGGCGCCTGGAGGCCGTGGAACCGCTCGTGGACACCTGGCTCTCGCACCAGACCCGGGACGCGTACTGGAAGCACGGCAGCGTCTGCGAGGACTACGGGGCGATCGGGGCCGCCGTCCTCACCGTGGGCGGCTGGCACGACCCGTACCGGGACACCGTCCTGCGGCTCGTCCGGCACCTGCCGGCGGACCGGGTGCGCGGGATCGTCGGGCCCTGGTCGCACCAGTACCCGGACCGGGGCCTTCCGCCGGGGCCCGCGATCGGCTTCCTCCAGGAGACCCTGCGCTGGTGGGACCACCACCTCAAGGGGGCCGCCAACGGCGTCATGGACGAGCCCCTGCTGCGGTCCTGGATCAGCGACTCGCACCCGCCGGCCACCGTGTACGAGGAGCTGCCGGGCCGCTGGGTCGCCGACCCCGCCTGGCCGTCCCCGCACGTCACCCCCGTGACGTACGGCTTCCAGGGCTCCCCGGTGGTGGTCGACTCGCCCCAGCAGACCGGGATCGACGCGGGTCGCTTCTTCCCCTTCGGCAACGACGCCGACCTGCCGCCCGACCAGCGCGAGGAGGACGCCCACTCGGCCTGCTTCGACTTCCCCGTGCCCGAGGACGGCGGGCCCGTCGAGATCCTGGGCCGCCCGTCCGTGACCCTGTCCCTGCGCACCGCCGCGCCCACCGGGCAGGTGATCGCCCGGCTCTGCGACATCGCCCCGGACGGCTCCTCCACCCTGGTCACCCGGGGCGCCCTGAACTTCTCCGCCCGCCACGGCCGCGACCGGGCCGAGCCGGCCAGGATCGGGGAGACGGAGGGCTTCACCTTCGAGCTGAACGGCATCGGGCACGCCTTCGCGCCCGGTCACCGGGTGCGGCTCGCGGTCTCCTCCACGTACTGGCCGTGGATCTGGCCCCGGCCCGACGCGGCGGGCTTCACGCTCGACCCGGCGGGCTCCTCCCTCACCCTGCCGGTCCGCCGCCGCACCGAGGACGCGGTCGTGTGGGAGGAGCCGGAGCAGGCCGAGCCCCTGGAGGTCGTGCGTCCGGCCTCCCCGGAGGAGCGGCGCCCGGAGCGGGTGGTGGTCCGGGACGTGGCCAAGGGCGAGTGGCGCCTCGAAGTGGACCCGAAGTACGGGGGCACGCGCGTGTATCCGGACGGTCTGGAGTTCACCGAGGACGCCCTGGAGACCTACACGATCGAGGAGAGCGGCCCGCTGACCGCCCGCACCCGCTCGGACTGGACGATCCGGCTGCGCCGTCCCGACCGGGGCTGGGACGTCGGCGTGGAGACCCGCTCGGAGATCACCTGCGACGCGGAGGCCTTCCACACCTCGAACGAGGTGGTGTGCCGGGAGGGCGACGAGGTCGTCTTCCACCGCACCTGGGAGAAGCGGATCCCCCGCACGGCGGGCTGAGCACGCCGTGCGGGGGACCGGTGTCCCGCCCTACGCGTCCGCGCCGGCCTTGCGGCGGCGGGCGACGAACACCGCGCCGGCGCCGAGGGCGACGGCCCCGGCGGCGGCGAGGCCGATCATCGGCAGGGCGTCGTTCGAGCCGGTGGCGGCGAGGTTGCCACCGGTCACCGGGGTGGAGGACGAACCGCCCTGCGGGGTGGTGCCGGTGTTGCCGGCGGTGGGCGCCGGGGCGGGCGTCGAGGTCGACGGCGACGGGGTCGGCTTCGGCTTGTCGCCCTTGGCGGCGAGGATCTCGAAGTCGGCGGTCGCGAACTCCTCGCCGAACCCGCAGGAGCCGTCGTTGTTCTCGTACGCGCCGACGGCGAAGACGACACCGGGGCCGGCCGGGGTCTTGCTGTCGAGGGTGAGGCGCAGCTTCACGTCGGCGTGGCCGCCCTTGACGAGGCTGCCGACCCGGACGGCGTCGTTCTCCTCGGTGACCTCCGTCCACTTCGGGTGGGCGGCGGAGGACCACTCGACGGTGATGTAGTCCTCGAAGAAGTCGTCCTCCTCGATGCTGTCGGGGAGCGCGGCGGCGAAGGCGTAGGCCTCGACCTCGTCGAAGGTCTCCTCGGAGGTGTTGGAGACGCGCAGCGAGAAGAGGGCGCTGGTGCCGGCGGTGACCTTCTTCGGACCGCTGAGGGCGACCGTGACGGACTTGTCCTCGGCGCACTCCTGGCCGAGCTCCTCGAAGTCCGCCAGGGCCTGCTTGGCGGCGGCGAGTTCCTTGGCGGCGGCCTTCTCCACCTTCTGGGCGAGGCCGAGCGTCGTGAAGGCGGCGACGCGCGCCTCCTCCAGGGCCTTGGCGGTGTCCTTCGCCTTCGTGTCGGCGGCGGCCTTGGCGGCGGCGGCCGCCTCGGCGGTCGCCTTCGCCGTCGCGACGGCCTCGTCGGCGGCCTTCTTCTCCTCGTCGGTGGCGTCCTCGGCCAGCTTTTCGCGGGCCTCCTCGGCCTTGGCGAGCTCCGCGTCGGCGGCGGCCTTGGCGGCGGCGGCCGCCTCGGCGGCCTTCTTCGCGTCGGAGGCCGCCACCACCAGCGGGTGGTCGGCCTTCTCCAGGGCCTCGATGGCGGCGTTGGCCTTGGCGACCTCGGCGACGGCCGCGTCGTATTCCTTCTGCGCCAGTTCGACGGCGGCCTTGAGCTCCGCCGGCGTGGGCGGCTTCTCGTCCTCGCCGGCCGCCGGCTTCTGCGTGGAGGCGGGCGACGGCTTGGTGTCGGCGAGGGCGGGAGTGGCGGACAGGAGCACGAGCGGCGTGGTGACGGCGGCGGCCACGGCGGTCGCGAGCATGCGGCGGATCTTCACGTTGTGGACCTTTCCCTGGTCAGGGGGTCGAAGAAAAACGGGGCGCGCTCCTGCGGCTACGTCACGCGGCGCGTCGCCACCGTGATCGTATGGCCGTGGGCGCCTTCGCGGGAGGCCCGTCTCCGCGGCCCCGGGCGGGCGGGAACGAGCGCCCAGCACCCAAAGGGAGCGAACGCGGACAGTTGCCCACGGAGGCCGCACTTTCCGTGTGATCCATGTCATCAGCGCCCGGCGGCCCGCCCCGTAACGTGTCCCCCACACCCGTGGAAAGCGAGGCAGGTACCGATGTCCGAGCACAGCCCGCTCGACCTGGCCGAGGGCGACCCCTTCGGCCCGCACAACCTCCCGTACGGCGTCTTCTCCACCGCCGAGGAGCCCGACCGGCGCCGGCTCGGCGTCCGGATCGGCGGGTACGTGCTGGACGCGGGGGCCGCGGCGCACGCGCTCGGCTCCCCGTACGCGTCGCTGCTCGCGCAGCCGAGCCTGAACCCGCTGCTCGCCGCCGGGCGGACCGCCTGGCGCGACGTCCGCCGGGCGCTCACGGCCTGGGTGACGGTCCCCGCGCACCGGGCCGACGTCGAACCGCTCCTCCACCCCCTGGACGCGGTGACGCTGCACCTGCCGTACGAGGTCGCGGACTACGTCGACTTCTACGCGAGCGAGCACCACGCGACCAACGTGGGCCGGATCTTCCGCCCCGACGGCGACGCGCTCACCCCCAACTGGAAGCACCTGCCCATCGGTTACCACGGGCGCGCGGGCACGGTCGTGGTCTCCGGCACCGACGTCGTGCGCCCCTCCGGGCAGCGCAAGGCGCCCACCGACCCGGCCCCGGTCTTCGGGCCGTCGGTGAAGCTGGACATCGAGGCGGAGGTCGGCTTCCTGGTCGGCACCCCCTCGGAGCTGGGCCGGCCGGTCCCGCTCTCCGACTTCCGCGAGCACGTCTTCGGTCTGACGCTGCTCAACGACTGGTCGGCGCGGGACGTGCAGGCGTGGGAGTACGTGCCGCTCGGCCCGTTCCTCGGCAAGTCGTTCCAGACCTCGGTCTCGGCGTGGGTGACGCCCCTGGAGGCCCTGGACGCGGCCCGCACCGCCCCGCCCGCGCGGGACCTCCCGCTCCTGCCGTACCTGGACGACGCGGACGAGGAGGAGCCGGGCGGCTTCGACCTGCGGATCTCCGTGGAGATCAACGGCGAGGTGGTGGCCGAGCCGCCGTTCTCCTCGATGTACTGGACGGCGGCCCAGCAGCTCGCCCACATGACGGTGAACGGCGCGTCGCTGCGCACGGGCGACCTGTACGGCTCCGGGACGGTCTCCGGACCCGAGGTGAACCAGCGCGGTTCGCTCCTGGAGCTGACCTGGAACGGGCGGGACGCGCTCGAACTGTCCGGCGGGAAGCGGACGTTCCTGGAGGACGGCGACGAGGTCGTCCTGACGGCGTGGGCGCCGGGCCCGGACGGCACCCGGGTCGCCCTGGGCGAGGTCCGAGGCCGGATCGCCCCCGCCGCCTGACCGTCAGACGGCCCGCCAGAGGGAGGGGACGTTCGGCGGCTGCCAGCCGGGCTGGGCGGTGTGCGCCTGGAGGCACACGTAGGCCGCTCCTCCGTAGGTGACGGCGTCCCCGGCCCGGTAGGCGGTGCCGACCGCCCAGCTGCCCCCCGGCGGCTGGGTGGTCTGGGTCGGCGTCGGCGTCGGCGTCGGGCCGGGGTTCTGCGGCACGTTCAGGACGAAGTCGAAGGCGGCCTCGCGCGCCCCGCCCGCGTCCCTGACGGTCATGAGCAGCCGCGGGTCGAAGAGGCTGTCGGTGTTGTTGCGGGGCTCGCCCGGGAAGTACAGCTGGGTGGTGAGCACCGGGCGGCCGGGGGCCTGTGCCTTGACGTGGATGTGCCGGGTGCGGCCCGGGTAGAGGCCGGGCACGATCGTGGTGAGCTTGAAGGAGCCGTCGGCGCCGGTGAACTGGTGGCCGCGGAAGCGGAACCCGGTGTTGTCGTAGGCGCCGTTGGTGTCGGCCTGCCAGAAGTCCAGGAGGACCCCGGATATCGGCCGGCAGGCGAGCCCGAAGACGTACCCGCTGACGGTGAGCCGGACGCCGGGGGTGTTCCCTTCCAACAGGCTTGAGCGCCGGGGGGAGTTGGGCTTGAAGTACGGGCCCTCCATCTGCGCCGGGGTGGGGTCGTCGCCGTCGTCGCACGTGGGGGTGAGCTCGGGCGCCTCCTCGCCGCCGGTCAGGGTGCGGGCGAGCGCGGGGACGCCCATGAGCACCGCGGGCGCCGCCATGCCGGCCGCGAGCGCGGCCCGCAGGACGGTCTTGCGGGTCACGTGCCCGGTGCTGGTCTCGTGGTCCATGTGCCTGGCTCCTCGGGTGGG
This sequence comes from Streptomyces bikiniensis, assembly GCF_000716625.1. Lineage (NCBI taxonomy): Bacteria > Bacillati > Actinomycetota > Actinomycetes > Kitasatosporales > Streptomycetaceae > Streptomyces > Streptomyces bikiniensis. The sequence continues at coordinate 140,950 of NZ_JNXJ01000008.1, read as the reverse complement.
GGCTGGGATCGGCACCGAACCTAGGGGCCCGCGCCACCGGGTTCGATGGACGGAACACGGCGGTCGTGGTCTTTTCGGAAGCGGCCGGGGCTGCACCCGACCTCCCGCCGGAAGAACCGGCAGAAGTAGGCGGCGTCGTCGAACCCGACGCGGGCGGCCACCTGCCGCACGGGCAGCCCGGTGGCGACGAGCAGCCGCTGCGCCTCGCGCGCCCGCTCCTGGCGCAGGAGCGCGGCGGGCGTGCGGCCGGTGGCCGCCCGCACCACCTCGGTGAGGTGCCCGGGGGTCACCCCGATGCGCTCGGCGCACTCCCGTACGGAGAGCCCGGCGGTCCCGGCGGTACGGGCGAGGCGCAGGAACTCCTCGGCGAGACCGGGCGGCGGCGCCCCCGCTCCCCCGCCGCCGGGCAGCCGGGAGGCCCGTACGAGGAGCACGTGCAGCAGGGACCGCAGCACCCCGGCGAACCCGTCGGCCCCGTGCCGGTACTCCTCGGCCAGGTCGCCCAGGAGCCGGCTCGTGCGCTCGTGGGTGGCGGCGTCGAGGTCCACCCAGGGCCGCTCCCCCAGCCGCCGCAGCAGTTCCTCGTCGTCGGGCCCGCCGACCAGGAACTCGGGCGTGAAGAGCACGAGCGACCCTTCGAGCCCGCGCACGCCCTCCCAGTGGTGCACCTGCCCGGGCAGGATCACCCCGAGCTGCGGCGGCCGCACCTCGTACCGCTCCAGATCGAGCACGTGCGTCCCGCTCCCCTCGGTGACGTGCACGATCTCGTAGAAGGTGTGCCGGTGCGGGTACGCGGCCCGCGACATCGGCCCCATCGCGTCGAACCCCCCGGCGGCGAAGGGCACCCGGTCGGGCAGCCTCAGCTCCAGCCGGTGCACGGGCGGATCACCGGGCCGGGGGACGGCGCAGGGGGTGCCGGGTAAGACGGTGGTGCCGCGCATGGAACCATCCCTCCACGACTGGTACAGACCATTGGGTGCGGTTCCCACGATGACACGGCGTCCGGCGGGGGTGAAGTACGCCGAAGGGCCCGGCTCCTGGAGGAGCCGGGCCCTTCGCGCGCGTCCCCGCGGGGTCACCGCACGAACACGCTCGCCTGGTTCGCCAGGTCCAGGAAGTACTGCGGGGCGAGGCCGAGGGCCAGGGTGACCGCCACGCCCGCCGTGATGGCGACGGTGGTGAAGGCCGAGGGGACGGCGACCGTGGGGCCGTCGGCCTTGGGCTCGCTGAAGAACATGAGCACGATGACCCGGATGTAGAAGAAGGCCGCGATCGCCGAGGAGAGCACGCCGACCACCACCAGGGCGCCCGCGCCGCCCTCCGCCGCCGCCTTGAAGACCGCGAACTTCCCGGAGAACCCGGAGGTCAGCGGAATGCCGGCGAAGGCGAGCAGGAAGACCGCGAAGACCGCCGCGACCAGCGGCGAACGGCGGCCCAGACCGGCCCACTTGGAGAGGTGGGTGGCCTCGCCGCCCGCGTCCCTGACCAGGGTGACGACGGCGAAGGCGCCGATCGTCACGAAGGAGTACGCGCCCAGGTAGAAGAGAACGGACGAGATGCCGCTCGGGGTGGCCGCGATGACGCCCGCGAGCAGGAAGCCCGCGTGCGCGATGGACGAGTACGCCAGGAGCCGCTTGATGTCGGTCTGGGTGATGGCGACGATCGCGCCGCCCAGCATGGTGAGGATCGCGACGCCCCACATGACCGGCCGCCAGTCCCAGGTGAGGCCCGGGAGCACCACGTACAGCAGGCGGAGCAGGGCGCCGAAGGCGGCGACCTTGGTCGCGGCGGCCATGAAGCCGGTGACCGGGGTCGGGGCGCCCTGGTAGACGTCCGGGGTCCACATGTGGAACGGCACGGCGCCGACCTTGAAGAGGAGCCCCATGAGGACCATGGCGAAGCCGATGAGGAGCAGCGCGTCGTTGCCCATGGTGCCGGCGAGCGCCGGGTTCACCGAGGCGACCGTCCCGTCGACCACGTCGGCGATCACGGCGTACGAGACGGAGCCCGCGTAGCCGTAGAGCAGGGCGATCCCGAAGAGCAGGAAGGCCGAGGAGAAGGCGCCGAGCAGGAAGTACTTGACGGCCGCCTCCTGCGACATCAGCCGCTTGCGGCGGGCGAGGGCGCACAGCAGGTACAGCGGGAGGGAGAAGACCTCCAGGGCGATGAAGAGCGTCAGGAGGTCGTTGGCCGCCGGGAAGACCAGCATGCCCGCGACGGCGAAGAGGGCGAAGGGGAACACCTCGGTGGTGGTGAACCCGGCCCTGACGGCGGCCTTCTCGTGGTCGCTGCCGGGCACGGCGGCGGCCTCGGCGGCGAAGGAGTCGACCCGGTGGCCGTGGTCGGCCGGGTCGAGCCTGCGCTCGGCGAAGGTGAAGACGGCCACGATCGAGGCGAGCAGGATCGTGCCCTGGAGGAAGAGGGCGGGTCCGTCGACCGCGATGGCGCCCATGGCCGCGATGTGGGCCTTGGTGGAGCCGTAGCCGCCGGCCGCCAGGCCGACGACGGCGGCGAAGGCGGCGGCGAGCGCGAGGACGCTCAGGAAGACCTGGGCGGTGTAGCGGCCCCTGCGGGGCACGAAGGCCTCGACGAGGACGCTGAGGACCGCGGCGCCGACCACGATGAGCACGGGCGCGAGCTGCGTGTACTCGATGTGGGGCGCCGGGATCTTCTCCAGCGGTTCGACGGCGGCGGTCGTCCACAGGGTGTGGACGGAGGATGCGACAGCGGGAGCACTCACTTGGCCGCCTCCACTTCAGGCTGGGGGTCCTTCTGCTGGACGTCGGACATGGTGTGCCGCACCGCCGGGTTGACGACGTCCGTCAGCGGCTTCGGGAAGACCCCGAGGAAGATCAGGACGGCGATCAGCGGGACGACCACGGCCAGCTCGCGCGGCCGCAGGTCCGGCAGCTTCCGCACCTCCTCCTTCACCGGCCCGGTCATCGTCCGCTGGTACAGGACGAGGGTGTAGAGCGCGGCGAGGACGATGCCGGTGGTGGCGATGACGCCGGCCACCGGATAGCGGGCGTAGGTGCCGACCAGGACCAGGAACTCGCTGACGAACGGCGCGATTCCGGGCAGCGACAGGGTCGCGAGGCCGCCGATCAGGAAGGTGCCGGCGAGCACCGGCGCGACCTTCTGAACGCCGCCGTAGTCGGCGATGAGCCGCGAGCCGCGCCGGGAGATCAGGAACCCGGCGACCAGCATCAGGGCGGCCGTCGAGATGCCGTGGTTGACCATGTAGAGCGTGGCACCGGACTGGCCCTGGCTGGTCATCGCGAAGATGCCCAGGATGATGAAGCCGAAGTGCGAGATGGACGCGTAGGCGACCAGCCGCTTGATGTCCCGCTGGCCGACCGCGACGAGCGCCCCGTAGACGATGCTGATCAGGGCGAGGACGACGATCGCGGGCGTGGCCCACTTCGAGGCCTCGGGGAAGAGCCCGAGGCAGAAGCGGAGCATCGCGAAGGTGCCGACCTTGTCGACGACGGCGGTGATGAGGACGGCGACCGGGGCGGTGGCCTCCCCCATCGCGTTCGGCAGCCAGGTGTGCAGCGGCCACAGCGGCGCCTTCACCGCGAAGGCGAAGAAGAAGCCGAGGAACAGCCAGCGCTCGGTGCTGGTCGCGATCTCCAGGGAGCCGTTGGCCCGGGCCCCGGCGATCTCGGTGAGCGAGAAGTTCCCCGCCACCACGTACAGGCCGATGACGGCGGCCAGCATGATCAGGCCGCCGACCAGGTTGTAGAGGAGGAACTTGACGGCCGCGTAGGAGCGCTGGGCCGCCGCGTTCTCGTCGGAGCCCGCGTGGGCCCGGTCCCCGAAGCCGCCGATGAGGAAGTACATCGGGATGAGCATGGCTTCGAACAGGATGTAGAAGAGGAAGACGTCGGTGGCCTCGAAGGAGAGGATCACCATCGCCTCGACCATGAGGATCAGGGCGAAGAAGCCCTGCGTCGGCCGCCAGCGCTTCGAGGACGTCTCCAGGGGGTCGGCGTCGTGCCAGCCCGCCAGGATCACGAACGGGACCAGCAGCGCGGTGAGCGCGATCAGCGCCACCCCGATGCCGTCCACGCCCAGCTCGTACCGGACCCCGAAGTCCTTGATCCAGGCGTACGACTCGGTCAGCTGGTACCGCTCGCCGCCCGGCTCGAACCGGGCGAAGACGATCCCGGCGAGCACGAGCGTGGCGAGCGAGACGAGCAGCGCCAGCCACTTGGCGGCGGTGCGGCGGGCGGCGGGCACGGCGGCGGTCAGGATCGCACCGACCGCCGGCACCGCTGCCGTCACCGTAAGGAGCGGGAAGGCTGTGCTTGTTCCGAACATGGGGAGTTACACCGCCCTCATCAGCAGGGTCGCGGCGATCAGCACCGCCGTACCTCCGAACATGGAGACCGCGTACGAGCGGGCGTAGCCGTTCTGGAGCTTGCGCAGCCGGCCGGAGAGCCCGCCGACGCTCGCCGCGGTGCCGTTGACCACGCCGTCCACCAGGGAGTGGTCGACGTAGACGAGCGAGCGGGTGAGGTGCGTGCCGCCCGTGACGAAGACGGCGTGGTTGAAGTCGTCCTGGAGCAGGTCGCGGCGGGCCGCCCGGGTGAGCAGCGAGCCGCGCGGGGCGACCGCCGGGACGGGCCGGCGCCCGTACTGGAGGTAGGCCAGGCCGACGCCGATCACCATGACGGCGACGGTGCAGGCGGTGACGGCCGCGGCGCCGATCGGCGGGTGGCCGTGCTCGTACCCGGTGACCGGCTCCAGCCACTCCACGAACCCGGCGAACTCGAAGACCGCGCCCCCGGCGACCGATCCGACGGCCAGCAGCACCATCGGGATCACCATGGACCTGGGCGACTCGTGCGGGTGCGGCGGGTTGCCGTCCGCGTCGGGCTGCCAGCGCTTCTCGCCGAAGAAGGTCATCAGCATCACGCGGGTCATGTAGTACGCGGTGATGGCCGCGCCGAGCAGGGTGACCGCGCCGAGGATCCAGCCCTCGGCGCCGCCCTTCGCGAAGGCCGCCTCGATGATCTTGTCCTTGGAGAAGAAGCCGGACAGGCCGGGGAAGCCGATGATCGCGAGGTAGCCGAGGCCGAAGGTGACGAAGGTGACCGGCATGTACGTCCGCAGGCCGCCGTACTTCCGCATGTCGACCTCGTCGTTCATGCCGTGCATGACCGAACCGGCGCCGAGGAAGAGCCCGGCCTTGAAGAAGCCGTGCGTCACCAGGTGCATGATCGCGAAGACGTAGCCGATCGGGCCGAGCCCGGCCGCCAGGATCATGTAGCCGATCTGCGACATGGTCGAGCCGGCCAGCGCCTTCTTGATGTCGTCCTTGGCGCAACCGACGATCGCACCGAAGAGGAGCGTGACGGCGCCGACGATCGTGACGACGAGCTGCGCGTCCGGGGCCGCGTTGAAGATGTCGGCGGAGCGGACGATCAGATAGACACCGGCGGTCACCATCGTGGCCGCGTGGATGAGGGCCGAGACCGGGGTCGGGCCCTCCATCGCGTCCCCGAGCCAGGACTGCAGCGGCACCTGGGCCGACTTGCCGCAGGCCGCGAGGAGCAGCATCAGGCCGATCGCGGTCAGCGTCCCCTGAGAGGCCTGCCCGGACGCCTCCAGGACCGGCCCGAAGGCGAAGGTCCCGAAGGTGGTGAACATGATCATGATGGCGATCGAGAGGCCGATGTCACCGACCCGGTTGACCAGGAACGCCTTCTTCGCGGCGGTGGCCGCGCTGGGCTTGTGCTGCCAGAACCCGATCAGGAGGTACGAGGCGAGGCCGACGCCCTCCCAGCCGAAGTACAGGAGCAGGTAGTTGTCGGCGAGGACGAGCAGCAGCATCGCCGCGACGAACAGGTTCAGATAGCCGAAGAACCGGCGGCGCCGCTCGTCGTGCTCCATGTAGCCGATGGAGTACACGTGGATGAGGGTGCCGACCCCGCTGATCAGCAGGACGAACGTCATGGAGAGCTGGTCGAGCTGGAAGGCGATGTCCGCCTGGAAGCCCTCGACGGGGATCCAGGTGAAGAGCCGCTGGTACAGGGCCCTCTCCTCGGCCCCCTTGCCGAGCATGTCGGCGAAGAGCGCCAGGCCGATCGCGAAGGAGACGGCCGCGAGGAGCGTGCCGATCCAGTGGCCGGTCCGGTCGAGCCGGCGGCCGCCGCAGAGCAGCACGGCCGCGCCGAGCAGGGGCGCCCCGACGAGCAGAGCGATGAGATTTTCCACGGTCAGCCCCTCACAGCTTCATCAGGCTTGCGTCGTCGACCGAGGCCGAGTGGCGGGCACGGAAGACGGACACGATGATCGCGAGCCCGACGACGACCTCCGCGGCGGCGACGACCATCGTGAAGAAGGCGACGATCTGTCCGTCGAGGTTGCCGTGCATGCGGGAGAAGGTGACGAACGCGAGGTTGCAGGCGTTGAGCATCAGCTCCACGCACATGAAGACCACGATCGCGTTGCGCCGGATCAGCACCCCGGCCGCGCCGATGGTGAACAGCAGGGCGGAGAGGTACAGGTAGTTGACGGGATTCACCGGTTGGCCTCCTCTTCGTCCCGGTCCCGGCCGAAGGCGTCCTGGTCGCGCGCGTCCCGGTCCCGGCCGAGCCGTTCCTCGGAGCGCTGCTCCAGGGCCTTGAGGTCGGCCATGGCCTCGGCGGACACGTCCCGGATCTGGCCCCGCTTGCGCAGGGTCCCCATGACGGTGAGCTCCGCCGGGGTGCCGTCGGGCAGCAGGCCCGGGACGTCCACGGCGTTGTGCCGGGCGTAGACGCCGGGCGCGGGCAGCGGCGGCACGTGCTTGCCCTCGCGCACGCGCTGCTCGGCGAGCTCGCGCTGGGTGCGGGCGCGTTCGGTGCGCTCTCGGTGGGTGAGGACCATCGCGCCGACGGAGGCGGTGATGAGGAGCGCGCCGGTGATCTCGAAGGCGAAGACGTACTTGGTGAAGATGAGGGCGGCCAGGCCCTCGACGTTTCCGCCGCGCGCGCCGTTCGCGGCGCCGAGGCCGGCGAACTCGGTGAGCGAGGCGTTCCCGATGCCGGCGGAGAGCAGGATCCCGAAGCCGAGGCCGCAGGCGACGGCCCACCAGCGCTGGCCCTTGATGGTCTCCTTCAGCGAGTCCGCGGCCGTGACGCCGACCAGCATGACGACGAAGAGGAACAGCATCATGATCGCGCCGGTGTAGACGACGATCTGGACGACGCCGAGGAAGTACGCGCCGTTGGCCAGGTAGAAGACCGCCAGGATGATCATGGTCCCGGCGAGGCAGAGCGCGGAGTGGACGGCCCTGCGCATCAGGATCGTGCACAGCGCGCCGATCACGGCGACGGTGCCGAGGACCCAGAACTGGACGGCCTCGCCGGTGGAGGTCGCGTACGCCGCGAGGTGCGCGCTCACGCGTCCACCTCCTCGTCGGCGTCGTCCTTCTCCCCCTTGGAGGTGGCGGTCTGGCGGACGGTGCCGGGCGCGGCCCCGGTGACCAGGCCCCGGTAGTAGTCCTGCTCGTCCATGCCCGGGAAGATGGCGTGCGGGGTGTCGACCATCTCCTCCTCCAGGCCGGCGAGGAGCTGCTCCTTGGTGTAGATCAGGTTCGCCCGGGAGGAGTCGGCCAGTTCGAACTCGTTGGTCATCGTCAGCGCGCGCGTGGGGCAGGCCTCGACGCACAGGCCGCACAGGATGCAGCGGGCGTAGTTGATCTGGTAGACGCGGCCGTAGCGCTCGCCGGGCGAGTAGCGCTCCTCGTCCGTGTTGTCCGCGCCCTCCACGTAGATGGCGTCGGCGGGACAGGCCCAGGCGCACAGCTCGCAGCCGACGCACTTCTCCAGGCCGTCCGGGTGGCGGTTGAGCTGGTGCCGGCCGTGGAAGCGGGGCGCCGTCGTCTTCTGCTGCTCCGGGTACTGCTCGGTCAGCCGCTTCTTGAACATGGCCTTGAAGGTCACGCCGAAGCCGGCCACCGGATTCTGGAAGTCAGACACCGTCCGTCTCCTTTCCATCACTCGCAGTAGCAGTATCGGGGGCGCCACTGACAACGAGGTCCCGCTGGTGCCGTGACCTGCGCCGGGGCACGGGCGGCAGGGACTGTCCGGGCTTGGGCGGTACGGGGAAGCCTCCGGCCATCGGGTCGAAGGCGCGCTCCTCCTCGGGCGCGGGCGCCGCCGCCTTCGCCTTCCGGTCGCGGAAGAGGTCCACCACGAAGGAGAGGAGGAGCAGGGCGAGCACGGCCCCGGCCACGTACAGGACGATGTTCGTGAACGCGATGTTCTCGTTGCGCAGCGCCCGGACGGTGGCGACCAGCATCAGCCAGACCACGGAGACCGGGATGAGGACCTTCCAGCCGAGCTTCATCAGCTGGTCGTAGCGGACGCGGGGCAGGGTGCCGCGCAGCCAGATGAAGAAGAACAGCAGCAGCTGCACCTTGATCACGAACCAGAGCATCGGCCACCAGCCGTGGTTCGCGCCCTCCCAGAAGGTGGAGACGGGGTACGGGGCCCGCCAGCCGCCCAGGAAGAGGGTCACCGTCACGGCCGAGACCGTCACCATGTTCACGTACTCGGCGAGCATGAACATCGCGAACTTGATGGACGAGTACTCGGTGTTGAAGCCGCCGACGAGGTCGCCCTCGGACTCCGGCATGTCGAAGGGGGCGCGGTTGGTCTCGCCGACCATGGTGACGACGTAGATGATGAACGAGACCGGAAGCAGGATCACGAACCAGCGGTCCGCCTGCGCCTCGACGATCGCCGAGGTCGACATCGACCCGGAGTAGAGGAAGACGGAGGCGAAGGCCGCGCCCATGGCGATCTCGTAGGAGATCATCTGCGCGCAGGAGCGCAGTCCGCCGAGGAGGGGGTACGTGGAGCCGGAGGACCAGCCGGCGAGGACGATGCCGTAGATGCCGACGGAGGCGACCGCGAGGACGTACAGCATCGCGATCGGCAGGTCGGTGAGCTGCATCGTGGTGCGGTGGCCGAAGATCGAGACCTCGTTGCCCGCCGGGCCGAAGGGGATCACGGCGATCGCCATGAAGGCGGGGATCGCGGCGACGACCGGGGCGAGGACGTAGACGACCTTGTCGGCCCTCCTGACGATCACGTCCTCCTTGAGCATCAGCTTGATGCCGTCCGCGAGGGACTGGAGGAGGCCCCAGGGGCCGTGCCGGTTGGGGCCGACGCGCAGCTGCATCCAGGCGACGACCTTGCGCTCCCACACGATGGAGAAGAGCACGGTCACCATCAGGAAGGCGAAGCAGAAGACGGCCTTGAGCGCCACGAGCCACCAGGGGTCCGTGCCGAACATGGACAGGTCTTCAGCGGCGAGCGGCACGCTCATGCCTGCACCTCCGTGACGTCGGCGGGGCGCGGGGCCGCCGGGCCGATGCGGACCAGGTCGCCCGGGCGGGCGCCGGTGTCGGAGAGGACGCCGTGCCCGGTCGAGTTCAGCGGGAGCCAGACGACGCGGTCGGGCATCTCGGTGACCAGGAGCGGGAGGGCGGTGGACCCGGCCGGGCCCGTGACCTCCAGGACGTCGCCGTCCTTGACGCCGGTGTCGGCGGCGGTGGCGGCGGAGAGCCGGGCGACGGCCGCGTGCCGGGTGCCGGCGAGGGCGGTGTCGCCCTCCTGGAGGCGGCCGAGGTCGAGCAGGAGCCGGTGTCCGGCGAGGACGGCCTCGCCGTCGCCGGTGCGGGGCGCGGGCCGGCCGGGCTCGGTGGGCTCGGTGGCCCGCTCGTGGGCCCAGCCGCCGAGCCGGTCCAGCTCCCGCCGTACGGCCCTGAGGTCGGGCAGGCCCAGGTGGGCGTCGAGGGCGTCGGCCAGCATGTGCAGGACGCGGGTGTCGGTCGGGGCAAGCGGCCGGGTCATCTGCTCCGGCTTGAGCGCGGCCTCGAACAGCCGGGCCCTGCCCTCCCAGTTGAGGAAAGTGCCGGGCTTCTCGGCGACGGCGGCGACCGGAAGGACGACGTCGGCGCGGTCGGTGACCTCGCCGGGCCGCAGCTCCAGGGAGACGACGAAGGCCGCGTCGAGCGCTTCGCGCGCGCGTGCCGGGTCCGGCAGGTCGGCGACCTCGACGCCGCCGACGAGCAGGGCGGCGAGTTCGCCGGTGGCGGCGGCCTCGACGATCTGGCCGGTGTCGCGGCCGTAGCGGGCGGGGAGCTCGCGCAGGCCCCAGGCGGCGGCGACCTCCTCGCGCGCGCGGGGGTGGGTCGCGGGCCGGCCGCCGGGGAGCAGCGAGGGCAGCGCGCCCGCCTCGACGGCGCCGCGTTCGCCGGAGCGGCGCGGGATCCAGACGAGCCGGGCGCCGGTGGCGGTGGCGGCGCGCAGGGCGGCGGTGAGCGCGCCGGGCACGCCCGCGAGGCGTTCGCCGACGGCGAGGACGGCGCCCTCCTGGCGCAGGGCCTCGGCGGCGGCGAGCCCGTCACCGGTGAGGCCGACCCGGGAGGTGAGGGCGTCGAGCCATTCGGTCTCGGTGCCGGGGGCGGCGGGCAGCAGGGTGCCGCCGGCCTTCTCCAGGCCCCGGGTGGCGAAGGCGGCGACGGCGTAGGTCTTCTGGCCGCGCTTGCGCCAGGCCTTGCGGAGCCGCAGGAAGACGCCGGGGGCCTCCTCCTCGGACTCCAGGCCGACGAGGAGCACGGCCGGGGCGGCTTCGAGCGAGGTGTACGTGACTCCGCTGCCGTCCAGGTCCCGTCCCCGGCCGGCGACGGCGGAGGCCAGGAAGTCGGCCTCCTCGCCGGAGTGGACCCGGGCCCGGAAGTCGACGTCGTTGGTGTCGAGGGCGACCCGGGCGAACTTGGCGTACGCGTAGGAGTCCTCGACGGTCAGCCTGCCGCCGGCCAGGACGCCGGTGCGGCCGCGGACGAGCCCGCGGGCGGCGGCCTCCAGGGCCTCGGGCCAGGAGGCGGGCTCCAGCTCACCGGTCGCCTGGTTCCGTACGAGCGGGGTGGTGAGCCGGTCGCGCGCTTGCGCGTACCGGAAGCCGAAGCGGCCCTTGTCGCAGATCCACTCCTCGTTGACCTCCGGGTCCTCGGCGGCGAGCCGCCGCATGACCTTGCCGCGCCGGTGGTCGGTGCGGGTGGCGCAGCCGCCCGCGCACTGCTCGCACACCGACGGCGAGGAGACCAGGTCGAAGGGGCGGGAGCGGAAGCGGTAGGCGGCGGAGGTGAGGGCGCCGACCGGGCAGATCTGGATGGTGTTGCCGGAGAAGTACGACTCGAAGGGGTCGCCCTCGCCGGTGCCGACCTGCTGGAGCGCGCCGCGCTCGATCAGCTCGATCATCGGGTCGCCCGCGACCTGGTTGGAGAAGCGGGTGCAGCGGGCGCAGAGCACGCAGCGCTCGCGGTCGAGGAGGACCTGGGTGGAGATCGGGATCGGCTTCTCGTAGGTGCGCTTGACGCCCTCGAAGCGGGACTCGGCCTGTCCGTGGGACATGGCCTGGTTCTGCAGGGGGCACTCGCCGCCCTTGTCGCAGACGGGGCAGTCGAGCGGGTGGTTGACGAGCAGCAGCTCCATCACGCCGTGCTGGGCCTTCTCGGCGACGGGGCTGGTGAGCTGCGACTTCACCACCATGCCGTCGGTGCACGTGATGGTGCAGGAGGCCATGGGCTTGCGCTGGCCCTCGACCTCGACGATGCACTGGCGGCAGGCGCCGGCGGGGTCGAGGAGCGGGTGGTCGCAGAAGCGCGGGATCTCGATGCCGAGCTGTTCGGCGGCGCGGATGACCAGGGTCCCCTTGGGGACGGAGACCTCGATGCCGTCGATGGTCAGCGTGACGAGGTCCTCCGGCGGCACGGCCGGGCCGGCGCCTCCCGTCGGTCCGGACTCGGTGACGGTCATGCGGTCACCTCCTTGTGGTTGTCCGCCCAGGCGGTCGACTTGGCCGGGTCGAAGGGGCAGCCCTTGCCCGTGATGTGCTGCTCGTACTCCTCGCGGAAGTACTTCAGGGAGGAGAAGATCGGCGAGGCGGCGCCGTCGCCGAGGGCGCAGAACGACTTGCCGTTGATGTTGTCGGCGATGTCGTTGAGCTTGTCCAGGTCGGACGTCTCGCCCTTGCCCGCCTCGATGTCGCGGAGGAGCTGGACGAGCCAGTACGTGCCCTCGCGGCAGGGCGTGCACTTGCCGCAGGACTCGTGGGCGTAGAACTCGGTCCAGCGGGTGACGGCCCGGACCACGCAGGTGGTCTCGTCGAAGCACTGGAGCGCCTTGGTGCCGAGCATGGAGCCGGCGGCGCCGACGCCCTCGTAGTCGAGGGGCACGTCGAGGTGTTCGTCGGTGAACATCGGGGTGGAGGAGCCGCCGGGGGTCCAGAACTTGAGGCGGTGGCCGGGGCGCATCCCGCCGCTCATGTCGAGGAGCTGGCGCAGGGTGATGCCGAGCGGGGCCTCGTACTGGCCGGGCGAGGCGACGTGCCCGGAGAGCGAGTACAGCGTGAAGCCCGGGGACTTCTCGCTGCCCATGGAGGTGAACCAGTCCTTGCCCTTGTTGAGGATCGCGGGAACGGACGCGATGGACTCGACGTTGTTCACCACGGTGGGGCAGGCGTAGAGGCCGGCGACCGCGGGGAAGGGGGGCCGCAGCCGGGGCTGGCCGCGGCGGCCTTCGAGGGAGTCGAGGAGCGCGGTCTCCTCGCCGCAGATGTACGCGCCGGCGCCGGCGTGCACGGTGAGTTCGAGGTCGAGTCCGCTGCCGAGGACGTTCCGGCCGAGGTAGCCGGCGGCGTAGGCCTCGCGCACGGCCTCGTGGAGGCGGCGCAGGACGGGGACGACCTCGCCGCGCAGGTAGATGAAGGCGTGGCTGGAGCGGATCGCGTAGCAGGCGATCACGATGCCCTCGATGAGGGAGTGCGGGTTGGCGAAGAGGAGCGGGATGTCCTTGCAGGTGCCGGGCTCGGACTCGTCGGCGTTGACGACGAGGTAGTGCGGCTTGCCGTCGCCCTGCGGGATGAACTGCCACTTCATGCCGGTGGGGAAGCCGGCGCCGCCGCGGCCGCGGAGCCCGGACTCCTTGACGTACGCGATGAGGTCGTCGGGGCTCATCGCGAGGGCCTTGCGCAGGCCCCGGTAGCCCTCGTGGCGCTCGTAGGTCTCCAGGGTCCAGGAATCGGGCTGGTCCCAGAAGGCCGAGAGGACGGGGGCGAGCAGCTTCTCGGGGCTGCTGCTGCCGTTGTTGATCTCGGTGGCCAAGGTCATCACTCCCCCTCCTGTCCGGAGGTCTCGCCGCGCGGGTGGACGATTCGACGGTGCGGCTGCTCGCCCTTGGCCAGTCGGAGGCCGACGAGGGAGGCGGGGCCCGCGCCGCCGGTGGCCTCGACGGCGCCGGGGCGCTCGTCGGGGAAGCCGGCGAGGATGCGGGCGGTCTCCTTGAAGGTGCAGAGCGGGGCGCCCCGGGTGGGTTCGACGGTCCGTCCGGCCCGCAGGTCGTCCACCATCTTCTTGGCGGACTCGGGGGTCTGGTTGTCGAAGAACTCCCAGTTGACCATCACGACGGGCGCGAAGTCGCAGGCCGCGTTGCACTCGATGTGTTCGAGGGTGACCTTGCCGTCCTCGGTGGTCTCGTTGTTGCCGACGCCCAGGTGCTCCTTGAGCTCCTCGAAGATGGCGTCGCCGCCCATGACCGCACAGAGGGTGTTGGTGCAGACGCCGACCTGGTAGTCGCCGGAGGGCTTGCGCCGGTACATGGTGTAGAAGGTGGCGACGGCGGTGACCTCGGCGGTGGTGAGGCCGAGGACGTCGGCGCAGAACGCCATGCCGGTGCGGGTGACGTGGCCCTCCTCGGACTGCACGAGGTGCAGCATCGGCAGGAGCGCGGAGCGGGAGTCCGGGTAGCGGGCGACGATGGCCCGCGCGTCCTCCTCCAGGCGGGCGCGGACGTCCGCCGGGTAGCCGGGGGCGGGGAGCTGGGGCATGCCCAGGCTGATCTGCTCGGTCATCGGTCGACGCCTCCCATCACGGGGTCGATGGAGGCGACGGCGACGATGACGTCGGCGACCTGGCCGCCCTCGCACATCGCCGCCATGGCCTGGAGGTTGGTGAAGGACGGGTCGCGGAAGTGGACCCGGTAGGGACGGGTGCCGCCGTCGGAGACGACGTGCGCGCCGAGCTCGCCCTTGGGGGACTCGACGGCCGCGTAGGCCTGGCCGGGCGGGACCCGGAAGCCCTCGGTGACCAGCTTGAAGTGGTGGATCAGGGCCTCCATGGAGGTGCCCATGATCTTCTTGATGTGGTCGAGGGAGTTGCCGAGGCCGTCGGTGCCGAGCGCGAGCTGCGCGGGCCAGGCGATCTTCTTGTCGGCGACCATGACCGCGCCGGGCTCCAGGCGGTCGAGGCACTGCTCGACGATCCGCAGCGACTGGCGCATCTCCTCCAGGCGGATCAGGAACCGCCCGTAGGAGTCGCAGGTGTCGGCGGTGGGGACCTCGAAGTCGTACTCCTCGTAGCCGCAGTACGGGTCGGTCTTGCGCAGGTCGTGCGGGAGGCCCGCGGAGCGCAGGATCGGTCCGGTGGCGCCGAGCGCCATGCAGCCGGTGAGGTCGAGGTAGCCGACGTCCTGCATGCGGGCCTTGAAGATGGGGTTGCCGGTGGCGAGCTTGTCGTACTCCGGCAGGTTCTTCTTCATGGTCTTCACGAACTCGCGCACGGCGTCGACGGCGCCGGGCGGGAGGTCCTGGGCGAGGCCGCCGGGGCGGATGTACGCGTGGTTCATGCGCAGGCCGGTGATCAGCTCGTACAGGTCCAGGATCATCTCGCGGTCCCGGAAGCCGTAGATCATGATCGTGGTGGCGCCGAGCTCCATGCCGCCGGTGGCGATGCAGACCAGGTGCGAGGAGAGCCGGTTGAGCTCCATGAGCAGGACGCGGATGACGCTGGCGCGGTCCGGGATCTGGTCGGTGATGCCGAGGAGCTTCTCCACGCCGAGGCAGTACGCCGTCTCGTTGTAGAACGAGGTGAGGTAGTCCATGCGCGTGACGAAGGTGGTGCCCTGCGTCCAGGTCCGGTACTCGAGGTTCTTCTCGATGCCGGTGTGGAGGTAGCCGATGCCGCAGCGGGCCTCGGTGACGGTCTCGCCGTCGATCTCCAGGATGAGGCGGAGCACGCCGTGGGTGGACGGGTGCTGGGGGCCCATGTTGACGACGATCCGCTCGTCGTCGGCCTTGGCGGCGGACCGGACGACCTCGTCCCAGTCGCCGCCGGTCACCGTGTAGACGGCGCCTTCTGTCGTCTCTCGCGGAGACGCATGGGGAGTGGTCACGAGTACGACCTCCGCTGGTCCGGAGCCGGGATCTGGGCGCCCTTGTACTCGACGGCGATGCCGCCGAGGGGGTAGTCCTTGCGCTGCGGGTGGCCCTGCCAGTCGTCCGGCATCATGATCCGGGTGAGGGCGGGGTGGCCGTCGAAGACGATGCCGAAGAAGTCGTACGTCTCGCGCTCGTGCCAGTCGTTCGTCGGGTAGACGGCGACGAGGGACGGGATCCTCGGGTCGGTGTCCGGGGCCGAGACCTCCAGGCGGATCGTCCGGCCGTGGGTGAGCGAGCGCAGGTGGTAGACGGCGTGCAGCTCGCGGCCCTTGTCGTGCGGGTAGTGCACGCCGGAGACGCCGGTGCAGAGCTCGAAGCGGAGCGCCGGGTCGTCGCGCAGGGTGCGGGCCGTGCGGACCAGGTGCTCGCGCTCGACGTGGAAGGTGAGCTCGCCGCGGTCCACGACCGTCTTCTCGATCGCGCTCGAAGGGAGCAGCCCCTGTTCCTCCAGGGCGCCCTCCAGCTCGTCGGCGACCTCGTCGAACCATCCTCCGTACGGGCGGGTGGCCGGGCCGGGGAGCCGGATCGAGCGGACGAGGCCGCCGTATCCGGAGGTGTCGCCGCCGCTCTGGGCGCCGAACATGCCGCGCTGGACGCGGACCTCCTCGCCGTGGTCCCCGCGCTGGCCCGGCAGGTTCTGCGCGCTGAGGTCCTTGTCGGGGTTGGGTGTCTCGTCGCTCACCGGAGCAGACCCTTCAACTCGATGGTCGGCAGTGCCTTGAGCGCCGCCTCCTCCGCCTCGCGCGCCGCCTCCTCGGCGTTCACGCCGAGCTTGGAGGTCTGGATCTTCTGGTGGAGCTTGAGGATCGCGTCGATCAGCATCTCGGGGCGCGGCGGGCAGCCGGGCAGGTAGATGTCGACCGGGACGATGTGGTCGACGCCCTGGACGATCGCGTAGTTGTTGAACATGCCGCCCGAGGAGGCGCAGACGCCCATGGAGATGACCCACTTGGGGTTGGGCATCTGGTCGTAGACCTGCCGCAGGACGGGCGCCATCTTCTGGCTGACCCGGCCGGCGACGATCATCAGGTCGGCCTGGCGCGGCGAGCCGCGGAAGACCTCCATGCCGAAGCGGGCCAGGTCGTACCGGCCGGCTCCGGTGGTCATCATCTCGATGGCGCAGCAGGCGAGGCCGAAGGTCGCGGGGAAGACGGACGCCTTGCGCACCCAGCCCGCGGCCTGTTCGACCGTCGTCAGCAGAAAGCCGCTCGGGAGTTTCTCTTCGAGTCCCATAGGTGCCCCTCAGCCCCTCAGTCCCATTCCAGGCCGCCGCGCCGCCACACGTAGGCGTAGGCGACGAAGACGGTGAGCACGAAGAGCAGCATCTCCACGAGCCCGAAAAGCCCCAGGGCGTCGAAGGTGACGGCCCAGGGGTAGAGGAAGACGATCTCGATGTCGAAGACGATGAAGAGCATCGCCGTCAGGTAGTACTTGATCGGGAAGCGGCCGCCTCCGGCAGGCGTGGGCGTCGGCTCGATGCCGCACTCGTACGCCTCCAGTTTCGCCCTGTTGTACCGCTTTGGCCCGATGATCGTGGCCATGACCACGGAGAAGATCGCAAACCCCGCACCCAGGGCACCGAGCACGAGGACGGGCGCGTACGCATTCACGCTCCTCGCTCCTTCCAGTCGTCCTTGACCGTTGGACCGCACCGCCGCGCCGTGAAAGATCGCCCCCATGTGAGGCAGTTCACAAGCCCGGCTGCCCCGCATCTTATGCCTGCCCCTCTGTGATCTGCGACACGGGGTGCAGCACGTAGTTTGTGATCTCCACCACCTGACGAAGGATCATGAAGTCGGATGAGCGGTGATCTTGTCGCGCGAAGCGCCCAGGTGATCACCAGATGTGACATCCGTACCGGAAATCGCTGTTCGGAGGGGGTGTCGCACTATCAAATGCTGGCCCCTACAGGCAAATTGGCGGTGGACGCGGCCGGGTGATAAAGGACCCGCTCGTCGCCCGGTCGGGGGGTCGCGCGTACGCAGGTGGACACGTGCGCGTTTTCACGAGCCGCGTTGTGATCTGCACCACAGACCCGAGGCGCGAAAAGAAGGGGGCTTGGCCAAGGGTGTCAAGGAGTGGTAGGCGTCGGGCAATTCGGGCTTTTCATTGAAAACCCGTGATCAAGGCCCGGATGGCCCATGACCGATTTGCCCGTTACGGCGTCAATAAGGGTGCCACAGAAGCGGATTCACAGGTTCCGAACGTAACTGTGGCGCAACCCACGTTTCTTGAAGGGAACCGTCAAGCCCTGATAGCGGTTGTTCCCATGTCCCACACCGCTCACATACCCAGCCACCGGAAGCCCCGCCGCAGCGCTTCGAAGCTCGCGCTCCGCGCCGGAGTTGCCGGTGGCGTCCTCGGCACCATCGCGGTGGCCGGTGCCGCCGGACCGGCGAACGCCGAGCCGGTGACCGAGACCATCGAAATGCCCACCCTGGGCTCGCTCGACGCCGGTACGAACCTCGCGAGCGCGGTCGCCGCCTCCGCCGAGGCGTCCCAGCAGGAGGCCCTCGACCAGAGCCTCCAGACCCTGGAGCAGGCCGCCTTCCAGAAGGCCGCCCAGGAGGCCAAGAAGGCCAAGGCCGAGGCGGACCGCAAGGCCGCGGCCGAGCGCGCCGAGAAGGCCCGCCTGAAGGCCGAGAAGGAGCGCAAGGAGGCCGAGGAGGCCGCCGAGCGCGCCTCCCGCACCCGTGCGCGCACCCAGCTCGCCACCACCTCCGCGAGCTCCTCGGACGACGGCGGCCCGTCCTCGTCGTCCTCCGACAGCGGCTCGCGCGCCTCGGACAGCGGCAGCCGTTCGGAGGCCCCCAGCGGCTCCGCCGCCTCGATCGTGGCCTTCGCCCGCGCCCAGGTCGGCGACTCCTACGTCACCGGCGGCACCGGCCCCAACTCGTGGGACTGCTCCGGCCTCGTCCAGGCCGCCTACCGCGCGGCCGGCATCGACCTGCCCCGCATCTCGTACCAGCAGTCGAGCAGGGGCAGCTCCGTCTCCCTGAGCGACCTCCAGCCGGGCGACATCCTGTACTGGGGCAGCCGCAGCGGCTCGTACCACGTCGCGATCTACGTCGGCGGCGGCAAGTACGTCGGCGCGCAGAACTCCTCCACCGGCGTCGTCGAGCGCTCCCTGGACTGGGACCCGCCGTCGGGCGCCGTGCGCATCCTCTGAGCGCTCCCGATCGCAGCGCTCGTGCGCTCGCGCGGAAGGGCCGTCACTCCTCGGGGGAGTGACGGCCCTTCGGCCGTTCCTGCTCTTCCGGCTGCTCCGGCTGCTCCGGCACCGGCGTCCGGGTGCTCAGGTCGACGTCCCACCGCACCTCGTGGAACTCCAGGCCCAGGTAGATGCTGCCCGCCCACTGGTCCGGCTTCTGGTGGTCGATGTGGTCCAGGTCCCCCATGTCGGACTCGTCCGCGAGGTCCAGGTCCGAGAAGTGCGCGAGGACCCGCCTCCGGGCCTCCTCCTCGGACACCCGGAACCGGCCCGCCATCTCCGCCACGATCGCGCGCACCACTTCCGCGCCCCGCTCGCTCACCGGCACCGGAGCCGTCGCCGTCGCCGTCACCGGGAAGTCGGTCGTCACCTCGCCGATGCGGTGCCCCCGGGCCCGCAGCTCCGCCCGCACCCGGTCCGCCCGCACCCGGCCGAAGACGGCCGAACGCGCCTCCAGCGCCGCGCCGTCCGGCCGCCGGCCGGCCTCCCGCGCCGCCGCGAGGTCCGCGAGGTCCCGGGCCCGCAGCGCGCGCTCCTCCGCCGCGGCCGGTCCCGCCAGCCGCTCCGCCAGCTCACACGCCCCGGCGAACCGCTCCCCGTCGCCCGGGTGCGCGACGGCGTCGAAGACCGCGCGGGCCAGCTCCAGCTGCCCGTCGACGGCCGCCTCCGGCCGCCGGACCGCCCCGGGCAGCCCGGCAGCGCCCGCCAGCATCCAGCGGGTGAGCCCGATGTCGAAGGCGCCGACCTCGCCGCCGGGGCCGTACCCCTCCCGGAGCATGACCACGGCGGTGGAGTGCGCCCGGACCAGCGCGTCGCGCACCGGGCCGACCCAGGGCGAGGCCGCCACGGGCGCGAGCAGCGCGGTGTGGCGCACGGCGAGCAGAGCCGCCGCGAGCACCCGGTCCTCCTGCGCGCCCCCGGGGAAGGCCACGGGCTCCAGGGCCTCGGGGCCGTCCTGCTCGTCGGCGCCCTCGTCCCCGTCGTCCCCGTCGTCCCCGTCGCCCCCGTAGAACTCCGGGAACTCCGCGTCGTCCGCTTCGCCCCCGTCGTCCCGCACGCTCCCGCCCGCCCCTCGCGTCCTTCGCCCCCGTCAGGCCTTCGGCGCGACCTTCGACAGGCCGTTGATGATGCGGTCCATCGCGTCGCCGCCCGTCGGGTCGGTGAGGTTCGCCAGCATCTTCAGGGTGAACTTCATCAGGAGCGGGTGGGTCAGGCCGCGCTGGGTCGCGATCTTCATGATCTTCGGGTTGCCGATGAGCTTCACGAAGGCGCGGCCCAGCGTGTAGTAGCCGCCGTAGGTGTCCTTGAGGACCTGCGGGTAGTTCCGCAGGGCCAGTTCGCGCTGGGCCGGGGTCGCGCGCGCGTGCGCCTGGACGATGACGTCGGCCGCGATCTGGCCCGACTCCATGGCGTACGCGATGCCCTCGCCGTTGAACGGGTTGACCAGGCCGCCCGCGTCGCCGACGAGCAGCAGGCCCTTGGTGTAGTGCGGCTGCCGGTTGAACGCCATCGGCAGGGCGGCGCCCCGGATCGGGGTCGTCATGTTGTCCGGGACGAAGCCCCAGTCCTCCGGCATCGACGCGCACCAGGCCTTCAGCACCTCGCGCCAGTCCAGCTCCTTGAACGCGGAGGAGGAGTCGAGGATGCCGAGGCCGACGTTCGAGGTGCCGTCGCCCATGCCGAAGATCCAGCCGTAGCCGGGCAGCAGCCGGTCCTGCGGGCCGCGCCGGTCCCACAGCTCCAGCCAGGACTCCAGGTAGTCGTCCTCGTGCCGGGGGGTGGTGAAGTACGTGCGGACGGCGACGCCCATCGGCCGGTCGTCGCGCCGGTGCAGGCCCATCGCGAGCGAGATGCGGCTGGAGTTGCCGTCGGCGGCGACGACCAGCGGGGCGTGGAAGGTGACCTCGCGCTTCTCCTCGCCCAGCTTGGCGTGGACGCCGGTGATCCGGCCCGTGCGGTCGTCGACGATCGGGGCGCCGACGTTGCAGCGCTCGTACAGGCGGGCGCCGGCCTTCTGCGCCTGCCGGGCCAGCTGCTCGTCGAAGTCGTCGCGCTTGCGGACGAGTCCGTAGTCCGGGTACGAGGCCAGCTCCGGCCACTCCAGCTCCAGGCGGACGCCGCCGCCGATGATCCGCAGGCCCTTGTTCCGCAGCCAGCCGGCCTCTTCGGAGATGTCGATGCCCATGGCGACGAGCTGCTTGGTGGCGCGGGGGGTGAGGCCGTCGCCGCAGACCTTCTCGCGGGGGAACGCGGTCTTCTCCAGGAGGAGGACGTCCAGGCCCGCCTTCGCCAGGTAGTAGGCGGTGGTCGAGCCGGCCGGGCCCGCCCCGACGACGATCACATCTGCGCTGTGCTCGGAGAGGGGCTGCTCGGTCACGGCGGGTCTCCCTAAGGGGTCGAGGGAAGGATGGGGGAAGTCTAGGTGCGGGGCGGTGGGGCGGCGGGGGTTACGGCTTGAAGCCGCGGTGCAGGGCGACGATGCCGCCCGACAGGTTCCGCCAGGCGACCTTCGACCAGCCGGCCTTCTGGAGCAGGCCCGCCAGGGTCGGCTGGTCCGGCCAGGACTGGATGGACTCGGCCAGGTACACGTACGCGTCGGGGTTGGAGGAGACCGCGCGGGCCACCGGCGGCAGCGCGCGCATCAGGTACTCCTCGTACACCGTGCGGAACGGCGCCCAGGTCGGGTGCGAGAACTCGCAGATGACGACCCGGCCGCCGGGCTTCGTCACCCGGTACAGCTCGCGCAGCGCCTGCTCGGTGTCCTGGATGTTCCGCAGCCCGAACGAGATCGTGACGGCGTCGAACACGTCGTCCCTGAAGGGCAGTTTCGTGCCGTCGCCCGCCGTGAACGGCATCCACGGGTGGTTCTTCTTGCCGACCCGCAGCATCCCGAGGGAGAAGTCGCACGGCACGACGTACGCGCCCGCGCGCGCGAAGGGCTGCGAGGAGGTGGCCGTGCCGGCGGCGAGGTCGAGGACCTTCTGCGCGGGGCGGGCGTCGACCGCCTTCGCGACCTCCTTGCGCCAGCGCCGGTCCTGGCCGAGCGAGAGCACGTCGTTGGTGAGGTCGTAGTTGGCCGCCACGTCGTCGAACATCGACGCGACTTCGTGCGGCTGCTTGTCCAGGGTGGCGCGGGTCACGGGTGTTCGGCCTCGCAGAATCGGAGACGGGCGGGCGGTCCCATTGTCTCAGGGCCCCTCCCGTCCCGGTCGGCAGGGCGCGCTCGGCGCCGCCGGGCGCTCAGCGGGCCCGGTGGACGAGCCGCCCGCCGAGCACGGTGGCGACGCAGGTCGACGCCCCGAGGCGGACCAGGGACGCCCGGTCGGGGACGTCGAAGACCGCGAAGCGGGCGGGGCTCCCCGGGGCGAGGGCGGGCAGCAGCACCAGCGGCACCGGGGACAGGGACGGCGGACCGGGCAGCCGCTCCGGGCGGCGGCCCACGGCGAGACCGGCCCGGCGCACGGCGTCCACGGCGGCCCGGTCGCGCAGCTCGCCCGCGACCGCGACCGTCCCGTGGGCCAGGAGCCGCTGCACGCCCCGGCGCGCGGAGGCGCCCCGCCGCGCGGGGTCGGCGCGGAAGAGCCGCCGCGCCCGCTCTCCCGTGATCGGCTCGGTGCCGAACCCCTCGGCCTCCCGGGGGTCCGGGTGGTAAGTGGCTTCCAGCAGCTCGGGCCCGTACGGGTTGAGCAGGCCCGGGGTGAGGACGCCGGGCCACCGCCGCACCCGCGCCCCGGGGCGTACGGCGGCCAGGTCCTCGTAGGGGCCGACGGCCGCGACGAGGGCGCCGTCGACCAGGACGGCGCTCTCGGGGGTCGCCTCGGCGACGTGGATCGTCAGCACGGATCTCAGTGGGCGTCGAGGAGCTTCAGCTCCGGGTGGGCCGTGCCGCCCTCGATCGCGACGGACGAGATGTGGGAGGCGACGCGCTCGTCCACCGGGTCGTTCGCCGGGTCGTCGTGGACGATCAGGTGCTCGTACGTGGTGGAGCGCTGCGCCGGGACGCGGCCCGCCTTGCGGATCAGGTCGATGATCTCCAGGCGGTTGGAGCGGTGCTTGGCACCGGCCGAGGAGACGACGTTCTCCTCCAACATGATCGAGCCGAGGTCGTCGGCGCCGTAGTGCAGGGAGAGCTGGCCGACCTCCTTGCCCGTGGTCAGCCAGGAGCCCTGGATGTGGGCGACGTTGTCCAGGAACAGCCGGGCGATCGCGATCATGCGCAGGTACTCGAAGAGCGTGGCCTGCGTGCGGCCCTTGAGGTGGTTGTTCTCGGGCTGGTACGTGTACGGGATGAAGGCCCGGAAGCCGCCCGTCCGGTCCTGCGTGTCGCGGATCATCCGCAGGTGCTCGATGCGCTCGGCGTTGGTCTCGCCGGTGCCCATGAGCATGGTGGAGGTGGACTCCACGCCCAGCTTGTGGGCGATCTCCATGATCTCCAGCCAGCGCTCGCCGGACTCCTTCAGGGGCGCGATGGCCTTGCGGGGGCGCTCGGGCAGCAGCTCGGCGCCCGCGCCGGCGAAGGAGTCGAGGCCGGCCGCGTGGATGCGGCCGATCGCCTCCTCCACGGGGACGCCGGAGATGCGGGCCATGTGCTCGATCTCGGAGGCGCCGAGGGAGTGGATGACCAGCTGCGGGAACGCGGCCTTGATCGCGGCGAAGTGCTCCTCGTAGTACTCGACGCCGTAGTCCGGGTGGTGGCCGCCCTGGAACATGATCTGGGTGCCGCCCAGCTCGACGGTCTCCGCGCAGCGGCGCAGGATGTCGTCGAGGTCCCGGGTCCAGCCCTTCGCGGTGTCCTTCGGGGCGGCGTAGAACGCGCAGAACCGGCACGCCGTCACGCAGACGTTCGTGTAGTTGATGTTCCGCTCGATGATGTACGTCGCGATGTGCTCGGTCCCCGCGTACCGGCGGCGGCGCACGGCGTCGGCGGCGGCGCCGAGGGCGTGCAGGGGCGCCGAGCGGTAGAGGTCGAGCGCCTCCTCGGGGGTGATCCGGCCGCCCGCGGCGGCGCGGTCCAGAACGGACTGCAGTTCGGCCTTCTCGGTCACCGGGTTCGTCCCTTTCGGAGGGGTACTGACAGACCGAACCAGCGTACGCCAGGGGTCCGGGCCGCCTCCGGCGGGGAGCGGCCGGGGAGTCACCGGGAAGCGCCCGGGAAGCCGCCCGGCCATTCCGGTGAATTACCGGCGTCCGGGGTCCCGGCGGGTGAACGACCGGGAAACCGTCCCCGCCTTTCGGGCGTCCGGAATGGGTCCGGGGACACGACCGGAATTACATTCGTGTGAATTCACGGGTGCCCGTCCCGGACCCGTACCGGGCTCGCCACCGGGCCCGTGCGGTCAGTCGCGCGGGGGCTCCAGGAGTTCCACCGCGACGTCCGCCGGAAAACCGGTCGTGGGGCCGGTGCGGCGGGCGAACTCGCGGGCGCCCGCCAGTTGTTCGGGCCCGAAGCGGAAGTCGAGGGTGCGGAAGTACCGCTCCAGGAGTTCGGCGTCGAAGGCCTCCCAGCGGGCCGCCTGCTCGGCGACCTTGGTGACCTCTTCGAGGGAGAGGTCGCGCGAGGCCAGGAACGCCTGGTGGACCTCGTGGACGGTCTCCGGCTCGCGCGCCAGGTAGTCCTTCCGCACCGCCCAGACGGCGAAGACGAACGGCAGGCCCGTCCACTCCTTCCACATCAGGCCCAGGTCGTGGACCTGGAGCCCGAGCCGGGGCGCGTCGTGGAGCGAGGCCCGGAGGGCGGCATCGCCGATGAGGACGGCCGCCTCGGCCTCCTGCATCATCACGCCGAGGTCCGGCGGGCAGGTGTAGTAGTCGGGCGACACGCCGTACCGCTCGGCCAGGAGCAGCTGGGCGAGCCGTACGGAGGTGCGGGAGGTGGAGCCGAGCGCCACGCGCGCGCCGTCGAGCTCCTCCAGGGGCCGCTGGGACACGATCACGCAGGACATCACCGGTCCGTCGCAGCCGACGGCGATGTCCGGGAGGGCGACCAGGTCGTCCGCGTTGCGGAGGAACTCGACGAGGGTGACGGGGCCGATGTCCAGGTCGCCCCGGACCAGCCGCTCGCTGAGCTTCTCCGGGGTGTCCTTGGTGAGCTCCAGGTCCAGGAGCGTCCCCGTGCGCGCCAGGCCCCAGTAGAGGGGGAGGCAGTTCAGGAACTGGATGTGTCCGACGCGGGGCCGGCTGCGCTGGTCGTCGGTTGCTTTGTCCACATCGTGAGGCTAGACCCGTCTCACGGACCGGGCGTCGCCGGGGCACGCGCGTCAGCACGGAAGAGACGTTCAAACACTCGGGTGACGTGATCTTTCCCTCTACCCTCCAGAGCGTTCTGCGTGCTACGCTCAACGCAAGTTGCAGTTTGGTTTCCCTTGCAGTACAGAGCCTGCGGAGCATGTGACCCGCAGGCTTTTGTAGTTTTCAGACTTGTTTGCAGGTTCTGGAGCAGGGCAACCCTTTGGCCCAAGGAGGGCTTATGGCTACCGGAACCGTCAAGTGGTTCAACGCTGAAAAGGGCTTCGGCTTCATCGCCCAGGACGGCGGCGGCCCGGATGTCTTCGTCCACTACTCCGCGATCAACGCGAACGGCTTCCGTTCGCTCGAGGAGAACCAGCTCGTGACCTTCGACGTCACGCAGGGCCCGAAGGGCCCGCAGGCGGAGAACGTCACCCCGGCCTAAGGTGCCCGGGTCGGCGACAGCGCACGACTAGAGCAGTACCCAAGGAGCCCCGCTCCGTGCCTCACGGCACGAGCGGGGCTCCTGCCCTTTTCCGGGGCCTGTCCCTTTCGGGACCCGTCCCTTTCGGGGTCAGCAGTTCGGGATCACGGTCCCGTTGTTGTCCCGGGCCTCGTCGTTGCCCCAGCGGGACAGGTAGTAGGCGGAGACGTAGGCGCCCCGCCCGTTCTTCCCGGCGTACACCGTGTCGAGGTCGGTCCGCAGCCACCAGTGGTTGTAGTTGCCGGAGGCGTCGCGGATCTCCTGGCCCCAGACCTTGCAGTAGACGTAGTTCGTGCCGGCGTTCAGCACGCCCTGGGCGTCGCCCGTGTCGGCCTGGGCGTAGCCGACGGCGTTGGCGAAGGTGTCCACCCAGTACTTCCCGCCCCCGCCGGAGCAGCCGTTGTCGCTGGTCAGGTGCCGGGAGCCGTAGGAGCCGGGGTAGGGGGCGAGGGAGGCGCCGTTGATCGTGACGGGCTGGCCGACGCCGTTGTACAGCTGCTCGTAGTGGATGTGGGCGCCGGAGCTGTTGCCGGTGGAGCCGGTGGTGCCGATCTGCTGGCCCTGGGAGACGGCGGCGCCGTGGGCGACCGAGTAGGCGTTGAGGTGGAAGTAGTACGTCTTCCAGCCGCCGCCGTGCTCGATCACGACGTAGTTCCCGGCGCCGGACGGCTGGGAGTAGCGGTAGGCGGTGCCGGACGCCGAGGCGAGGACCGGGGCCCCGGCGGTGCCGCCGCCGTCGGAGCGGACGAAGTCGAGGGCCTGGCGGACCTCGGCCGAGTGGTGGCTGTAGGTCCATTTCTGGCCGCAGGCGAAGGGCGCCTTGAAGAGCGGCGCGGCCTGGGCGGGGGTCGTGGTGACGAGCGCGGTGAGCAGGCCCGCGACGAGCGCGAGCAGGGTGCCGAGCGGGGTGATCCGTGCACGCATGCGTCCTCCGGTACGTGGGGTGGCGGGACGTGGTGGAGCGTGGCGGGACAAGGGTCGACGCGCGTTGAACGGATCTCAGGGTGCCGCAAGATCGCGTGTCGCAGTAGACCGCGTGAGCCACACCCGGACCGGGCCGGTTACGTAGTCTGGACACATGACCGAACGCAAGCCGCCGGGAGTCAGCTTCGAGTCGTTCGTGGACAAGCAGATCCGCGAGGCGGCGGAACGGGGCGAGTTCCGGAGCCTGCCGGGCTTCGGAAAGCCGCTCCCCGACGACGCGGCGCCGTACGACGAGCTGTGGTGGATCAAGGGGAAGATGCACCGCGAGGGCGCGTCCGTGCTGCCGCCGGCCCTCGCCCTGCGCAAGGAGGCCGAGGACGCGGAGGCGGCGGTGGCCGCGGCGGTCTCGGAGAGCCAGGTCCGCCGGATCCTGGGCGAGATCAACACGAAGATCGCCGGGGCCCTGCTGCGCCCGCCGCCCGGGCCGCCGCTGAACCTGAAGCCCTTCGACGTGGAGGCGACGGTGGAGCGGTGGCGGGCGGCCCGGTCCGCGGCCCCCTCCCACCGCGAGGAGTCCCCATGAACAGCGCCGGTCTGCTGGTCGACTCGTTCGGCCGGGTGCGCGAGGCCGTCCACGGGGCCGTGGAGGGCCTGACGGAGGACGAGCTGGCCGCCCGGATCGATCCGGAGGCGAACTCGATCGCCTGGCTCGTCTGGCACCTCACCCGCATCCAGGACGACCACCTGGCGGGCGCCTTCGGCACGGAACAGCTGTGGACCACCGAGGGCTGGGCGGACCGCTTCGGCCTGCCCTTCCCGGAGGAGGCCACCGGGTACGGCCAGACGCCCGCGCAGACGGGCCGGGTCCGGGCCCCCGCGGACCTCCTCCTCGGCTACCACGACGCCGTGCACGACCGGACGGCGGAGCTGGTCGGGGCGGTCACGAACGCGGACCTCGACCGGGTCGTGGACACGTCCTGGGACCCGCCGGTCACCCTCGGCGTACGCCTGGTGTCGGTGATCGCGGACGACCTCCAGCACGCGGGGCAGGCGGCGTACGTACGGGGTGTGGTGGAGCGGGCCCGCTGACGACTCCCGTCACCGGGGCGTCAGCGGGACGGTCGCCCAGACCGTCTTGCCGACCTCCCGCTCCTTCACGCCCCACGCGGTGGCGAGGGCGGCGACGAGCAGCAGCCCGTAGCCGCCCTCGTCGGGCGTCGCGGACGGTAACGGCCGCCGCTCGCCGTGCGCGTCGGACAACTCGATCCGTACGTGCCCCTCGCCGCGCTCCATCCGCACCTCGAAGTCCCTCCCGGGCACCCGCCCGTGCAGGGCCGCGTTGTTGGCCAGCTCGGCGAGGACCAGTTCGGCGGCCTCGGTCGCCGGGCCGGTCACGCCCCAGTCCCGGAGCTGTTGCGCGCCCAGCAGACGCGCCAGGCGCGCGCCCCGGCGCGTGGCGGAGAGACGGAGCACGAACTCACCGGTCGGGGTGGTGGTTTCTGACTTCATGCCCCGAGACTGGACCGCCGCCCCTACGCTGACCAGCAGCGACGTGACGACGCTGCGTAACGGTAGGGGCACGCCAAGAAGGCGGTACGGATGTCGGGGAACGAGGAGGAGAGGCCGGAACGGCCCTCCGAGGTGGACGGTACGGCGCACCTCTTCCAAGCTCTGGGCAAGATCTTGAAAGTCCTGCGGCGCAATGCGGGACTGAGCCAGGCGGAACTGTCCGACCTGGCCCATTGCAGCGAGGACCTGATCTCGTCGGTGGAGAGGGGCGTACGGACTCCGCAGCCGGACTTCCTGGTGCGGGTGGACCCGCTGGTGAAGGCGGGCGGGGTGCTGGCGGCGACGGCGGACGAGGTGCGGGCCGCGCTGGCGAAGGCGCGGGTACGACACCCGGACTGGTTCCGGGACTTCGCCCACGAGGAGGCGAAGGCGGTCGCGCTGCACTACTACGAGGTGCAGGCGGTGCCGGGCGTTCTCCAGACACCTGCGTATGCGCGCTCACTGTTCGAGCACAGCCGTCCTCTGCTGGACGAGGCCACCGTCGAGAAGCGGGTGGCGGACCGGATCTCTCGACAGGTGCTGCTCGATCAGTGGCCTGCCCCGACGATCAGCTTCGTCTTGGAGGCGGCCGCCCTCCTCCGGCCGTTCGGCGGCCCGGAAGTACACCGCGAGCAGTTGAGGCGCATCCTCGAAGTAGCCCGGCGGCGCACGATCGAGCTTCAGATCATGCCGCAGGACAAGCCCGAACACCCTTACTTGGGAGCCCCCTTCACCCTGATCACTGCGAAGGGACGGCGGGAAGTCGCGTACACCGAGATCTACGGCCACTCCCGGCTGATCACCGACCCGGAAGAGGTGCGCATGTACACCGAGCGCTATGGGATCATCCGGGCTCAGGCACTCACCAAGCGCGAGTCCCTGGACTGGATCGAGAAACTGCTGGGAGAACGATGAACACCGCGCAACTGGCCTGGTTCAAGAGCAGCTACAGCGGTCCCGAGGGTGGCAACTGCGTCGAGATCGCCTACGACTGGCGGAAGTCCAGCTACAGCAGCTCCGAAGGTGGCAACTGCGTCGAGGTCGCCGCCCACCCCACCACCGTCCACGTCCGTGACTCCAAGGTCCCGCACGGCCCGCAGCTCGCCGTGGCCCCCGCTGCCTGGGCCGCGTTCGTGGACGTAGCCTCCACCGTGTGACCAGTAAGAAGTTCGTACTCTTCGACGTCGACGGCACCCTCATGGACGCCGTCGCCAACCAGCGCCGCGTCTGGCACGAGTGGGCCGGGCGGTACGGGCTCGACGGGGACGAGGTGTACGCCGTGGCGCTGCGCACCCGCCCCGTCGAGACGTTCGCGGCGGTCGTACCGGCCGAGGACCCGGCCGCGTGCCTCGCGCTCCTGCACGAGCTGGAGGACGAGGACGTGCGGACGGGCACGTACACGGCCTTCGACGGGGCCGCCGGGCTGCTGGGCGCGCTCCCGGCGGACCGGTGGGCGCTGGTGACGTCGAACTACGAGCACCGGGTGCGGGGACGGTTCGAGCGGACCGGCCTCCCGCTGCCGGGGCTGATCGTCGACGCGGCCTCGGTGGCGGAGGGGAAGCCCTCGCCCGTCCCGTACCTGATCGCCGCCGAGAAGCTGGGCGCGGACCCGGCGGACTGCCTGGTGATCGAGGACGCGCCCTCGGGCGTACGGGCGGGGCTCGACGCCGGGATGACGGTCTGGACGGTCAACGTCCCGGCCCCGCACCCGGAGGCCCACCGCCACTTCCCGACCCTGGCGGAGGCGGCCCCGCACGTCCTGGCGGCGCTGGGGGCCTGACCCGGGGTCCGGGTCACCGGCTCCGTACCCGGGCGCGTGCCGCCTCCGCGTCCTGGGTGGCCGTCGTCGGACAGCCCCAGAGGCTGCCGCTGCTGTGGACGGCCCCGGCTCGTTCCTCCGGGATGTCGGCCGGGGCGACGAAGGCGAGGCCGCGGCAGTGGGCCGTCAGGCCGGGGCGGAGTTCCTTGAGGGCGCGGATGCGGTCGGTGGCGGGGGCGCCGGCGGGGCGTTCCTCCGGTGCGGGCATCAGGAGGACGGCGGCGAAGGGGGCGGCCCGTTCGGTGAGGGTGCGCAGCTCGCGCAGGATCAGGTCCTGGGCTTCTCCACGCTCGCGCACCGCCCGTCCGGGGAGCCCGCGCAGCCGGACGTCACGGCGGTCGACGTATCCGCGAAGACCCCGGACGGGGGGAGTGCCACCCTGCGCCGGTGGGTGCTGCGGGAGCACGTGTGGACCAAGGTCCTGGAGGGGGCCGGGTTCGCCGGGATCCGGGTGGAGGAGTTGCCCGCCGGTGAAGGGCCCCGGGCCGCCGCCGCCTTCCTCGTCACCGCCGAGCGCTCCGACGCGCCGGACTGACCCGGTCTCCACCAGGGCTTTCATCGTTCGTCCATCGTTCCTTCAACTACATTGCAGAAAGAGGGAGTTCGAGGACCCTTGGGTGTCGGGCCGCTCGGCTAGGGTGACGCCCATGCAGGGGGAGCCGAACAAGAATTCCAGCCCGGACGGTCTGAGCGGCAGCGGGGCCATGCCGTTGGCCGCTGAGGACCCTCGGAGGATCGGGGCCTTCAGGCTGCTCGGCGTGCTCGGGTCCGGGGGCATGGGCCGGGTCTATCTCGGCGCCGTGCCGGGGAAGTTCGCCGCCGTGAAGCGGGTGCTGCCGATCCTCGCGGAGGACGCGGACTTCCTGAGCCACTTCGGGCACGAGCTGGACAACCTGGCCCGGCTGCCCGGCGGCGCCGACACCAAGCTGCTCGCGAGCGACCGCACGTCGAAACCGCCGTGGTTCGCGACCGAGTTCATCCCGGGCATCACCCTCGACGAGGCGATCCGGCTCAACGGCGGCCCGCTGTCCGGCGGGGCCCTGTGGCGGCTCTTCCGGGGTGCGGCCACGGGACTCCGGGTCGTGCACGGCGCCGACATGGTGCACCGGGACCTCAAGCCGTCCAACGTGATGCTGACCGGGAACGGGCTCTCCCTCATCGACTTCGGGGTCGCCCGCGCCGCCGACCAGAGCCGGCTGACCAGGACCGGCATGGTCATCGGCACCCCCGCCTACATGGCCCCCGAGCAGGCCGTCGCGCAACCGGTCCTGACGGGTGCCGCCGACGTCTTCGCGCTCGGCAGCCTGCTGCTGTACGCGGCGAACGGGCGGCCGCCGTTCGGTGACGGTTCCGGTCCCGACCTGCTGTACCGGGTCGTGCACGGCGAGCCCGACTTCGGGGGCCTCGCCGAGGCCGATCCCGCGCTCGCGGAGCTCGTACAGAAGTGTCTTTCCAAGGATCCGGCGGAGCGGCCGACCGCCGCCGAGCTGGTGGAACTCACCGAGGAGGGGGCGGCGGGGGCCGCGTGGCCGGAGGTCGTCGCCGCGCGGATCGAGGAGCGGGCGGCCTTCGCGGCCGGGGCGCCGACCGCCGGGCAGCTCGCGGACCTCGAGGCGGCCGATCCCGCCGAGGACGTTCCGACGGCCTCGCTCACCCCGCAGGCGGGGAAGGAGCCCGCGACGGCCTCGCCGGACGCGCTCGCCGTGACCGCCGCCGGGGGTACGGGGAAGCCGGAGAAGCGGCGGAACCGTTTCGTCATGCTCGCCGTGCCCGTCGTCGTGACGACCGGCACCACCCTGACCGTGGCCCTCGGGCCGTACGAGGTCGGGCGCCTCGGCGCGGCCCCGCAGGACTCCGCCCCGCCGTCCGGCGTGGCCTCGCAGCCGGCGGCGGCGCCTCCGGCGGGCGGGCCGTCGGGCACGCCCCCGGTCCCTTCGGCGTCCACGTCTACGCCGTCACCCTCGTCGGGGGCGCCGTCCGCGCCTCCGGCCGGGCAGCAGCCGCCGGGGGTGGTTCCGCCGCCGGGTGGCGGGGGTGGAGGGGGCGGTGCCCTGCCGGGTGGGTCGGGGTCGGGGGCGGGCTCCGGGTCCGGTTCGGGGCCGGGATCTGGTTCCGGGTCGGGGTCTGGTTCCGGGTCCGGGTCCGGTGGTGGGGGTGCGGCCCCCACCGTCCCCTCCGGCGGTACGCGGACGACCCGGCCCCCGGCCCCGAAGCCGACGACCCAGAAGCCCGCCCCTCCCCCGTCGACCGGCGGTGGCGGCGGTGGCGGCGGTTCGGCGCCCTCGGGGACGTACTCCCTGGAGAACGGGACGAGCGGCAACTGCCTGGCGGAGTACGACCCCGGCTTCGGCATCCTCGTCACGTCCGTCGCGTGCGGCTCCACGAGCAACAACGGCACCCCCTACCGCTTCGCCTGGCGGTACGTGTCCGGCTCGAACGGCACGTTCCGGCTGGTCAACAAGTACAGCGGGCGCTGCCTCCAGCCGGCCGGGAACAGCAGCGTCACCACCGCCGCCTGCAACGGCTCCTCCCTCCAGTCCTGGAAGGTCTTCTCCTCGTCGTCCGCCGGGCGGCTCCTCAAGAACGCGAGCGACGGGTGGTGCCTGATGGCGGGGGCGTTCGTGTCGACCTACACGTGCGGGGCGAACCAGGGCGGCCAGGCCTGGCGGAACATCGGGGCCCTGTAGCCGGTACGCGGGCGCGTGTATACCGATTCGCAACCGAAACCCCGCCCGGTCGAGACCCACTGCGTGTACACGTCATTACGCTCAGCACTCATGGTCACCACCCCCCATGAACCGCCCGTTCACCCCGCCCACCCCGTCTACGTCATAGGCGGCGGGCCCGGCGGGCTCGCGGTCGCCGCCGCCCTGCGCGGACGGGGCGTCCGGGCGGTCGTCCTGGAGAAGTCCGACGCCGTCGGCGCCTCCTGGCGCGCCCACTACGACCGGCTGCGGCTGCACACCACCCGGCGGCTCTCCGCGCTCCCGGGCCTGAAGATGCCCCGCTCGTTCGGGCGCTGGGTCGCCCGCGCCGACGTGGTCCGCTACCTGGAGAAGTACGCGGAGCACCACGAGCTGGAGGTGGTGACCGGCGTCGAGGTGTTCGGCGTCGAGCGGTCCGGCGGGGAGTGGGTCCTGCACGCGACCGGAGGGCGCCGACTCGTCGGCAGCGCGGTGGTCGTGGCCACCGGCTTCAACCACACCCCGCGCCTGCCCGAGTGGCCGGGCGTGGAGGCGTACGGGGGCGAGTTGATCCACGCGCGCGCGTACCGCAATCCGGAGCCGTACGCCGGGAAGGACGTCCTGGTCGTGGGCGCCGGGAACACCGGCGCCGAGATCGCGGCCGACCTCGCCGGGGGCGGCGCGGAACGGGTGCGGCTGGCGGTGCGGACGGTCCCGCACATCGTGCGGCGCACGACGGCCGGGTGGCCGGCCCAGCGCAGCGGCATCCTGGTGCGGCGGCTGCCGGTGCCCGTGGTCGACCGGCTGGGGGCGGTGGCGGCCCGCTTCGCCGCGCCCGACCTCTCGGCGTACGGGCTGCCCCGCCCTGACACCGGCCTCGCCACCCGCCAGCGGCAGGGGGCGATCCCGGTGCAGGACGTGGGCCTGGTCGCCGCCGTGCGGTCCGGGAAGGTCGAGATCGTCGCGGCCGTCGAGGGCTTCGAGGGCGGCGAGGTGCTGCTCGCGGACGGCTCCCGGATCGCCCCGGACGCGGTCGTCGCGGCGACCGGCTACCGCCGCGCCCTGGAGCCCCTGGTGGGCGCCCTGGGCGTCCTGGACGAGCGGGGCCGCCCGGTGGCCCACGGGGCCCGCTGCCCCCGCGAGGCCCCGGGCCTGTACTTCACGGGCTTCACCAATCCGATCAGCGGGATGTTCCGGGAGCTGGCGATCGACGCGGAGAAGATCGCACGGGCGATCGCGCGGCGGGCGGCGCGGGCCGGGCGCGCCTGAAGCCCCCGTGGCGACAATCCGGTGGGGCCGCGCCCCGGCGGCTGACACGATGGGCGGATGGACGTTCCCACCCCGATCGACCTCGACACGTGGCCGCGCCGGCAGCACTTCGAGCACTACCGCCGGCGCGTCCCGTGCACGTACGCGATGACGGTGGAGCTGGACGTGACCGCGTTCGCCGCGACCCTGCGCCGGTCGCCGCGCAAGTCGTACGTCGCGCAGGTCTGGGCGCTCTCCAGGGTCGTCAACCAGCACGACGAGTTCAGGATGTGCCTCACCGCGTCGGGCGAGCCGGCCGTCCGGCCCGTCGTGCACCCCGCCTTCACGGTGTTCAACCCGGAACGCGAGACGTTCGCGTGCGTGTGGGCCGCCCACGATCCCGACTTCGGCGCGTTCCACGACGCGGCCGCCCCGCTGCTCGCGGAGCACGCCCACGCCACCGACTTCTTCCCCCTGGGAGCACCGCCGGCCGACACGTTCGACGTGTCGAGTCTGCCCTGGGCGTCCTTCACCGGGTTCAACCTCAACATCGGCGGCAACGGCTGGGACCACCTCGCGCCGATCTTCACCCTCGGCCGCTACACCGAGCGGGACGGCCGGACCCTGCTCCCCCTGGCCGTGCAGGTGCACCACGCCGCCGCGGACGGATTCCACACGGCCCGGCTCGTCAACGAGTTGCAGGCCCTCCTCGCGGATCCGTCCTGGCTGGAGGGCACGGCGGAATAGTCGCGCGACGGATGTCCGAGGCGCCCCGTACTGTGTGACGCGCATATGCCAACACCGCTCCGGGGGGAACGGAATGCCCAACTCCGTGCGCTCGCGCACAAGGTCCCGAAGATCCGGAAGATCCCTTCTTCTGGTTCCCGCCCTGCTGACGGCCCTGCTCGGCCCGATGCTCCCGACCGGGACGGCGCTCGCCGCGACGGTTCCGTCCGCCACACCGTCGCCCGGGACACCGACGAACGCCACACCTGCGCCCGCAACGCCGACAACAGAACCCGCGCAGGATCTGACGGCGAAACCCGCGCATGACCCGGCGGACGAGCCGGCTCCGGAGCCGACGGACGAACCGACCCCGGACCCGACGGACGAACCGACGGACGACCCGACCCCGGACCCGACGGAGACCGTCGACCCCACGCCCACCCCCGAGCCCTGCGCGCCCCTCGCGCTCGCCCCGCTCGGCGACCCGGGCGACGCGGTCGGACGCGTCACGCTGCAGCCGAAGGTCGCCGCCTGCTTCACGGTCACCGTGGAGAAGCCGGGCCTGCACCGGCTGCTCGTCGCCGACCAGTACTCCTACCCGTCGCTGTACGCGGGCGAGGAGCACGTCGAGTGCGAGGACTCCAACTACCGTGACTCCTGGTGCGAGCTGGCCGCCGGCACGTACACGCTCAAGGTCGTCCACTACGACTGGGAGACCGTCGAGACCCGGGTCGCCCTCATCCCGCTGACGGCCGCCCCCGGCTGTCCGGACGTCGCCGGCACCGGCTACGACTCCGCCCCGACGACGGGCCGCGCCACCGACCGCCTGGGCGTCGTCTGCCACGCGTTCACCGCCGCCCCCGGTGACCGGATCACCGCCGACTTCCGGCTGGACGAGTACGGCGGCGCCCAGCACTGGATCACCGACGGCACCGGCAAGCGACTGTGCCCCTACCGGAACGAGGACGACAGCGACGGCTGTGTCCTGCCCGAGGGCACGGGCGGCTACCGCGTCCTCGCCGAGGTCCGGGAGGCCGAGCACGGTTTTCCCGCCGCGTACACCCTGAAGGTCCGGCGCCTGTCGCACCCGGCGGGCTGCGTGCCCGTCGCCGCCACCGCGTACGGCTCCGCCCCGGCCCAGGCCGCGCCGGGCACCGAGTGCAGGACGTTCACCCCGGCCGCGACCGGCCGCTACGACGTGCGGTCCGTCGACGCCGACGGCGCCGGTTCCGGCATCGAGGTGTACGCGGCGGACGGCTCCACCGTCTGCGCGTACGGCGAGGACTGCGCGCTCACCGCGGGCGTCCCGTACACCCTGCTCACCGGTTCCGCCGTCCGGATCCTGGACCGCGCCGCCACGCGGGGCTGCGAGGACGGCCTCGTGCTCGCGCGCGACCACCGGGGTACGTTCGCCGTCCCCGGCGAGGTCGACTGCCTGAACCTGCCGGTGCCGCAGGGCGCCCGCATCGCCGTCCTGACCGATCGCGCCGGTGACGTCACCGTCGTCGACGCGCAGGGCGCCGTCCTCTGTTCGGACGGCCTGACGGACGGCACCTGCGCCCTGGGCGGCACCGCCCCGTACCGCGCCCTCGTCACCGAGAGCGACCCCTACAGGGAGGGCGACGGCTACGGTCTCGTCGTCCACCGCACGGACCTGCCGAGCGCCTGCCGCACCTTCCTGCCCGGCGACTTCTCGGGCAAGCCGGTCCGGATGAGCGTCAAGAGCGGTGGGGGCGTCTTCGCGGACTGCCTGACCGTCCCGGCGGGCGGCCACTCCGCGCGCGAACTCGTGCAGATCCAGAAGGTGTCGGGCGCCTCGGCCGCCTCGGTCGGCGTCCTCGACGCGACCGGCAAGCAGGTCTGCTCGATCAGCTCCTCCTACAACACCTTCTCCACCTGCGCCCTGACGCCCGGCCTCGCGCACACGGTCCTCGTCCAGGGCCGCGACGTACCCGGCGAGTTCGCCCTGACCCGCCTGGACGTCACCGCCACCGCGCGCGGCTGCGTCCCGACCCCGGCCGTGCCCGTCGGCGGCCCGTCCACCGGCGGCGTCCCGGCCGCGCCCGGCACCTTCCTGTGTCACCGGGTGACCACGGCCGGCGCCGGGGACGCCCTGCACCTGAACGTCCGCGACGTGCGGAGCACCGCGCGGCTCCTGGCGTACGACGCGAGCGGCGACGTCGTCTGCGACTACTTCGCCGCGGGCTGCGCCGCCACCGGCTCCACCGCCTACCAGGTCCTCGTCCAGGTCCCGGACGGCAAGACCGCCGCGCCCGCCTACCGGCTCGACGCACTGCGGATCGGCACGGCGGCCGGGCCCGCACCCGAGTGCGTCCGGGTCCCGAACGTCAGCTACGGCTTCGGCCCGCTGACCGGCACCCTGTCCGAGCAGAGGACGGCGATCTGCGCGGTGCTGCCGACCGCGTCGGGCGACTACTTCGACGTGCGGTTCACGCCCGCGGGGACGTTCGAGCAGTCGCCGACGCCCTGGATGTACGACCGGGCCACCCTGAAGAGCAACTGCCACGGGTCGTACTCCAGCGAGGGCGAGAACTACCAGTGCTACCTGCCGGGCGCCTACCCGAAGGCGTCCCGGCCCAGCACGGTCGTGATCGGACTGCCGGAGCAGCCCGCCCGGGCCTCCACGGCCGTACGGGCGGACTTCCCCTGCACCTTCCACCTCTGCGGCCCCGACGAGCGGACCGTCGGCACGGTCGGCCCGGCCACGGTCGGCCGGGGCAGGGTCACGATGACCGTCACCGGAAGCGCGCTGCACGAGAGCGCCGCGGTCGAGCTGTCCTCCGGGGGCTTCCACGCCCGGTCGACGACCGTCTCGGTCGCTCCCGACCGGCGGAGCATGACGGTCGCCCTCGACCTGACGAACGCCCCGCTCGGCCCGCTGTCCGCGAGCGTGTTCGCGCACGGGATGCAGTACCTCAAGGGCTCGGTCACCGTCGTCGCCGCGCTCCGCGCCACCGCCACCCCCACCGTCACAGGCACCGCCGTCGTCGGCGGCAAGGTGACCGCGTCGGCCGGTTCCTGGTCGCCGTCCGGGGCCTCGTACGCCTACCAGTGGCGGGCGAACGGGGTCGCGATCGCCGGGGCCACCACCGCCGCGTACGTCCTGCCCGCGTCCCTCCAGGGCAAGCAGCTCTCCGTCGCCGTCACCGCCCGCGCGGCAGGGCAGCCGACGGTGACCGCCGTCAGCGCCGCCGCGGTGGTGAAGGGGATCGCGCCGAAGGCGACGAAGGCACCGGCCGTGTCCGGTGCCGTGCGGGTCGGGAGCAAGGTGGCGGCCGTCGTCGGCACCTGGTCGCCCGCGCCGACCTCGTACGCCTACCAGTGGCGGGCGAACGGGGTCGCGATCGCCGGGGCCACCGCCGCCGCGTACGTCCCGCCCGCCTCCGTCCTGGGGAAGAAGCTCACGGTCACGGTGACGGCGCACCGCACCGGGCACCTGAGCGGCGTGGCCACGTCGGCCGGGTACACCGTCGCCACCGGTCTCGCGCCGAAGGCGACCAGGGCCCCGTACCTCACGGGCACGGTGAAGGTGGGGCGGACGCTCACCCTGAACCGGGGGACGTGGACGCCGGCCCCTACCTCGTACGCCTACCAGTGGTACGCGAACGGGCGGGCGATCAGCGGGGCGACGAAGGGCACGTTCACGCCGTCGAAGGCCCAGCGCGGCCTGCGGATCACCGTCCGGGTGACGGCGCACCGGACCGGCCACGCCTCGGGCACCGCGTGGACCCCGGCCACGGGAGCGGTCGCGGCCTGAGCCCTTCGGGAGCGACGGGAAGCCCCGGAGCTCCCGGAGACGACGGGAAGCCCCCGGGGCGGCGGACGGACCGCCGCCCCGGGGGCTTCTCCGCGTACGGCCCCGGAGACGCGTCACGCCCCCGCCGCGAGCCCCTCCCCCGTCCGGGGCCGGCTGATGACCAGGGCCATCAGGGCCGCCGCCGCGCACAGCGCGCCCGAGGCGTACCAGACGACGTCGTAGGTGCCGAAGACGTCGCGGGCCAGGCCGCCCGCGAAGGCGACGACGGCCGCGCCGACCTGGTGGGAGGCGAGGACCCAGCCGAAGACGATCGCCGAGTCCGCGCCGAAGTGCTCGCGGCACAGGGCCATCGTGGGCGGGACGGTCGCCACCCAGTCCAGGCCGTAGAAGACGATGAAGAACAGCATGGGCGGGTGCACGGACGGCGCGAGCAGGAGCGGCAGGAAGCAGAGCGAGATCCCGCGCAGCGCGTAGTAGACCGCGAGGAGGCGGCGGGCGGAGAAGCGGTCCGTGAACCAGCCGGAGGCGACCGTCCCGACGACGTCGAAGACGCCGATGACGGCGAGCAGTCCGGCCGCGGCCGTGATCGGCATGCCGTGGTCGTGGGCGGCGGGCACGAAGTGGGTGCGGACCAGGCCGTTGGTGGAGGCGCCGCAGATCGCGAAGGAGCCGGCGAGGAGCCAGAAGGGGCCGGTGCGGGCCGTCTTGAACAGGACGGTGACGGCCCGGCGGGCGGCGCCCGTGACGGGGGCGGGCTTCGCCTCGTACTCCCCGCCGTACGGGGCGAGTCCGACGTCCGCCGGGTGGTCGCGGAGCAGCAGCCAGACGAACGGGACGACGGCGAGCGCGGAGAGGGCCACGGTCACGGAGGCGGGCCGCCAGCCGTGGTGCTCGACCAGCCAGGAGAGCAGCGGCAGGAAGATCAGCTGACCGGAGGCGCCGGCGGCGGTGAGGACCCCGGTCACCAGGCCGCGGCGGGCGGTGAACCAGCGGTTGGTGACGGTCGCGGCGAAGGCGAGGGCCATGGAACCGCTGCCGAGGCCGACGAGGATCCCCCAGTAGAGGACGAGCTGCCAGGGGGCGGTCATCCACACGGTGAGGAGCGCGCCGAGCGCGATGACGGAGAGGGCGACGGCGACGACCCGGCGGATGCCGAAACGGTCCATGAGCGCGGCGGCGAAGGGGGCGGTCAGGCCGTAGAGCGCGAGGTTCACCGAGACCGCGAACCCGATCGTGCCGCGCGACCAGTCGAGTTCGGCGTGCAGCGGCTCGATCAGGAGGCCGGGCAGGGAGGCGAAGGCCGCGGCGCCGATGATCGTGACGAAGGTGACCGCCGCGACGAACCAGGCGCGGTGGACGCGGGGGGTGCGGGCCGGCCCGTCCCCGGGGGTACGGGCGGGGGTCTCGGTTGTCTGAGCCATGCCACCGAGCATCCCGGCCGGCCCCGCCCCCGACCATTGGCCCGGACGACAGCTTTCCAACGGATCGGGCCACCCCGGCGGCCGGGGGCGGCTCGGTCGTGCGCACCGTCCGCCGGGGTCCGCGCCGCCCCCGCGCGCCTCACGCCCTCGGCAGCGTCCTGATCGGGCGTACGGCGAGGAGCGCGGCCACCACGAGGACGGCGATGCCCGCGCCCGCGAGGAGGACCCGTTCCGTGCCGACCGCCGCCGCGACCGGGCCCGAGAGGGTGCGGCCGACGCCCATCATCAGGAGCGATCCGGCCACGTCGTACGCGTGCATCCGGTTCAGGGCCTCCTGCGGGACGTGCGTCTGGACGGCGGTGGACCACATCACCAGCCAGTACGCGAAGGCCGCCCCGCCGATGAACTGGCCCGCGCCGAGCAGTTCCACGGGCGCGCCCAGGCCGAGCAGGGCGAGGTTCACGGGGAGGCCGAGGAGGGCGACCGCGCCCCACGCGAGGGGGCGGCCCGGGCGCAGCCGGAGGGCGAGCAGCCCGCCGGCCGCGCTCCCGGCCCCGTTGACGGCCATCAGGACGCCGTACGCGGCCGGGCCGTGGTCCCCGGTGACCAGGCTCGCGGTGAGCGGCACCATGGGCCCGGCGACCGTCAGGCCGTACACCGTCCAGATGGAGATGACCCCCCAGAGCCAGCTGCGGGAGCGGAACTCGCGCCAGCCGCCGACGAGTTCGGCGCGCAGGGAGTCGCGCTCCATCGTGTCGGAGGGGAGCGGGGCGAGCCGCATCAGGGCGAGGCAGAGGGCGCTGACCGCGAAGGTGGCGCCGTTGACGGCGAAGGCGGCGCCCGCGTTCCAGACGGCGACGAGCAGGCCCGCGGCGGCCGGGCCCGCCATGGTCGTCAGGGCCTCGGCGACCCGCAGGACGGCGTTGGCGCGCTGCACGTCGGGGGCGATGCGCGGGATCGTGGAGGCGACGCCCGGCTGGAAGAGGGCGGCGCCGACGCCGCCGGTGACGGAGAGGACGTACACCACCCACAGGGGTGGACTGCCGAGCGCGAAGGCGACGGCGAGGACGGCGGCGCCGGGCAGCCGCAGCAGGTCCGCGAGGACCATCATGCGCCGGGCGGTGAACCGGTCGGCGAGGACGCCGCCGAAGAGCACGAAGAGCGCGAAGGCGGCCGTCCAGCTCCCGAGCGCGTAGCCGACGGCGGAGCCGGGGTGGCCGGCGCCGAGGAGTCCGGCGGCGTAGGCGACGGGGACCGTGCCCTCGCCGAAGACGGCGGCCCCCCGGGCGACGAAGAAGAGCCGGAAGTTACGGTTCCAGAGGGCGGGCGGCCGGTCCGGGAGGGGAATCCGTTCGAGGGCTTCGGGCTTGTACGTGTTGTCCTCGTACGTGCCGTCCTCGTGCGCGGGGATGCGCGCGCTGTCGTACGTGTTGTCCGTCACGGTCCAGAACAGCTACCGGAAACTGGTCTGGACCACCACCGGTTTTCACCGCCACCGCCACCGCCACCGTCCTCCGGAAGGAGACCGCCCGTGTCGTCGTCGCCACCGTCGCCGCACCGCGTCGCCGTCCTCGCCCTGCCCGGCCTCCTCCCCTTCGAACTGGGCATCCCGCACCGCATCTTCGGCGGCGCCCGGGACTCCGCGGGGCGGCGGCTGTACGAGATCACCACCTGCGCGACGGCCCCGGGCCCGATCCGCACCGACGCCGACTTCGCCGTCCAGGTGGAGCACGGCCCGGAGGCCCTCGCCGCCGCCGACACGGTCGTGGTGCCCGCCTCGTACGAGCTGGGGCCGGTCTACGAGGAGGGCAGGCTGCCCGCCGAACTGGCCGCCGCCCTCGCGCACATCCGGCCCGGC
This sequence comes from Streptomyces bikiniensis, assembly GCF_000716625.1. NCBI lineage: Bacteria > Bacillati > Actinomycetota > Actinomycetes > Kitasatosporales > Streptomycetaceae > Streptomyces > Streptomyces bikiniensis. The sequence goes on along the minus strand of NZ_JNXJ01000008.1, from coordinate 99,748 downwards.
ACCCGGCTGGTCTCGATCTGCACCGGCGGGTACGTGCTCGCCGCCGCGGGCTTCCTCGACGGGCGCCCGGCCACCACCCACTGGTCCGCCGCCGAGCACTTCCAGCGCCTCTTCCCGAAGGTGCGGGTCGACGCGGACGTCCTCTTCGTGGACGACGGCGACGTGCTGACCTCGGCGGGCGTGGCCGCCGGGATCGACCTGTGCCTGCACCTGGTGCGCCGCGACCACGGGACGGGCGTCGCCAACGAGGTGGCCCGCAGGACGGTCGTGCCGCCGCACCGGGACGGCGGTCAGGCCCAGTACGTCGCGCGGCCCCTGCCGCAGGCCGGGACGCACACCACGACCACGGCCCGCGCCTGGGCGCTGGCCCACCTCCACGAGCCGATCCAGCTGCGGGACCTGGCGGAGAAGGAGGCGATGAGCGTACGGATGTTCACCCGCCGGTTCCGCGACGAGGTGGGCATCAGCCCCGGCCAGTGGCTCGTCCAGCAGCGCGTCGAACGCGCCCGGCACCTCCTGGAGTCCACCGACCTGCCCGTCGACCGGGTCGCGCGGGACGCCGGCTTCGGCACGGCCCAGTCGCTGCGGACGCATCTGATGAGCGCGATCGGGGTGACCCCGACCTCGTACCGGCGCACGTTCCGCGTGACGGGGACGGAGACCGTGTCCGGGGGCTGAACGCACGCGCGCCGAGAGGTCCGGCGCCCGGGCGGCGGCGCGCTCGCGCGCGCCCCGAGCACGGCACGGACCCGCCGCCGCCCGGCCGCGACCCGCACACGCCGAGGGCCCGTACGGCCCTCGGCTCCCCTCGCCGCGAATCGCTCACCCCAGGGTGGGCAAAACGGAACGAACCGTCAACAGGGCACCCGTCCGGGCGCCACCGGGGCACCGGGCGCCACAGGGCCCCGGCGCAACGGCGGTCCCCGGAGTCACCCGACCCCTGAAGTCACCGCAGCGCCCGGAGCCACCACGGGCGCGGGAGCGGCCGGAGCCGCCCGGTCCACCTCGCACCAGATGCTCTTGCCGGAGCCCTCGGGCTGCCAGCCCCACCGGTCCGCGAGGCCGTCCACCAGCTCCAGGCCGCGTCCGTTGGTGTCGTCGCCGTGTGCGCGCCGGGGCCTCGGCGGGCAGTCGCTCGCGTCGGCCACCTCGACCCGCACCCCGCCCTCCGCCGCGAAGAGCATCCGCAGCACGGCCGGACAGCCCGTGTGCACCACGGCGTTCGTCACGAGCTCGGAGATGATCAGCACCAGCGTCTCGGCCAGCGGCTCGTCCTCCCGTATGCCCGAACCGGCGAGCCGCGACCGGGCCCACCTCCGGGCGCGCCCCACCTCGGCCGGGTCCGGCCCGACCTCCAACTGAACCTGAAGCACCTGCACCGTTCACACCACCCGAACCGGCGGACACATCGCCTCGCGCCTCACAGCCGTCGACGTCCTTACGGAACGTGATTCCCTTGCGAGACAGCATGGTTGACGTACAGTCACCGCAACAAGCGCTTCGGGCATATTCCAGCGCGAAGGAGTACGCATGGTCCATACTGTGCGACGCACGCTGCGGGGAGTCGAACAGGAGCGCGCGGGGCGCCTCCCGGGGGCGCGAGCGGGGCGCATTCCGGGACACGGAGCCACCACAGGGGCGACACCGGGACGATCCGGGTCAACGTGCACTCGCATCCCACGGAGAGTACCGGAGCCGGAGGCCGACTCCGGGCCGTGACGGCCCCGCCGCGGGACACGACCCGGTATCGACGTTCCGTCACGCTCCCGGAGGAGCGGGCCCTCAGGAGGCGCGGTGGCCGTCGCCCTGCGCGGGGTGCGGCGCGGAGTGCGAGGAACGCTGCCCGGGGACGAGACCGACCGGGGCGGAGAGCTGGAGGGTCTCGGGGTCCGGATGCCCGGCGTAGGCGGCGGGAGCGGCGGAGGCTCTGGCAGAGGCAGAGGCCGCAGGAGCGGCGGAGGCCGCGGGAGCCGTGCCCGGGACCGCCGGTTCCGGCCGGCTCCCGTCCCACCGGCCGCGCAGGCCGCCCGGCCGCGTCTCGCGGCGGACGTCCTGGACCGCCCGCTTGAGTCCGTTGCGCATCCACTTGCCCAGCGGCCGTTCGACGAGCCGGTGGATGAGCCAGGCCGCGACCATCATGCCGACGGTCACCAGGAGGACCAGGGGGGCGGCGGGGATCCGGTCGCGCAGCTTGTAGATGAGCGTCATGCCGATGTGCATGTGGATGAGGTACAGCGGATACGTGATGGCCCCGGCGTGGGTGAGCCACTTCCACTGGATGCGGTCGAACGCGCCGAGGGCGATCGCCCCGACGACCGCGAAGCCGGCGACGATGATCAGGCGGGCGGGCCAGGTGGGCAGCGCCGCGGCCAGCTCCTTGCCGAGGCTGACCTCCATGCGGTAGTCCACGTAGCGCTGGGACAGGAGCAGTTGGAAGCCGACGATCGTCCAGAGCACGGCGTTGGGCCGGTAGCGGCGCATGAGGTAGAAGGCGATGCCGGCGATGAAGAACGGCGCGTAGATCGGCATGGCGAACTGCGTCAGGAGCGTGCTGCCCATGACCGGCGCCAGCGCGGCGGCGGCGGTCCACACGCCGCAGAACACCAGGCAGGTGCGGTACGTGACCCCGAAGAAGACCACCACGGCCATCAGCAGGTAGAACTTCAGCTCGACGAAGAGGGTCCAGTAGACCTGGTCGACCGGCTGCGTGTTGTTCCCGGCCTGGAGCATCGTGAGGTTGGTGATCACCGAACCCCAGCCCTCGATCTCGCTGATGACCGGCCACATCTTCACGACGAGCGCGGTCAGCAGGACCCCCACCCAGTACGCGGGGAAGAGCCGCGTCAGGCGGGATATCGCGAAGTCGCCCAGGGTGCGCCCCCACACGCTCATGCAGATGACGAAGCCGCTGATGAGGAAGAAGACCTCGACGCCGAGCCATCCGAAACGGGCGAACTGGTGCGCCGTGGGGAAGATCGTCACCGTGGAATGGCCCCACGGGGCGGCGAGGGCGACGTAGTGGTAGAAGACCACCATCAAGGCGACGACCAGACGCAGTCCGTCCAGTGCGTACAGCCTGTTCTCCCGGCCGGAAGCGGCCATTCCTACAACCTCCAGTGCCCCCGGTCGGGAGCGGTGACGGTATGCCGCCCACCAGGGCTCCACGGAGGGCCCCGGGGCGCACGGAAGCCACGGGGGCATTTTCATGCGAAAGGAGTTGAGCAAGATCCCTTCGAATATGGGCGATCCAGAAGGAAGATCAATCCAATCTGTCAAAAAGTAGAACATAGGAGTCGCCTGTGAGACTCCTATGGTTAGCAGTTCGTTACGGTCCAGTAGGACGGGGCGGTCCCTCTACCACTTGAGCCTCCGTCAAGGGCGCACTTGCCGCAAACAGGGGTGCGCCGTCGGGACGGCGCATTACTTTGGAGGAGAACCGGAAGGTCGGCACGGGTGGAGGGTCGGATGGCGAAGGACACACCACCGCGCTGGGACCGCAGGATGCAGCAGCGGCTGGCGCGCGGGGAGGCCGCTGCCCTCGGGGAGCTGTACGACCGGTTCGCCTCGCTGGTGCACAGCCTGGCGCACCGGGTCCTCGACGACGACGCGGCGGCCGACCAGATCACCCGCGAGGTCTTCGGCTACATCTGGGAGAACCCCGACGCGTACGACCCCCGGCAGGGGAACATGCGCGCGTGGGTGGCCCGGCTCACCCAGCGGCAGGCCGTGCACCGGCTGCGGCTCGCGGAGGCGACGGCGTACGCGGAGACGGGCGTCGGCTCCGCCGAGGAGCTGGAGCAGAAGGTGCGCCGGGCCTCGGTCGCGGCCCGCGCCGACTACATCGTGACGTCGATGCCCGCGCCGCTGCGGGCCGCGCTCGAACTCGCCTACTTCCAGCGGCGGGACTACCGCCAGACCGCCGCCGACCTCGGGGTCACCGAGGACGAGGCGCGCCGGCGGCTCCGGCTCGGCCTCCAGCTGCTCTCCACGGCGCACACCCGGCCGTTCGAAGGGACCTCCCCGCCCGGCCACGGACGGACGCCGTGACCCCGGCGGACGACGGCGCGGACGGCGTCGCGCGCGTTCCCCGCATACCGGGCCCCCGCCGGTCGGCGGACGACCACGCGGACCTGACGGGAAGGACCCCGGAGGAGAGGGAACCGGAGGAACCGGTGGAGGAGCCGGACGTGCCCGTCCTCAGCCACGGAGTGCTCAAGTCCCTGCTCGGGGCCTGGGCGCTCTCGGCGTGCTCCGCCGGGGAGACCGCGGCCGTCGAGGCGCACCTCACCGAGTGCGGCCCGTGCGCCGACGAGGCGCTGCGGCTGCGCGACGCCGTCGCCCTGCTCCACCGGGACCGCGACCTGGACCTCGACCCGCTGCTGCGCTCCCGCGTCCTGGAGAACTGCCTGGGCCGCCGCCCCGCCCGCATCCCGATCCCCGGCTGGGTCACGCCGTACGACGCGGAGACCGCCCGGCTCGACGCGCTGCTGCGGGACATCGGCGAGTCCGAGTGGCACGCGCCGGTGCGGCTCAAGTGGTACGAGGAGGACCGGCCGGTGCGGCGCAAGGCGACCGTCGCCGGGGTCATCGGCCACCTCTTCGCCGTGGACGGCCTGGTGGCCGGGGCCCTCGGGCTCGACGACCCGCTGGGCGCCGGCACGCCCGAGCTGTCGCCGTCCGAGCGGACCGAGGCGTTCTGGTCGGGCCTGGAGCGGCCGCCGGGCCGGGCCCTGCGGGAGCCCTGGCGGGACCAGAGCCACGCCCTCATCCGTACGGTCTCCTTCGCCGGGCGCGGAGTGGCCGACCTCACGGTCACCTACAAGGACTTCGCGCTGCCGCTGCGGGACTCGCTCCTGGAGCGGGCCTTCGAGTGCTGGCTGCACGCGGACGACATCGCGCACGCGGTGGCGTACCCGTACGACCCGCCCTGCGGCGCCCATCTGCACGAGATGATCGACCTGGCGCCGCGGCTGCTTCCGGCGGCCCTGGCCGGCCGCCGCCGCAGCGGTCTCGCCGCGCCCGCCCGGCAGCTGGTCGCGGCGGGCGCGCCGGGCCGCTCGCTGCACCTGGAGGTGGAGGGCGCGGGCGGCGGCCACTGGTACATCGCGCTCGACTCCCCGGCCGCGGTCGGCGACCCGGACCAGGCGGTGGCGCAGGTCGCGATGGAGGGCGTCGAGTTCTGCCAGCTCGTGGCGGGCCGCGTCTCCCCGGAGGAAGCGGCGGCGGGCCAGGACGGCGACCGCGAGGCGATCCGCGACGTCCTGGCCGCGGCGGCGTCCCTCAGCCGCCTGTGAAGATCTAGGCGAAGACGACCGTGCGGCTGCCGTTGAGCAGGATGCGGTGCTCCGCGTGCCACTTGACCGCGCGGGCGAGGGCCTGGCACTCGACGTCGCGGCCGATCGCGACGAGCTGGTCCGGGGTCACCTCGTGGCCGACGCGCTCGACCTCCTGCTCGATGATCGGGCCCTCGTCGAGGTCCGCCGTCACGTAGTGGGCGGTCGCGCCGATCAGCTTCACGCCCCGGGCGTGCGCCTGGTGGTAGGGCTTGGCGCCCTTGAAGCTCGGCAGGAAGGAGTGGTGGATGTTGATGATCCGGCCGGAGAGCTGCTTGCAGAGGTCGTCGGAGAGGACCTGCATGTAGCGGGCGAGGACGACCAGCTCGACGTCCTCCTCGCGGACGAGGTCGAGCAGCCTGCCCTCGGCCTCCGCCTTGGTGTCCTTGGTGACGGGGATGTGCCGGAACGGGACCCCGTACGAGCCGACCAGCTCCTCGAAGTCCGTGTGGTTGGAGACGACGGCCACGATCTCCACCGGCAGCGCCCCGATCCGGGAGCGGAACAGCAGGTCGTTCAGGCAGTGCCCGAACTTCGACACCATGAGCACGACCCGCATGCGCTGGTCGGCCCGGTCGATCCGCCACTCCATGCCGAAGGCGTCGCCGACCGCCGCGAAGCTGGCCCGCAGCTTCTCCACGTCCACGGGCGCCTCGGCCGAGAAGTGGACCCGCATGAAGAAGAGCCCGGTGTCCCGGTCCCCGAACTGCTGGCTGTCCTCGATGTTGCACCCCGTGATGAAGAGGTAGCTCGACACGGCGTGCACGATGCCCTGCTTGTCGGGGCACGAGAGGGTGAGGACGTACTGGTCGGTCATCCCGTCAGCCTGCCACACCCGGCCGGGTGCGAGGCGCACCGTCCGGCAGGCGGAACGGTTCAGGACCGCGTCATGATACGGAGCAGGTCGAGGGAGCGCGGGGGCGCGTCGGGGTCCTCTCCGTCGGCGAGCGCGAGGCGCACGTGGGCCTCGCGGGCGGCCCGTACGGCCTCCGGCCAGCCCTGGTGCTCCAGGTAGGCGGAGACGGGCGCGTCGGGTCCGACCTGGTGCAGGATGCGCAGCACCCGCAGGACGGCGACGTCGACGAGGGCGGCCTCGCCGGAGTCCCGGAAGATCGCGCCGACGTACTTCTCGGCGGACCAGTTGTCGAGCCAGGTGTCCTCGACCAGGCGGTAGACGGCGTCGGTGACGTCGCCGTACCCCTCCCGGCCGGCCAGCCAGGTCGTCTCGTGGAACACGGGGTCCGAGAGCATGTGCAGCGCCGAGCGCACGTTGCTGCGCCAGCGCCACCACGGCATGTCGTTGAGCGGCATGCCGCCCATGGTGGAGGAGCGACGGCCGCGACGGGAAGGGTTCCCGGGACCGGAGACCGGACCGGGGGACGGATCGGGGGCCGGACCGGAGGCCCGGCCGGTGTGCGGACCGGGGCCCGGGCCGGTGGCGGGGTCGATGGCGGGACTGGACACGTTTCGATCGTACGTTCCCCTGTCCGGCAAGCGGACCCACCCCCGCCCGACCCCCGCAATTCACCGTCCCGTCACCCACCGTCGACCCGCGCTCACTCCCGCGTTACCCCTGGGGAGGAAATGTGCGTGTCCATGACCGGCAGGCGACTGACCCCACTCCTCGCGTACGTCACGGCCACGGCGGCCGGAGCGTCGCTGCTCACCGGATGCGGCGTGCTCCCCGGCTCCGCCGGGGACTCCCGGGAGCCCCTCACCGTGATGACCTGGGCCCCCGACCGGACCAAGGCCACCAACATGCCCGGCATGCCCGCCATGGCGCAGGCCTTCGCCCGCTGGGTGAACTCCTCGGGCGGCATCGACGGCCACGAACTGCGCGTCCTCACCTGCAACGAGCGCAACACCTCCGAGGGCGCCGCCGACTGCGCCCGCCAGGCGATCGACCAGAAGGCGGTCGCCGTCGTCGGCTCGTACAGCCAGCACGGGCGCGACTTCATGAACGCCCTCGAAGCGGCCGGCATCCCGTACATCGGCGGTTACGGCGTCACCGACGACGAGTTCACCAGCCCGCTCTCGTACCCCGTCAACGGCGGACAGGCCTCCCTCGTCGCCGGGCACGGCATGCAGCTCGCCAGCGTCTGCGAGAAGGTCGCCCTCGTCCGGCCCGACACCGTCGGCGGGGACCGGCTGCCCGCCCTGCTCGACTCCGGCCTGCGCCGGGCGAAGCACGGCGGCGCCCTCGACATCCCGGCCGCCGAGGACGCCGGCGAGTACACCCGGCAGGCGGGCAGGGCCAGGTCCGGGGCGAAGGGCGCGGGCGGCTGCGTGACCGCCGTGCTCGGCGAGCGCACCCAGATCTTCTTCGACTCCTTCCGCCGGCTGCCGGAGGAGAAGCGGCGCGGCGGGCGGGACGGCAAGGGCGGGCACGTCCGCATCTCCTCGATCCTCGGCAGCGTCGACCAGCCCGTGATCGACCGCACCGGCGGCTCCCACAGCCCCTTCGAGGGGGCGTTCGTCACCGGCTGGTACCCGGAGGCGGGCGACAAGAGCTGGGCGCCGATGCGCAAGGTCGTCCAGGAGCACGCGTTCGTCGACAACCGGGTCGACCCGGCCGACACGGGCGTCCAGACCACCTGGATCGCCTACACGGTCCTCAAGCAGGTCGTGGAGTCCCTGGACCGGGACCGGATCACGGCCACGGAGATCGCCCACGCCCTCGACCGGGGCGAGCGGATCGACACCGGCGGCCTCACCCCGGCCCTGCGCTGGAAGTACGCGGACCTGCTCGGCGCCTCCGGCTTCCCCCGGATCGTCAACCACCAGGTGACCTTCCAAGTGGTGCGCCAGGGACAGCTGGTGGCGCAGAAGCCCGGCTTCGTCGACGTCGGCGAGACGCTCCTCGCCGTGACCTGACCCCCTGGGGGGCGGGTCCGGCCGCTCAGAGCTGGTGGTAGGCGCGCCTCTCCAGTCCGTACTTCTCGGCGGTCGGGTTCCACAGCCCGGCCGCCTTCTTCTTGGCCCGGGTGGCGTCCCCGCTGTCCTTCTCCGCCGCGCCCAGGTTGTCCGTCCTGCGGGCCTTGCCGCCCTTGCAGCCGTCCTTCGCCTTCACCTGCTCGGCCCAGGCCGCGTAGTGGTCGTCGGCGGACGCGGAGGCCTTCCAGGCCTCGACGAGCGCGGCGGTCAGCCGGGCGTTGTCCGGGACCTTGTCGACCGACAGGGACTGGAGCCTGGTGATCAGGCCCCGGCGCTGCTCGGCGGCGCCCCGCAGGTCCGCGGCGGCCTTGTCCAGGTTCTTGCACCGGTTGATGGAAGCGACCGAGTTGATCACGGTGTCCCGGCTGTCGCTGCTGGTCGCGAGGAGCTTGCCCAGTTCCCGCGCCTGCGCCTCCGCCGGATCGGCCGCCTGCTCCGCCGGCTGCTCGGCGGGCGGCGCGGAGGAGGTCGCCGCCACGGTCGAACCGCTCTTCTCGGGTCCCTGCTTGTCGTCCTCGCCGCCGCTGAGCAGGGCCCCGGCGCCGAGGCCGACGGCCGCGCAGCCGACGACGACGACGGCGATCAGGGCGACCGGCGACTTGCGGCGCGGCGCGGGCTCGTCGTCGTAGTAGGCGTCCTGGTGGCCGTACCCCTGCTGCGGGGGCTGCGGCGGCTGCTGCTGGTACGGGGCGGGGGCCGGCGGCGGAGGCCGGTAGCCCTGCGAGGGCTGGGGCTGCTGCGGGGCCCGGGGCGCCTCCGTGCGGAAGAGGCTGTCGAACTCGGCGGGCGGCTGCCGCTCGCCGGACGCGGCCGGGGGTACGGGGGCGCCCGGGGGGACGGGGGCGATGTACTGGGTCGCGTCGGAGGCCCCGGCCTGGCCGGGTCCGCCCTGGCCGGGTCCGCCCTGGTGCGCCAGTGGTCCCGTGCCCAGGAACTGGGTCGAGTCCCCGCCGCCCCGCTGCGGCGGCACCGGCGCGATGTGCTGGGTGGCCTGCAGGTCGGCGGCGGCCGGGTGCGGGTAGCCGTAGCCCGGCTGGGAGGTCTGCGCCTGGGCCGGCGGATAGCCGTAGCCCGGCTGCGGGGCCTGCGCCGGCGGCATCGCGCCCGGCACCGGGGCGATGTGCCGGGTCGCCTGGAGGTCGGCGGCGGGCCCCGGGCCCGGGTAGCCGTAGCCGGGCTGCGGGGGTATCGGCGGCAGGTACTGCGTGGACTGCAGGTCGGCGGCGCCCGGTGCCGCCTCCGGGGGCAGCGGCTGCGCGGGCGGCAGCGGCTGTCCGCCCGGCTGACCGCCGGCGGGGGCCCAGCCGCCGTCCCACGGCCGCGCTCCCCCGTGGGCACCGTCGTGCGCGGGGGGCACCGCCGGGTACTGCGGCTCCGGACCCTGTCCGTTCTGCGTCACCGGGACTCCTACTGATGGACCTACGGAATCGTCGGTTCACGCTACCGGCTGGGCCCGGGGGTCCGCACACACGTGTGAGACCGGTTACAGAACTGATTCACGCGCCCGGTCCGTACCGCTCCCCCGGGGCGGGCTCAGACCGCGTACAGCTCCATCCGCACCCCGAACTCCCGTACCGCCGCCTCCCCCGAGAACGGTTCCAGGCGGTCCCTCAGGTCGTCCAGGTACTCCATGCCGCGCGACGAGCGGAGCGTGCCCAGGAGTTCGAGCGCCCGGGCGCCCGTGCGGCAGGCCTGCTCCACCTCGCGCTGCTGGATCTGCGCCGCCGCGAGCAGGGCGAGGCCGATCGCCCGCCGCCGCGCCCGCGTCTCCGGGTGCCCGGCGACCGACTCCTCCGCCGCCCGCGCCGCCGCCTCCGCGCGGCCCAGGTCCCGGTAGCAGTGGGCCAGTTCGTCCGCCAGGTACGCGTGGTCGAAGTGGGTGATCCACACGGGCTCGTCGCCCGCCTCCGGATCGGCCCGCTCCAGGGCCCGCACGGCGCCGCCCGCCGCCTCCTCGAAAGCCCGGACGTCGCCCATCAGGGCGTGCCCGCGCGCCTCGGCCGCCAGGAACATCGACTCCGCCCGGGGCGGCACCTTCCCGCGCGCCCCCTCCTGCGCCGCCCGCGCCAACTGGGCGATCTCCCGCGGGTTTCCGAGCTGCGCGGCGAGATGGCTCATCGAGGCGGCGAGCACGTAGCCGCCGTAGCCCCGGTCCCCGGCCGCCTGCGCGAGCCGCAGCGCCTGGATGTAGTACCGCTGGGCCAGGCCCGGTTCGCCGGTGTCCACCGCCATGTACCCGGCCAGCTCGGTCAGCCGGGCGGCCGCCGCGAAGAGCTGTCTGCCCACCGCCTCCCGGTACGAGCCGGACAGCATCCCCGACACCACGCTGTCCAGGTAGTGCACCACCACCGGGCGCACGTGCCCGCTGCCGAACCGCCGGTCGAGGTCGACCAGCGCGGCCGTCGTCTCCCGTACGGCCGCCACGTCCGCGACCCCGACGCGGGCCCCCGCCGTCCGGGCCACGTGCGCGTCCGGCACCGTGATCAGCCAGTCCCGGCTGGGCTCGACCAGGGCGGAGGCCGCCACCGTGGACCCGGCCAGGAACTCCCGGTGCCCCACGTCGCTGCGCCACAGCTCGCAGACCTGCTCGATGGCCCCGGGCACGGTCGGCGCGAACTGGAGTCCCACCCCGGCGGCGAGGTTCCGGCCGTTGGCCATGCCGACCTCGTCGATGGTGACCGTGCGGCCCAGCTTGCGGCTCAGCGCCTCCGCGATGATCCCGGGCGCCCGGCCGCGCGGCTGCTGCCCGCGCAGCCAGCGCGCCACGGACGTCTTGTCGTACCGCAGGTCGAGGCCGCGCTCCGCGCCGACCGTGTTGACCCTGCGGGCGAGGCCGGCGTTGGAGCAGGCCGCCTCCTGGATGAGCGCCTGGAGCCGTTCGTTGACCTGACGCGGGACGAGTGGCCTGGCTGCCATGTGGTACCCCCTGGAACCGTGCGGGTGATCGTCGGAGAAGGGATCACTGCCCGGTGAATATCCGGTCAATGCCGATGCGAACACGCGAAACCGGACACGTCGGCCGCGAGTCCTCGCCGGCGCCCCCACCTGTGGGTACCCGCCCCCGCGCCCCGGCCCTCCGCGCGCCCCCGTCCGTGCACCGGTGCGCCCCGCGTGCGGAATCGTTGCGCCACCCCGCTTCTCCGCGCCGCCCGTAACCCCGGGTGGTGCGGGGAGTTGTGCTCACCGTGGAAGAGACCATGGGAGTCACGGAGGCCGCGCGGGTCCCCGAGCAGCGGAGCGAGCAGCTGCTTGACAGCGCCGTGCGGTACGCGGAAGAGCGGCACTGGGACGTGTTCCCGGGGACCTGGCTGGAAGCCGCCGAAGGCAGGGAGCGCTGCTCCTGCGGCGCGGACGACTGCGCGCTGCCGGGTGCCCACGCGTCCCGGCCCGACTGGTCGACCCAGGCGACCGGCAGCGGGGTCGGCGCCCGCCGGATGTGGTCGAAGCAGCCGAAGTCCTCGATCCTGCTGCCGACCGGACGCACCTTCGACGCGATCGAGGTCTCCGAGTCGGCGGGCTTCCTCGCGCTCGCCCGCATGGAGCGGATGGAGCTGACGCTCGGCCCGGTGACCTGCTCCCCGGAGCGCCGGATGTACTTCTTCGTGCTGCCGGGCGCCGCGACCAAGGTCCCGGAGCTCGTCCGCAAGCTGGGCTGGATCCCGTCCTCCCTCGACCTCGTCACGCGCGGCGAGGGGCACTACGTGGCGGCCCCGCCGACCCGGATCGGCGGCCGGGGCGCCGTGCAGTGGGCCCGCCGCCCCACCCCGGCGAACCGCTGGCTCCCCGACGCGGAGGAGCTGATCAGCGCCCTCGCGTACGCGTGCGGGCGCGAGGCGGCGGACGCGAGGGCGTCCCGCGCCTCCTGACCCCGGGCCCCCGCAGGCCCCGTGGCCCCGTGGCCCCGTGGGTTCCATGGGTTCCATGGGTTCCATGAGCCCCACGGGCCCCGCCGTAGGGTGGGGCCCGTCATGACGGGGACGACCGAGGGGCTGACGGAGCATGCCTGACCAGGCATCAGGAGGAGCGTTCGAGAAGGCGGGCACGGCACCGGGGGACGGTGCCGCGCCCGCCGTGCGGGTCGAAGGGCTGTGGAAGCGCTTCGGGCAGCAGATCGCGGTGGACGGGATCGATCTCGTGCTGCCCGCGGGCAGGTTCATCGGGCTCGTCGGGCCCAACGGAGCGGGCAAGACCACCACGCTCTCCATGATCACCGGCCTGTTGCGGCCCGACCACGGGCGCATCCTGGTCGCCGGGGACGACGTGTGGGCCGACCCCGAGTCGGTCGCCCGGGTCAAGTCCCGCATCGGCGTCCTGCCGGAGGGCCTGCGGCTCTTCGAGCGCCTTTCGGGCCGCGAACTCCTCGCGTACAGCGGCCGGTTGCGCGGCCTGCCGGGCGACGAGGTCGACAAGCGCGCCGCGCAACTCCTCGACGTGCTCGGCCTGACGGACTCGCAGCACAAGCTGGTCGTGGACTACTCGACCGGCATGCGGAAGAAGATCGGCCTGGCGGCGGCGCTCCTGCACAACCCCGAGGTCCTCTTCCTCGACGAGCCGTTCGAGGGCGTGGACCCGGTCTCCGCGCAGACCATCCGGGGCGTTCTGGAGCGGTACACCGCCTCCGGCGCGACCGTCGTCTTCTCCAGCCACGTCATGGAACTGGTCGAATCGCTCTGCGACTGGGTCGCCGTCATGGCGGCGGGCCGGATCCGGGCCCAGGGCCCGCTGGCCGAGGTCCGCGGCGACGCGCCCTCGCTCCAGGCGGCGTTCCTGGAACTGGTGGGCGCGAACGAGCGCGCGGCGGCGGGGGATTCGCTGGACTGGCTGGGCGGTACGGGCTCCGCCGGGAACGGTACGGGTTCGGGTGCCGGCGGCGGGGCGCAGTGATGAGTGCCGTCACCTCCTCCCCCGCGCCCGCCTCCGCGCCCGCCTCCGCTCCCGCCCCCTCCCTCACCTCCGTCTTCGTACGGCTCAAGCTGTCGCTGCTGCGCAACGGGCTGCGCCAGTCGGGCGGGCGGACCGCCGCGTACGTCGTCTCCGCCGTCTTCGGCGTCCTCTTCGCGGCGGGGATGTTCCTCGCCTTCGTCCTCCTCAGGGGCCACGAGAGCGCCGGCACCGCCGCGATCCTCCTCACCGGCGTGGTCGCGCTCGCGTGGGCGGTGATGCCGCTGTTCGTGCCGAGCGGCGACGAGACCCTCGACCCGTCGCGGCTCGTGATGCTGCCGCTGCTCCCCGCCCCGCTGGTCCGGGCGCTGCTCGTGGCCTCGCTCGTGGGCGTCGGCCCCGTGCTGACGCTGCTCCTGGCGTTCGGCGCGGCGCTGTCCGTGGCGCACGGCGCCGCCGCGGCGTGCGTCGCCGTGCTCGCCGTCCCGCTGGTGACGGTCACGTGCGTGGCGCTCTCGCGGGCCGTGGCCGCCGCCAACATCCGGCTGCTCACCTCCCGCAAGGGCCGGGACCTGGCGCTGCTCAGCGGTCTGGTCATCGCGGTCGGCATGCAGGTCGTGAACTTCGCCGCCCAGCGGCTCAGCGAGCCGGGCGGGATGGACGCGGTCGAGCCGGCGGCGGCCGTCGTCGGCTGGCTGCCGCCCGCCGCCGCGATCGGCGCGGTGGACGCGGCGGGCGAGGGCGCGTACGCGGTGGCGGCGGCCCGGCTGCTGCTCACGGCGGCGGCGCTCGCCGGGCTCGTGCACTGGTGGCGGCGGAGCCTCGTGCGCCTGATGGTCGAGCCGGACGGCTCCACGATCGGCGCGGCCCCGGACCCGGCCGCCCGCGGGAAGGACGGCACGGGGTTCCTCGGCCGGTTCCTGCCGGACGGGCGGACGGGCGCGGTCATGGAGCGCAGCCTGCGGTACATGTGGCGGGACCCGAAGACGAAGGCGGCGTGGGTGACCTCGCTCGCCATCGGCCTGATCGTGCCGCTGTTCAACGCGCTCCAGGGCGCGGGCTCGATCTACTGGGCGTGTTTCGCCTCCGGCATGCTCGGCATGCTGATGTACAACCAGTTCGGGCAGGACACGTCGGCGTTCTGGATGGTCGCGCAGACCCTCTCGACCCCGGCCGACGCGTACGCCGAGCTGCGGGCGCGGGCGTACGCGCTGCTCGCCGTCACGCTGCCGTTCACGGTCCTCGTGACGGCCCTGACGTGCGCCGTCCTGGGCGACTGGGGGCGCCTCCCGGAGGGGCTCGGCCTGGCGTTCGGGCTGCTCGGCGCGATGCTGGGGACGGGCGCGGTGGCCTCGGCCCTCTTCCCGTACTCGATCCCGCAGGACAGCGGGTACAAGAACGTGGTCCCGGGGCAGGCGGGCCTGGCCTGGATCTCGATCTTCGGCGGCATGCTGGTGGCGGCGCTGCTGTGCGCCCCGCTGATCGGCGCGGTGATCTACTTCCGCGTCGCCGACCACCACTCCCTCCTCTGGCTCCTCTTCCCGGCCGGGACCCTCTACGGCGCGCTCCTGGTGTGGGCGGGCCTCCGGCTGGCGGCCCCGCGCACGGCGAACCGGCTGCCGGAGATCCTGGCGGCGGTGAGCAAGGGGTGACGGTCCGGGTCCGGTCGGGGCGGGGTGATCCCGCCCCGACCGGACCCGCCCCGGGCCTCACGGGCGTCGTCTCACTGCCTTCGCGTCGCCTCGTGGAGCCTCTTGGCCACGGTGTGGAAGACCGGCAAGTTCGGGATCGCGGACACCGGGACGTCCATCGCGAGGAGCCGCCGCCCGTCCTCCTTGACGTGGAAGCGGCCGTTCACCACCCGCAGTTCGGCCACGCGCCCCCACGGGAGGGACCGCCCCTTGTGCTCCACCCCGTGCAGGCCGAGGGCGATCGTGTTGAATTCGAGCCTCTGCCCGTGCGCCACCTCCTCCAGGACGCGGCCGAGCTGGGCGTCGGCCACCGCCCGCACGACGGCCGGGCCCCACTGCTCGGGCTCGGTGAACTCCGCCCCCTTCACACGGGTGACGATGCCCGCGTAGCGGGAGGACCCGATCCTGCCGCTGTCCCCGATGGTGCAGGCCACGCCGTCCGTGCCGATCAGCGTGTAGACGTGGCTGGAGACGGTGACGCCGTTCTTCCGCGAGTGGAGCACGTCCTGGTGGACCCGGACGGTGTCCCAGTCGAAGGTGTGGACGCTCCCCCCGCCGAGGGTCACCACCGCGCCGCGCTCGTGGAGGTCGAGCCGCGCGCCCTTGCCGCGCCGGGCCAGCTTGACCCGGTCGACCAGCATCCACGTGTATCCCGCGTAGCCGATCGCGAAGGCCAGCACCGGCAGCGGTCCCGTCCCTGCGACGAGCAGCGCGACCAGCAGGGGCGTGCCGCCGCCGAAGAGGAGGACGCCGCCCACCACGTACCCGGTCCACGGCGGGCGCCTGGCCCCGTAGGTGGCCCGCAGCGCGCCGAGCCCCGGCGCCGTGCCTGATTCGGTCATGTCGTCCTCCCCTGGACCCCTTCGTCGCCGCGGCGGTGCGGTGCGGTGCGGTGGGTACCGGACGCCGCACGCGGGTACCGCTCGCCTCCATCCCACAGCCCGGCGATGAAATCGCGCTGCAAGGCCCTTGAACCATCGGTCTTGCGGTGCGGGGAGGTTCAGTGGCCGCCCAGGCCCGGCAGGCAGGTGCCGTCCATCGTGCGGCCGGCGACCTCGGCGGTGGCGTTGCCCCGGGAGTCGACGTTCCCGTTGACGCAGACCTTGCCGCGGCCGCCGCCGACGACGACGTCCTTGAGGACCTTGCCGGGTGTGCCCGCGCGGTACTCGACGTCGGCCGGTTCGAGGCCGAGGGCGGCGGCGGCCGCCGCGCGGACCTCGACCTCCCCGACCGGCTTCCCCGCCAGGCCCTTCAGGGCCTCGGCGAGCGCGTCCGCCTTGGTCCGGGCCCCGGCTCGCTCCTCCTCGCCGATCTCCATCTCCTTCCGGTAGGCGTGGTTCTCGGCGTACTTCCGGGCGGGGTCCTGCGAGATGCACGGCACCGAGGGGTCGATCGGCGGCTCCCCGGGGCCCGGGCAGTACCGCATGCCGCCGCCGGGGGTGCCGGAGGCGTTCGCGCGCGGGTCCTCGGAGGGCTCGGCGCAGCCGGCGACGAGGACGGAGGCGAGGACGGCGAACAGCAGCGTGCCCGCGGCGGTGCGGGAGGAGGGACGTCGGGTCATGTCCCTCATCCTGCGGGCCGGTCGCGCGGGTTCCGTACGGTACGGGGAAGACGTGACCGATCCGTAGCGACGGGCGATCGGGGTCCGAGAGGAGTCCGAGGAGTCCGAGGGGGGCGAGGGGGGCCGAGGGGGGTCGAAGGGGGTCCGAGGGCGGGGCGAGGGGGCCGAGGGGGGCCGACCCGCCGATACTCGCTTGCGGGCCCCCGCCGCACCCGGCAACGTCGCGTCGGCCCGCACCCCACGGAGGAAGAGAAGATGACCGCGCAGCCCCGCCCCGTCGACCACGAACTCGTCCGGGCGGCGGAGCACGTCGCCCGCACGCGCTGCCGGGGCGACAACCACACCGTGGCGGCCGCGGCCCGCGCCGCCGACGGCCGGATCGTCACCGCCGTGAACGCCTACCACTTCACCGGCGGCCCCTGCGCCGAGCTGGTCCTCATCGGCACGGCGGCCGCCCAGGGCGCCTACGAGCTGGAGACGATCGTCGCCGTGGGCGACCGCGACCGGGGGGTCGTCCCGCCGTGCGGCCGGTGCCGCCAGGCCCTCCTCGACTACTTCCCGTCCCTCGGGGTCGTCGTCGGCCGGGGCGACCGCCTCCGGACCGTTCCCGTCGCCGACCTGCTGCCCGAGGCCTACGTCTGGGCGGACCACCAGCTCGACGCCGGCTAGATGCTGGCCGATCCCGGCCCGCCGGACACGCCCCGGGTGTTCTGTCCCGGGAGGTCGTGGACGGGTGGGCCGGGTCTCGGCCGAGGGATCTCGAAGCGCCCGACGTCGCCGGGGATCCTGGTCAGGATCCCGGTCGGGGACCTCGGTCGGGGATCTCGGTGATGACGGTCGGCCACGCCCTCGACGTCCCGGTCTCCGAGATCCCCGGCCTCGTCACCCGCGATCAGCTCCGCGTCTCCTCGTGGCGTCCGACAGCGGCCGCACCGGGTACGAGGAGCAGCTTGCCGGTGGTGCGCCGGGCCTCCAGATCGCCGTGGGCCCGGGCGGCCTCGGACAACGCGTAGCGGCCCGTCACGGTGACTTCGAGCGCCTTGGAGCGCACCCACTCGAACACGTCGGCGGCCCGTCGGAGCAGTTCGGACCGATCGGCGATGAAGTCCCCGAGGCTGGGCCGGATCAGGGTCAGCGAACCGCCGTGGGCGAGCCGTCTGCGGCCCGGCCGCCCTTCACGCGGGGCGCGGCGACGGGCTCACCGTACGGCGGACTTCACGAGCTGGTGCAGCAACTTCGGCTCCACGAAGGGATCTTCGGGTGTCGGGCGCGACCTCCAGTCCAGCGGCCACGTCGTCCCGTGCAGCGCCGGGATCCCCACGTACGCCTCGCTCCTGCCGTTCCCGCTCAGCGCCCGCACCGGCGCCGGCCACGCGTACTCGGCGGCGGTGCGGGGCGGCAGCAGGAAGTACAGGTTCCGCTCCCCCGTCGCCTCCCGGACGATCGGGCCCGCCTGGAAGTCCGTGAACGCCATCAGGCGGTACGCCACGTCCTCCCCGAGGAATCCCCCGATCCGTACGGCGTCGAAGTGCACGCCCGCGTGACGGAGGGCGTGTCCGGTTGCGGGAACCCAAGTGGGCGCGCTGTCAAGGGGCTTGCGCAGATTCATGCGGCCAGCTTCCCGGTCGTGGTCTCCTGTGACCAGCGACACAGTCCGGTTGTGCCGGACTGTGCACTCGGGAGGTCGGGTGTGAACAACGAGAAGAAGAAGGCTCCGGGAGCCTCGAAGGCCTTCGGCGTACTCCTGCGCTTCCATCGCGAACGCGCGCGCGTCTCGCAGGAGGCGCTGGGCCTGAAGACCGGTTATTCCAAGTCCCAGGTGGCGATGATCGAGCGCGGGGAGCGCCGGGCGAAGGGGAACTTCGTCGGCATCGCGGACGAACTGACGGGTGCACAGGGTGCACTTCTGGCGGTGGCGGAGGAGGTGACGGCCAGCGGTGTCGCGGCGTGGTTCGAGGACTACTTGTGGGAGGAGGCCAGGGCGGCGGGCATCCACAAGTACGACAACCACCTGATCCCCGGCCTGCTCCAGAACGAGGACTACTCGCGGGCCGTGTTCGCTTCGGAGCGCCCGCCGCTGGAGAGCGACGAAATAGAGGCAGGCGTCACGGCGCGGCTGGAACGGCAGCAGGTGTTCTTCCGCAAGCCTTCACCGCTGATCACCTTCGTGCTGGAGAAGGCCGCCCTCACCAAGCCACTCGGCGGCAAGGACGTGCTCCGCAAGAACCTGCTGCACATCCTCGACATGGCCGAGTTGCCCAACGTCGAGATCCAGCTGATGCCGGAAGACCGGGAGACCCACGCAGGACTGAACGGCCCCTTCACCCTCCTGGAGACCGAAGGACGCCGAGAACAACTCGTCTATGTCGAAGGGCAGGGCGGAAGGTACTTTCTGAGCGAGCAGCCGGACGTGGGAGACGTCTTCGCCCGCTACAGCACTCTGCGGGCGCAGGCCTTCCCTCCGGAGGAATCCGTACGACGCATCGAACAGGCGGCACGAGAGCTATGAGCACCGATCTCCACTGGATCAAGTCCTCCTACAGCAGCGAGCAAGGCGGCGCCTGCGTCGAGGTCGCCGTCACCTGGGTGAAGTCCTCGTACAGCGGCGGCCAGGGCGGCGACTGCGTCGAGGTCGCCACCTGCGCGCACACCGTCCACGTACGTGACTCCAAGGACACCGGTCTCCCCTCCTTCGAGGTCTCCCCGGCCGCCTGGGCCGCGTTCGTCTCGGGCGTGTGACGGCGTACGGGGGCCCCGCCCGTTTCCGGGCGGGGCCCTCCGTCATGTCGGGCGGTTCACCGCTCGGCGCCGTGCTCCCGGGCCCGGCGGATGAGCGCGTCCACGTCGTGGACAAGACGGCGGTGCGGCAGTTCTCGGGGATGGTGGGCGTGGCCACGGGGCCGCCTCCTCGCGCCAGTGGTCGCCGATGACCGTGCACGCAGAAGCTCGACCGAACGTGAGGTCAAGCGCGGGGCGGCCGGTCCGTTCCCGGGTCCGGGATCAGGTCGTCCAGGGCCCGGTCCAGGGCCGCGAGCAACCGGGCCTGTTCCCCGGGGCTGTACAGCATGCGCAGGGCCAGGCCGTCGGAGAGGGCGATGACGGCGTCGGCGACGGGCACCGCGCCGGTCGCGTACCCGGTGGACTCCAGCCAGGCGGCCAGGGCGTGGCGGATGTCCCGGTCGATCCGCCGCCGGATCTCGGCGAGGCGGGGGTGGTGGGCCGCGTGGACGGCGAAGGCGAGCTGCGCGACGGCCTCGGCGCGCCGCTCGGCGTCCACGGGGAGCGTGGTCAGGACCAGGTCGCGCAGGGCCCGGCGCGGCGGGAGCGCGGTGTCCACGCCGGCCATCCGGCGCTCGACGCGCTCGCCGGCCAGCTCGGCGGCGAAGGCGAGCATCTCCTCCTTGGTGCGGAAGTACTTCTGGACGGCGCCGGAGGAACAGCCCGCCGCGGCCGCCACGGTGCGCACGCTGACCTCGTCGAGGCCGCGCTCGGCGACCAGCCGGAGCAGGGCCGTACCGACCCGGCGGCGCTGCTCGTCCCTGTCGACGGTCCTGGGCATCGGCGGCACTCCCTCTTTGAGATACAGTCGTATTCTAACCTGCCGTCAGGTGAGGTGGCGCACGGAACCCGAAGGAGACGACTGGTGGACGACCGACGCGAACCCCCCGCCGTACCTTCCGCACCCGCCGTACGGGTGTCGGACCGCGAACGCGACCGGACGCTCGGCGTGCTGGCGGCGGCGCTGGCCGAGGGGCGACTCGACCCGCACGAGCACGGGATACGCGCGGGGCGCGCCCTGGAGGCGCGCACGGCCGGTGAACTCGCCGCGCTGACGTACGACTTGCCCGTGCCCGCGCCGTCCCGCGCGGAGCGGGACCGCAAGGACCTCCGGGAGTGGCTGGCCGAGTGGCGCTACTGGCTGGGCGGGGCGGTGATCATGTCCGGCATCTGGGGCGCGGACTGCGCGCGGAGGGGGGAGCTGACCTCCTACTGGCCGGTCACGCCGCTGGCGGTGTGGGCGGCCGTGCTGATCGCCCTCGCCGTCTGGCCGCGCGACGGGGAGGACGGCGACGGGTCCTAGGGTCTGTTTCGTAAGCGGCGATGGTCGACTGCTGCTCGACGTTTCAGTTGCATTGATGCTCAGGAAGGTCACGGCCTCTGAGCCGTGCCGCGAGCCAAAGCGGCCAGTCGTTCCGCGTCCGGAGTGTCGGGATCGGCCGACCAGAGCACGAGCTGCTGCTCCGGGGCGCCGGCGTAGCGGAAGGTGTCCCAGTCGAGGGTGAGTTCGCCGACGGTGGAGTGCGCGATGCGTTTGCTGCCGAAGTCCTGGTGTGCGACGCGGTGCTCGGCCCACCAGGCCCGGAAGTGCTGGTCGGCGACTGCCAGTTCGCCCACGAGGGCGGTGAGGGCCGGGTCGGCCGGGTTCGTTCCGGCCTCCATCCGCAGGACCTCGACACAGGTGCGGGCCACGTCCTCCCAATCCGGGTAGATGTCGCGCATCACCGGGTCGGTGAAGACCATGCGGACGTAGTTGCGCTCGGGCTCGGACACGGCCGCGAAGTCGCACAGCAGCTCCGCCGCCAGCGGGTTCCACGCGAGGATGTCGAGGCGCGGGCCGAAGACGATGGCGGGTGTGCCGGTGAGCTGGGCGAGCAGCCGGATCAGGTGCGGGTGCGCTTCGGGGCGGACGGACCGGCGCGGTGTCTTGCGGTGTCCGGCCCGCGCGGCCTGGGCGACCAGACCTTCCACGTACGTCCTCTGGTCGGCGTCCAGTCGCAGCTCCCGCGCGAGGGAGTCGAGCACCGGCGGTGACGGTGCCAGTCGGCCCTGTTCGATGCGTACGTAGTAGTCGGTGCTGATCGCGGCGAGCTCGGCCACCTCCTCGCGGCGCAGTCCTCGCACGCGGCGCTGGGTGTGCGCGCGCTCGGGGAGCCCCACCTGTGCGGGTGTGAGTTCGCCACGGCGGTGCTTGAGGAACTCGCCGAGCTCGCGAAGATGGGCGGAACCAGTCATTCCTTCAGCATGGCACCGGGGAGAAGGCTCTGCCTGGGAAGGATCCTTCCTAGGAAGCGACGCGACCTTCCTGCGCCGGGTTGCCGGCCGGAGAGTGGATACAGGCCCGCAGATCGCCGGCCACACGATCCCGCAGGAGCAGCACATGAGGACTGATGTCCGCTTCCCGACCAACGGCCTGCAGCTCGCCGGCCACCTCTACCTCCCCGACGGCGTCGACGGTCCGCTCGCCGCCATCGTCGTCGGCCATCCCACGACCGGAGTCAAGGAGCAGGCGCCGGCGGCGTACGCGACGCGCCTGGTCAAGGAGGGATTCGCCGTTTTGACCTTCGACGCCGCCTTCCAGGGCGAGTCCGAGGGCATGCCCCGGGGCCTGGAGGACCCCTTCCAGCGTGCCGAGGACTTCCGTGCGGCGGTCTCCTACCTCACCACCCGCCCCGAGATCGACCCCGAGCGCATCGGTGTGATGGGTGTGTGCGGCTCCGGAGCCTACGTGCCCTACGCCGCCCAGACCGACCACCGCATGAAGGCGGTGGCCGGCGTGTCCGGGACCGACGTCCCCAGCTTCTTCCGCGGCGCCGACCCCGAGGGCTGGCAGCAGATGGTGGCCAGCTCCGGGAACCTCCGCAGCGCCGAGGCCGCCGGCGAGCCCGCGGCGACGTTCGCCGTGCTGCCGGAGAAGGCTGATGCCGACACCCCCGCCCCGACGGCCGAATTCGTCGACTACTACAAGACGCCCCGCGGCCATCACCCTCGTTCCACGGGCGACATGGTCGTGCGCAGCGCCGACCTCCTCGACCAGTTCGACTCCTTCGCCGACGTCGCCAAGATCGCCCCCCGCCCGCTGCTCATGATCGCCGGAACCGAGGCGGTGACCCGCGGGTTCTCCGAGAAGGCCGTCGCCGACAGCCCCGGCAACGCCGAACTGTTCCTCGTCGACGGCGCCACCCACGTCGACCTGTACGACCGCGACGAGTACGTGACCCCTGCCGTCGCCAGGCTGATCGAGTTCTTCGGCAAGCACCTCGCCTGATTCGGCGAGCCCGTGCGGGCAAGAGACCCATGAACCTTGATCATTCACAACTCGGATCCACTTTCGATACACGGCCTAGCGGGCCCAGGGCGGCGCGAGGGTGGTGCCGTCGGGGAGTTCGGCGGTGAGGCCGGTACGGGTGGTGACCCACATGTGGGCGGGGCGGTCGGTCGTGTTGGCGACCGCCAGGCGGGAGCCCGCCGGGGCCACCGCCGCGTCACCGGCGGCGAGTTCGGCGCTCTCGCCGTCGACGGTGAGGCACAGGCGGCCGGACAGGACGTAGAACGCCTCCTCGCGGCTGATCACATGGGCCGGGCCGGACGTGCCGGCGGGGACCTCGCCGCGCCAGGCGGCCAGGTCCCGGCCGCCCGTGTCCGTACGGACGTAGGAGACGAAGCGGACGCCGTGGATCTCGTGCACGACGGCGTCGTCGGCGCGGATGAAGGGCATGGTGAGCTCCTTTGGACAAGCGGCTTGTCCATAAAGACAAGCAACTTGTCGAGTTATAGTCAAGGGCATGGACGACGCCCTGGCCTTCTCCTCGCTCGTGCTGGCCCTCTCCGGCCACCTGGTGCAGGAGATCCACACCCGCGTGGCCCGGGAGGGGTTCGAGGACCTGCGGCCCGCGCACGGCTTCGCCTTCGCCCGGATCTCCCGGGGCGACGCCACCACCGCCGACCTGGCCGCGCACCTGGGGGTGACCAAGCAGGCCGCCGCCCAGCTCGTCGAGGAACTGGTCCGCAAGGGGTACGTGGAGCGGCGCCCGCACCCCCGCGACGCCCGCGCCAAGCTCCTGGCCCTGACCGGCTCCGGGCTCGCCGCCACGCGGGCCGCCGACCGGGCGGCCCGGGAGGCCGTCGCACCCTGGCGGGAGGCACTGGGCGAGGAGCGCTTCGGCGCCCTCGTCACGGACCTCGCCCGACTCACCCCACCGGGGCCGATCCGGCCCGCCTGGTGAACCGGGCGGACCGGGCGGCATCATGATCGCCATGGACACCACGAGCACCGACTGGATCACCGTCGCGGCCTACGAGAACCTCGGCCGCCTCCACCCGATGGCCGCCGTCCGCGCTTGACTGCGTGACCGGGGCGTCGACTGGATGCCGTTCGCTCCGGACGAAGTCCGTTGGGACCTGTCCTGCGGCCTCGGCCCTGACGGCCACTGGAAAGGCTGGTTCACCGTCCGGGTCCACCCCGACGCACTACGACGGCTCGGGCTGCATCCCGACCAGCCGACCGCCAGGGCCACGAACCCGTCGCCACCCCGCTGGTGGCACGCCGCCGCCGAGCGCAACGCCCACTGACACCTCGGAAGACCACTTCTGAAACGGGCCCTGGGCTCGCGCCATGGCGGACGGCGTCCGGCTTCACGCCCGAACGGCGAACCGCGCTCGACCGTCGTGGGCGAGGAGAGCGGCGCGACCCTCCACCTGGCCGGCGGTGTCTTCCGGTGCGACGGCAGGAGGTGGTGGAACTCGGAGGACTTCCTCGACCACCACGAGGAGGAGGATCACGACCCGCTGGTGAACTCCTGCTTCGAGGACCGTCCGTTTCCCCGCGCCTTCGGGTGCGAACTCACCCCCGAGTCGGTCGCCCGGTCGGCGGCCGACGAGGACGAGCGGTTCGGGGACGTGAGGGCGGAGGCGCGGAAGCGGCCGGCCCGCGCGCACTGAGCCCGCCGATCCCGTCTTCTGCCGGGCCCTACGGGGTCAGCACGCCGTTCAGGAAGGGCTCCACGGCCTCGTGCCAGGCGGTCGGGTGTTCGTAGTGGAGGAGGTGGCCGGCGTCGGGGATCTCCGCGTACTCCCCGTGGGGGAGGACCCGGACCATCTCCTGGGCCTCCGCGCGGCCCAGTTCGCCGTCCAGGCCCCGGAGGACGAGGGTCGGGCAGCGGACCTGGGCGAGCGAGTCCCAGTGGGCGTCGTGGACCCAGGTCTCGCGGGAGGTCAGCATCTGCTCCGGGTCGAACACCGGGCGCCAGCCGTCCGCGTGCTCGGTCATCACCTCGGCGAAGAAGGCGCCCCTGGCCGGGTTCGGGGTCTCCACCCAGGGGTCCTCGGCGCCGAACCAGCGGTGCACGGCCTCCAGGGACGGGAAGGGCGTCGGCCAGGTCCGGAACCAGTCCTGCCAGGCGCGCTGCGAGGCCGCGCCGAGCGCGGAGGCCCGCATGTCGCAGATGACGAGGGCGCGGACCAGGTCCGGGCGCTCGGCGGCGAGCTGCCAGGCCGTCAGGGCGCCCATGGAGTGGCCGATCAGGGTCACGGGGCCGAGGCCGAGCTGCTCGACCACGGCGGCCGCGTCCGCCACGTACGCCTCGCGCGTGAAGGGTCCCGCGGCGGGCTTCTCGCTGCTGCCGTGGCCGCGCTGGTCGAGGGCGACCAGCCGGTGCCCGCCGGTGAGGCGGCTCGCGGCCCGGGCCCAGTGACCGGCGTGGCCCATCAGCCCGTGGAGCAGCAACACGCCGGGGGCGGGGGCCCGGTGGACCTCCGGCGCGGGGCGGCCGGCCGGGCGAGGGACGGCGCCCCGGGCGGGGCCGGGCTGCGGGAGGATGCCGGGGAGGGCGACGGTGCCGCCGCCCCCGGGCGCTTGAGCGGTGACGCTCCGGCCGGGGGCGTCCCAGCCCGTGGTGCCGTCGCCCGTGGGCCCGGGCGTGTGGTCCCAGGCCGTCAGCCGGACGCCGTCGGCCCCGGTGACGTCGAGTCGTCGCGCCATGTCTCCGGCACCCCCTCTTTTCCGTCGGACCTCGCCAGAGTATCGAACTCGCATTCGAAAATGCTCTTCTGCCACCCAACACCCCTCGTTCGAGTGACAGGCCTCAAGGATTGACGCCCGTGACCGAGGGGAGATCTTGAGCGGGAGGCGGACCGCTCGGGGAAAAACGGTCCGAGGGGAACGACCTTGAGAGCTCGGGGCTCCAGGTCGTGACCGGGGAGGACAGGCCCCGGCGCCCTAGGGCGCCGGGGCCCTCTGTCGTCAGTGGCGTCGTTCACGGCCCTCACGGCCCCACCCCCTCCACGCCCGGGCTCGTACCAGCGTGGCACGCCGGAGGGGCGGGCGGGGCCATTCCGACGTAAACCGGGTCGCACGGCGGCCCGTTGCCCGGGAGCGCCCGCACCGGTACGGATCCGTGCCCCGCTTCCGTACAACCCGATCGTCCGTTCGTCGGTCCACGGACCGTGCTCTCACATCAGGTACTCGCCAAGGCGGACGAATCCGCGGTCCTCGAACCCGACCGGCTCGTCGTCACGACGGTCAGCCGGCGCAAGGAAATCCCCCTCGCCGTCGTCCGGGAGGTCCACCGGGAGAACGACACCACGCTCAGGGTCACCCTGACCGACGGGGCGGACCACTGGATCCACGGCGGCAACGCGACCGCCACCACCCTGTTCCACGACGCCCTCACCGCCGCCCTGCCCGAGGAACGCGACCCGGCCGGCAGCGCCCTCGTCACCGTCGAGGACGAGCACGGGGTGCGGACGTGGTGGCTGTTCGCCGGAGGCGCGGCCTTCGCCGGCCTCTACGTCGCCTACGTCTGGTGGACCGCCGTCGCCCACGGCGGCAACACGGCCTTCATCTCCTTCTTCGCGGCGCTCGGGACGCTCATCGGTCTCGGCAGCGTGCTCGGAGCCGCCGCCACCATCGCCGACCGGGTGGTGCTCGCCCGGCGCGGCGTCACCGTCGTCGCCACCGCGAAGTACTTCCCGAACGGAAAGAAGTCGGACTACTACCAGTTCACCGACACCCACGGCAACGAGTACTCCCAGGAGGCGCGCAACCGCCCGACGCAGCACATCCACGTCGTCTACGACCCGCGGCATCCGAGCCGCCACGCGCCCCGGGCCCCGCTCGTCGTCGTGGTCCTGAAGAACGGCTTCGGCATGCTCGGCGCGCTCGCCCTGCTCGCGCTCGGCCTGTGGGGCGTCCTCGCCCCGTACCTCTGAGCGCCGGGTGGTGACCGGGGCCGGGCAGCGGTGAGGGGCGCCCGACCGGCGGACGCCCCTCACCTCCGTACGACGGAACCTCAGCGCTTCGCGACGAAGACGTGCGCCGCGACCTCCGGGTCCAGCTCGGCGGCCTCGCCGCTGCTGCCCACCAGGACGCCGCCCGCGGACTCCGAGACGGAGACCACGGAGCCGGGCTGCACGCCCGCGCGCCGCAGGGTGTACATCAGCTGGGCGTCCGTCTGGATCGGCTCGCCGATCCGGCGCACGACCACCGTCTTGCCGCCGCTCGCGTCCAGGTCCGCCAGGGAGACCATCGAGTCGTCCAGGAAGGCCTCGGCCTCCGCCTTCTCGCCCAGCTCCTCCAGGCCCGGGATCGGGTTCCCGTACGGCGACTCCGTCGGGTGCCGCAGCAGCTCCAGGACCCGCCGCTCCACGGCCTCGCTCATGACGTGCTCCCAGCGGCACGCCTCGGCGTGGACCTGCTCCCACTCCAGGCCGATCACGTCGACCAGCAGACACTCCGCGAGGCGGTGCTTGCGCATCACGCGGGTGGCGAGGCGGCGCCCCTCGTCGGTGAGCTCCAGATGGCGGTCGCTCGCCACGGCCACCAGGCCGTCGCGCTCCATCCGGGCCACCGTCTGGCTCACCGTCGGCCCGCTCTGGTCGAGCCGCTCGGCGATCCGGGCGCGCATGGGGACCACGCCTTCCTCCTCAAGTTCGAGGATGGTGCGGAGATACATCTCCGTGGTGTCGATCAGTCCGGACATACGTGCCCCTCGATGAGTCGTGCGCTGGCCCTGGCACCAATTCTGACGCATCGGGCGGACAACCGGGCCTCGCCGGGGTGAGGGGGCCCCGGAGGCGGTATTGACAGAGCAATGGTCCAGACCGCACCGTGATCGGCGACCACGACGAGAAGGAGCCGCCGCGATGGGCGAGAGCAAGCTGGCCGGACAGTTCTTCGACGCCGCGATCGGCCTGCTCCAGGAGGTGCGCGACGGTGACTCCGCCGAGATCGCCGCCGCCGGAGAGGCCATCGCCGAGGCCGTCGCGAACGGCAACCGGCTCTTCGCGTTCGGCGCGGGCCACTCCTCCCTCGCCGCGCAGGACGTCGTCTACCGGGCCGGCGGCCTGGCCCTCATGAACCTGCTCGCCGTCCCCGGCGTCGTCGGCGTCGACGTCATGCCGGCCACGCTCGGCTCCGCCCTGGAGCGGGTCGACGGCCTCGCGGGCGCGGTCCTCGACTCCTCCCCCGCCAGGGCCGGGGACGTCCTGATCGTCATCTCCCTCTCCGGGCGCAACGCCCTGCCCGTCGAGATGGCCATGAACGCCCGCGCGCTCGGCCTCACCGTCATCGGGGTCACCTCGGTGGCGTACGCGACGGAGACGAAGTCCCGGCACGTCTCGGGGACGTACCTCAAGGACCACTGCGACGTCGTCCTCGACTCCCGGATCGCCGTCGGGGACGCCGAGCTGACCCACGAGGGCATCGAGGCCCCCTTCGCGCCCGCGTCCACCGTCGTCACCAGCGCCCTCATGCAGGCCATGATGGCCGCCGCCGCCGAGGAGCTCGTCCGGCGCGGCATCGAGCCGCCGCTGCTGCGCTCGGGGAACGTGGACGGCGGGCACGAGTGGAACGGGCGCGTGATGACGGAGTACGGGGACCGGATCTTCTACCGGCGCTGACGGCCCCGCCCGCCCGGCGCGCCGCGATCCGCCCGCCCGGCGCCGACGGCCCCGCCCGGCGCGCCGCGATCCGCCCGGCGCGCCGCGACCGGCCCGCCGCGCCCCTCAGCGCAGGTCCAGGAGCTCCGTCACGCGGGTGAAGCCGTCCGCGCCGTGGCCCCGGTCCACGGCGCGGCGGGCCAGGGCGGCCGTGGCGCGCATGACGCTCGCGTCGAGCCCGTGGCCCTCGGCGGCGTGCACGACGTGCTCCATGGTCGACAGGCCCGAGGTGACCGGGTTGCCCTCGCCCGAGTACGTACGGGTGTCCACGTCCTCCGCCCACTCCTGGAACAGCGGCGGCAGGATCGCCCCGATGCCCTGCGCGAACGGCGCGAGCTCCCGGGCCGTCACCCCCTCCGCGCGGGCGAGCGCGAGGGCGTGGACGTACCCCGACATCGCCGTCCAGAAGAGGTCGAGCAGCGCGAGGTCGTACGCGGCGGCCCGCCCGACGTCCTCGCCCAGGTGCGAGTGGGAGCCGCCCAGCGCGTCGAGCACCGGCCGGTGCTCTGCGTAGAGCGGTTCGGGGCCGCTGTGGAGGAACACGCCCCCGGGCGTGCCGATGCTCGGGGTCGGGGTCATGATGGCGCCGTCCAGGTACCCGATGCCGTGCTCCTCCGCCCAGCGGCCGGTGTCGCGCGCCCGCTCCGGGGTGTCGGCGCTCAGGTTCGCCACCGTCCGGCCCTTGAGCGCGGCCGTGACCTCCGGGCGGCGCAGCACGGAGTCGGTGGCGTCGTAGTTGACCAGGCAGACCACCGTCAGACCGCTCGTGGCGACCGCCTCCTCGGCGCTCGCGGCGAGGACCGCGCCCCGCTCGACCAGGTCGCCCTCCCGGCCGGGGGTCCTGTTCCAGACGGTGGTCCGCACTCCGGCGGCCAGGAACGCGCCGGCCAGGGCCCGGCCCATCGGCCCGAGGCCGAGGACGGTGACGGAGAGGGGGGCGGGGCGCCGATCGGGGTTCGGCTGCGGGGAAGAAGGCATGGCTGTGGTTCCTTTGTCATGAAGTGAATACGTGACCGAGCGAGGAGAGGGGCGCGCATGACGAGCCGCCGGGGCCAGGACACGGACGTCTGCGGTGTCACCGCGGCGATCTCCGTGATCGACGGCAAGTGGAAGACGGCGCTGCTGTGGATGCTGGAGTCCGGGCCGCACCGGCCCGGTGAACTGCGCCGCAAGCTCCCCGGGCTCAGCGAGAAGGTGCTGACGCAGGCGCTGCGGGAGATGGCGGAGGACGGCCTCGTGCACCGCGAGGCACACGACGTCCTGCCGCCGAAGACCGTCTACTCGCTGACGGGCCCCGGGCGCGAACTGTCCGAACTGCTCGGCCCCCTGTCGGACTGGGGCCACCGGCGCCTGGACCGGCTCGCGGAGGCGCGGACCGCTTCCTGAGGCCCTGTCGCTCCCCTCTCCTCGGGCCCGGCACCAGGTTCTCCCGGGGCGCCGGGGAGCGACAAGTACCCACAAAAAAGTGGGTGTAGGGCGTTGCCCCGGACGCGGCCCTCAGGCGCCCTCGTCCGGTGTCGGCTCCGGCTCCGGCTCCGTGTAGAGGACCTCGCGGGCCTGCTCGGCGGCGCGGGCGAGGCTCTCGGCGACGAAGTCGAGGAAGCGGGCGACGTTCTCCAGGCGGGCGCCGGCCGGAGTGCCGGGGCCGAGGACGCCGACGCCCTGCCGGGCGAGTTCGCCCTGGTCGACGAGGGACCGGACGCTGGCGGCCATCGACTGGTACCAGACGTCGGCGTCGACGACGTACCGCTCGCGGCGGCGCTCGTCGCGCTCCCTGCGGATGAGGGTCTGGCTCTCCAGGAACGCGATCGACTTGGAGACGGTCGCCGGGCTGACCTGGAGGTGCCGGGCGAGTTCGGACGCCGTCAGGCTGCCGGCGTCGGTCAGGAGCAGCGCGACCATCACCCGGGACATCATCTTGGGCAGGCCCGACCGCATCATGACGGTGGTGAACAGCTCCTCGTACGCGCGCACGGCCTCGGGGTCGCGTCCGTGCGGCTGGGGGGCCGACTCGGCGGGGCCCCGGGGCGGGGCGGCGGGCCTGCGCCGGTGGGCGCGCTGCTCCGTGGCGCGGTGCGCGAGGTCCGCGCGGTACCCGGCGGGACCGCCGTTGCGCATCACCTCGCGCGTGATCGTCGAGGTCGGACGGTCCAGGCCCCTGGCGATCTCCGCGTAGGCGAGGCCTTCGGCCAGCCCCAGTGCGATCTGCTGACGGTCCTGCTGAGTGAGCCTGCCTCCCGGCATCACGGCCTCCTTCGTCCCCTGAGGTTCCCAGCATAGCATTCACCTTCACCTCATTGCAATGCAAGCATCGCCCAACGTTGCGTTAAATCCATCTCCAGTGCAACGATTTACTCCACTTGAACTGCGGTTATGCACTTTCTACGCAACTAGCTTGTTGCCAACTCATCGAACGCAACGTAGCTTTTCCTGCATCGGAAACAACGGAAGCGCCGGAGACGGCGCGGACCAAGGAGCACCCGCCATGCAGACCTTCGCCACCCCCGCCCCGATCTCCGCCGTCCTCGACGTCCCCGCCGGACGGATCCGGATCATCGCCGCCGACCGCGACGACACCGTGGTCGAGGTCCTCCCCGCGGACGCCTCGAAGGGCCGCGACGTGAAGGCCGCCGAGCAGACCGGCGTCGCGTACGCCGACGGCGTCCTGCGGATCGAAGTCCCCTCCAAGAAGGGGAACTTCGGCCCCTCCGGGTCCGTCGAGGTGACGGTCCGGGTGCCCACCGGCTCCCGCGTCGAGGCGAAGGCGGCCGCCACCGAGTTCCGGGCCGTGGGCCGGCTCGGCGACGTCTCCTTCGACGGTGCGTACCGGCGGATCGAGATCGACGAGGCCGCGACCGTCCACCTCACCGCCACCGACGGCGACGTCGAGGTGGGCCGGCTGAACGGCCCCGCCGAGATCAGCACGGCGCGGGGCTCGATCCGGATCACCGAGGCCGTACGGGGCGAGGTCGTCCTCCGCACCCAGGACGGCGACATCTCGGTCGGCGCCGCCGCCGGGGTGTCCGCCTCCCTGGACGCCGGCACCACCCTCGGCCGCGTCGTCAACGACCTGAAGAACGACGGCACCGCCGTGCTCGCCGTCCACGCGACCACCACCCGGGGCGACGTCACCGCCCGCAGCCTCTGAGCCCTCCCCCCCCTTCCCGCGCCACTCCCCAAGGAGCATCACCATGACCGACCTGGCCATCGCGGCGACCGGGCTGCGCAAGTCCTACGGGGACAAGGTCGTGCTCGACGGCGTCGACCTCGCCGTCCCCGAAGGAACGGTCTTCTCCCTGCTCGGCCCGAACGGCGCCGGCAAGACCACCGCCGTCAAGATCCTCTCCACCCTCATCACCGCCGACGCCGGTGACCTGCGGGTCGGCGGCCACGACCTGGCCACCGCCCCGCAGGCGGTACGGGCCGCCATCGGCGTCACCGGACAGTTCTCCGCCGTCGACGGCCTGATCACGGGCGAGGAGAACATGCTCCTGATGGCCGACCTGCACCACCTGTCCAAGCGGGAGGGGCGCCGGGTGACCGCCGAACTCCTGGAGCGCTTCGACCTGGTCGCGGCGGCGAAGAAGCCCGCCGCCGGCTACTCCGGCGGCATGAAGCGCCGCCTGGACATCGCCATGACCCTGGTCGGCGCCCCCCGGATCATCTTCCTCGACGAGCCCACCACCGGCCTGGACCCCCGCTCGCGGCACACCATGTGGCGGATCGTCCGCGAACTGGTCGCCGGCGGCACCACCGTCTTCCTCACCACCCAGTACCTGGAGGAGGCCGACCAGCTCGCCGACCGCATCGCCGTCCTGCACGACGGAAGGATCGCCGCCGAGGGCACCGCCGAGGAGCTCAAGCGGATGGTCCCCGGAGGACACGTGCGGCTGCGCTTCTCCGACCCCGTCGCCTACCGCTCCGCCGCCGCGCACCTGCCCGGAGCCGCCCCGGACGACGAGGCGCTCACGCTCCACGTGCCCGGCGACGGGAGCCAGCGCGCCCTGCGCGCCGTCCTGGACCGACTGGACACGGCCGGCGTCGAGGCCGACGAACTGACCGTGCACACCCCGGACCTCGACGACGTCTTCTTCGCCCTCACCGGCACCGCCGGAGTCCCCGCCCAGCCCTCCCCCACCGAGGAGACCGTCCGATGAGCACCTTCGCCCTCGCCGTGCGCGACTCGTCCACGATGCTGCGCCGCAACCTCCTGCACGTCCGCCGCTACCCCTCCCTCACCCTGAACCTGCTGCTCACGCCGGTGATGCTCCTGCTGCTGTTCGTCTACGTCTTCGGCGACGCGATGAGCGCGGGCCTGGCCGGCGGCGGAGGCCGCGACGCCTACATCGCCTACGTCGTCCCGGGCATCCTGCTCATGACCATCGGCTCCACCGTCGTCGGCGCCGCCGTGTCCGTGGCCATGGACAAGAACGAGGGGATCATCGCCCGCTTCCGCACCATGGCCATCCACCGCGGCTCCGTCCTCGTCGGGCACGTGGTCGGCAGCGTGATGCAGTCGCTCGCCAGCGTCCTCCTCGTCGGCGCCGTCGGCCTCGCCATCGGCTTCCGCTCCACCGACGCCACCGTCCTGGAATGGCTGGCCGCCCTCGGCCTGATCGCGCTCTTCGCCCTCGCGCTCACCTGGATCGCGGTCGGCATGGGCATGGCCAGCCCCAACGCCGAGGGCGCCAGCAACAGCGCCACCCCCCTGATCCTGCTCCCCCTGATCTCCAGCGCCTTCGTGCCGCTGGAGTCGATGCCCGGCTGGTTCCGGCCCGTCGCGGAGTACCAGCCCTTCACCCCGGCCATCGAGACCCTGCGCGGCCTGCTGCTCGGCACCGAGATCGGCCACAACGGCTGGCTCGCCGTCGCCTGGTCACTGGCCCTCACCGTGCTCGGCTACCGCTGGTCGACGGCCGCCTTCCGGCGCGACCCGGCGTGACGGGCGCGGAAACCTCACACACGGGCCCCCGGTCAGTACGCCGGGGGCCCGTCGCCGTGTCCGTCCCCCAGCGCCAGGAACGACGCCACCCCCGTCGCCACCGACTCCGCGAAGACCACGTCCTCGCGCTCGAAGGCCGGACGGCAGGCGGCCCGCAGGAAGGTGAGGACGCCGAGGGTCCGGCCCCGGGAGCGCAGCACCGCGCACAGGGCGTGCGCCGCGTCGCCGGGCCACTGGTGGGCCTCCGCCCACACCTCGGCCGTACGGCCCGCGCTCGCGCGGACCGCGCCCGTCCGGTCCCAGGCCTGGAGCGCCGGGTGCCTCGGCCCGTACCGCAGCGGGATGCCGCCGCCCACGGGCGGCGAGGACGGGCCGGGGACGGACGCCGGGACGGCCAGGGCCCGCGTCAGGCGCCGGTCGCCCGCCACCCGGTCCACCAGGGCGTGGTCCGCGAACCCGGCCAGGGCGAACTCCAGGAGGACCGACGCCGCCTCCGCCGGGTCCTCGCACTCGGCCGCCGCCGCGCCCGCCCGGTGCAGCTGGCTCCACCGGAACCGCAGCCGGTCCGCCTCCCGCAGCGCGAACCGCTCCTCGGTCACGTCCTGGAACAGCCAGGCGACCCCCAGCGGCACCGCCGCCTCCGTCATCGGGGACCCCAGGCGCAGGAAGCCGCTGCGCCAGCACCGGCGCCGTTCCCCCGAGGCCGTCCGCAGCGTCACCCACACCTCGGCGGGGGCGGGCGGGGTGCCCTCCGCCAGGACGTGCTGGAAGGCGGCCTCCAGCTCCTCGGCCCCGTGCACGACGACCTCGCCGAGCGGGCGGCCCAGCAGGGTGGTGCGCCCGGCCCCGAAGGACCGGGCCGCGTGGGCGTTGACCATGGCGGGGCGCAGGTCGGCGTCGACCAGGACGACGCCCCAGGAGGCGTCGTCGAACAGGGCCTCGCTGAGGGCGACCGAGCGTTCCAGGTCGAGCTGGACGTGGACCTCGCTGAACGCGCAGTACACCCCGGCCGGCGCGCCGTCCGCGCCGCGCACCCCGGCCGCCTGGCTCCGTACGAGCACCCGCCCGCCGTCCTTGCGGAGCAGGACGAACTCGTGGACCTGCCGGCCGGGGCCCTTCATGGCCCCCATCAGGCGCCCCAGGGTCTCCTCGGCGTCCGCGCTCCGCGCCGCCCACCCCTCGAACCCGCGCCGCCCGACGGCCTCCCCGGCGGTCCAGCCGAGGATGCGCTCGGCCTCCCGGTTCCAGTGGGTGACCGTCCCGTCGGCGTCGAAGGCGCAGAGCGCCGCGTCCATCCCGTCGAGCAGCGCGGCCAGCAGATCGGCCCCCGCCCCGGGAACGGCGGTCTCACTCGTGGACTCCGCGAAAGCACTCACCCGACACCCCCCATGCTGTGGACCATTCAACTGGAACGTGACGCAGAGCACATCACCTTCGCGGAAAACGGTGGCCGGTACGTCCGGTCGGAACGGTTCCGGGACGGTTCAGAGCCCGGGCGACGGGCCCGGGCGACGGGGCCGGGCGACGGGCCCGGCTCAGCCCGGTGAGACGAAGCCCGACTCGTAGGCGGCGATGACCGCCTGGGTGCGGTCGCGGGCGCCGAGCTTCGCCAGGACGGAGCTGACGTGGGACTTCACCGTCTCCGTGCCCACCACCAGGCGCGCGGCGATCTCCGCGTTCGACAGGCCGCGCGCCACGAGCCGCAGCACGTCCGCCTCCCGCTCGGTGAGGCCGGCCCGTTCCAGCGCCTCCCGGGCCTCCGACCCGTTCCGCTCCCGCCCGTACGAGGCGGCCAACTGCCGTACCGCCGCCGGGAAGAGGAGCGAGTCGCCCTCCGCCACCAGGCGCACCGCGTGCACGATCTCCGCCGGGCGGGCCCGCTTGAGCAGGAAGCCGTCGGCGCCCGCGCGCAGCGCCCCGTACACGTACTCGTCGTTCTCGAAGGTGGTGACGACCAGGATCTTCGGCGGCTCGCGCACCGTGCGCAGGACCGCGCGGGTCGCCTCGATGCCGTCCATCAGCGGCATGCGGACGTCCATCGCGACGACGTCGGGACGCCGTTGGCGCACGAGGGGGATGACGGCGGCCCCGTCGGCCGCCTCGCCCACCACCTCGATGTCGGGCTGCGCCTCCAGGACGGCGCGCAGACCGGCCCGGACCAGCGGTTCGTCGTCGACGAGGAGGACGGTGATCGGCATGCGGCCAGCGTAGATCAGGCGTACGGGCGCGGACGGCGATCCCGGTTCCCCGTCCGGCCCGCTCCGGCCGCGCGGTACGCCCGCTCCGGTCAGCGCAGCGGCAGGTCCACGCGGACCAGCCACGCGTCGCCGTCCCGGCCCGTCCGGGCCGAACCGCCCAGGAGCGCGGCCCGTTCGCGTATCCCGCGCAGCCCGCTGCCCGAGCCGGTGCGCTCCTCCCGCCCCGGGGCCAGCGGATTGCGGACCTCCAGGCGGAGCACGGCGCCCTCCACCGCCACGCGGGCGGCGACCGGGACCGGGCCCGCGTGCCGCAGCACGTTGGTGAGGCACTCCTGGAGCATCCGGTACGCCTCGCGGGAGACCGGGCCCGGCACCTCCTCCAGCGGCCCGGTGACCTCGGCGTCGACCCGCGCGCCCGAGGAGCGCGCCGAGTCGAGCAGCCGGGCCGCCTCGTCCAGACCGGGGCTCGCGGCCGCCGGGCGGCCCGTCTCGCGCAGCAGGAGCAGGACGCGCTCCAGGTCCTCCAGGGCCGCCCGGCCCGTCTCCTCGATCGCCTCCAGGGCCCGGTCGGTGAACTCGGGGTCGGCGGCGGCCCGCGCGGCCCCGGCCTGCACCACGGCCAGGGTCAGGGCGTGGCCGAGCGAGTCGTGCAGCTCCCGCGCGATCCGGTTGCGTTCGAGGAGCCGCTCGGTGCGCCCCTCCAGGGCGGCCATGCGCTCCTTCACCGAGGGGCCGAGGAGGGTACGGGCCACCCGTGCGGACAGCGCGCCGCCCGCGACGACCACCGCCAGGAGCACGAGCACCGGGAGCGGGGCCAGGAACGCCGACCACCGGTCCCCGCCGGAGGGCAGGGTCAGGCCGGCCACGACCGGCTCCTCGACGTGCACCCCGGCCAGCGTCAGCGCGTACTGGGGCAGTCCGACCGACAGCAGCCAGGCGGCGAGCCCCGCCTCCATCCGGAACACCAGCCACAGGGCCGTCCTGCCCCGGTCCGTCCACGAGGCCGACGGGGACGCGGAGACGTCCGCGCCCTCCGGCGTCCTCCACGCGCGCGCGTGCTTGCCCGGGAAGAGCATCAGGCGCGCCTGGAGGCCCTCGGCACGGCGGGCCGACGGCACGAGGGCGACGGCCGCGACCAGCGGCACCGGGAGCACCGCCACCAGCAGCCAGTCCGCCGGGGACGGGCGCGAGAGGCCGGGGTAGACCAGTCCGGCGGCGAGCGGCACGGTCGCGCCCACGAGGAGATGGAGCCAGCGGGTGTACGTGACGGCCCGGGCGAGCGGCCGGAGGCGGCGGGCGCGGCGGGCGATGGCGCTCGCCGGCGGACGAACACGGCGGGCGCGGTGGGTGGCCGCGCTCGCGAGCAGCAGGAACCGGCGGGCGTGCTGCGCGGCGGTGCTCGCGAGCAGCGGGAACCGGCCGGCGCGGTGGGTGGCCGCGCGGGTGGACGGCCGGAACCGGCGGGCGCCGTGCGGGACCGCGCTCGCGAGCGGGTGGAGCCGGTCGGCGCGGCCGGTGGTCGCTCGGGCGAGTGGGCGGCGGCGAGGGGCGCGCGGAGCGGGGCGCGTCGGCCGGCGGAAGGGTCCGGGCATCCCGCCATCCTGGCAGGGCGCCCCGCGCCCGCGGCTCCCCCGTGCGGGGGAGACGGCCTCCCCGGGCGGGGGATGGCCCGGGGGCGGCGGGCGCCGAGGATCGTGCCATGACCAGCATCGACGTCAGGAACCTCACGAAGGAGTACGCCGGCAGGCCGCCGAAGCGGGCCGTCGACGGGCTGACCTTCTCCGTCGAACCGGGCCGCGTGACCGGCTTCCTCGGCCCGAACGGGGCCGGGAAGTCCACCACCATGCGGCTCGTCCTCGGCCTCGACCGGCCGAGCTCGGGCACCGCCACCGTCGGCG
Organism: Streptomyces bikiniensis; assembly: GCF_000716625.1. Taxonomy (NCBI): domain Bacteria; kingdom Bacillati; phylum Actinomycetota; class Actinomycetes; order Kitasatosporales; family Streptomycetaceae; genus Streptomyces; species Streptomyces bikiniensis. The sequence goes on along the minus strand of NZ_JNXJ01000008.1, from coordinate 62,595 downwards.
GCCGCCCGTACACGGCGCTGGCCGAGCCGCTCCGTACCGTCGGCGCCCTCCTCGACGCGCAGGCGGCCCACGGCTCCCGGACCGCCCGGAACCACCTGCGGGCCCTCGCCGCCTCCCACCGCATCCCGGACCGGCGCGTGGACGAGGTCCTGGCCGGGACCGGTCTCGCGGGCGCCGCCCGCCGCCGGGTCCGCACCTTCTCGCTCGGCATGCGCCAGCGGCTCGGCATCGCCGCCGCGCTGCTCGGCGACCCGGCCGTGCTCCTGCTGGACGAGCCGGCGAACGGCCTCGACCCCGAGGGCATCGTGTGGATCCGCGAGCTGCTGCGCGGGCTCGCCGCCGAAGGCCGTACGGTCTTCGTCTCCAGCCACCTGATGAACGAGACGGCCCTCTTCGCCGACCACCTCGTCGTCCTCGGCCGGGGCCGGCTCCTCGCGGACGTGCCGATGCGGGAGTTCATCGACGCCCACAGCCACGCGCGCGTACGGGTGCGCACCGGCGATCCCGTACGCCTGCGGGCCACGCTCCTGGCCGAGGGGTGGGTGGTCGGGGAGGGCGCCGACGAGGCCGGCCGGTGGGTGGTCGAGGGCGCCTCGGCCGAGGAGATCGGGGCCGTCACGGCCCGCGAGGGCATCCCCGTCTTCGAGCTGGCCGACGAGCGCGCCTCCCTGGAGCAGGCCTATCTCGCGCTCACCTCGGAGGAGGCGGAACACGCCGCCGCTCCCCGCCCCCGCTCCGCGTCCCTGGAGGCCTGACCGTGCCGTTCACCGCAGTCGTCCGCTCCGAGTGGATCAAGATCAGCTCCGTGCGGGCCAGTTCCGGATCGCTCCTCGCGGTCTTCGTCGTCGCCCTCGCCCTCAACCTGGCCCTGTACGTCAGCGTGGGCGGCCCGGAGCCGGACGGCGCCGGGGACCCCGTCTTCCGCGCCCTCTTCCAGACCAACTACGCGCAGCTCGCCGCGATCTCCTTCGGCGCGACCGCCGTGTCGTCCGAGTACCTGAATGGCGCGCTGCGCAACTCGCTGGCCGCCGTGCCGCGCCGGGGGCTGCTCTACGCGGCCAAGGCGGCGGTCACCGGGGGCGCGGCCCTCGTCGTGGGTCTGGTGACCTCGTTCACCACCTTCTTCGCTGGGCAGGCGTTCGCGGGCGAGTACGCCATCGGCATCGGGGAGCCGGGGGCGCTGCGGGGCTGCTTCGGCGCCGGGATGTACCTCGCCCTGATGGCCCTGCTCGCCTTCGGGCTGACGTTCCTGCTGCGCAGCGCGGTCGCGACGCTGAGCATCCTGACCCCGGCGCTGCTGATGCTGCCGTTCGTGATCGGGGACGTGGCGGCGGGCGCCGCCGACTACCTGCCGGACCGCGCCGGGCGGCAGATCCTCCACCAGGACCCGGTCGGGCAGGTCGGCCCCTGGGCGGGCCTCGGGGTGGCGGCGCTGTGGACGGCGGCGGCGCTCCTCGCGGGGTGGTGGGCGATGCGCCGCCGGGACGCCTGAGGGGGCGCCGGTCGGGGGGTCGGAAAAACCGCCGAATAAATCGGTTGAGCGTCCCGGGCGGAGTTCGTACGGTGGAACCACGCATGAAAGGAGGTGATCCGGAAGTGATTTCTTACCGGACCAGCGAGGTGACTGCGGGCTGAGGCCTGCCGTCGCACTCTGTGCACCTCGGCAGGCCAGTCTGCCGAAGACCAACGCAGTCACCCGACCCGTGAGCCGCCGGTAAGTCCGGCCGGCTCCCGTCCGACCCAGGCGCCTGGGCGGACGGGACCAAGGCTCACGGGTCGTCTGCGTGTACGGGCCCCCGCGGAGTTTCCGGGGCCCTTACGGGGCCAGGCGCTCCACGCGCCAGGTGTCGCCGTCCTCGCGGACGTAGCGCAGGCGGTCGTGGAGGCGGTTCTCGTGGCCCTGCCAGAACTCGACCGCGTCCGGGACGACCCGGAAGCCGCCCCAGTGCGGGGGGACCGGGACCCCGGTGCCCTCGGGGTGGCGGGCGGCCAGGTCGTCGTAGCGGGCGAGCAGTTCCTCGCGGGAGGCGATCACCGAGGACTGGGGGCTGGCCCAGGCACCGAGCCGGGAACCGTGCGGGCGGGTGCGGAAGTACGCCGCCGTCTCCTCGCGTCCGACGCGCTCGGCCCGGCCCGTGACGACGACCTGGCGGGCCGCCGGGTGCCAGGGGAAGAGCAGCGAGGCGTACGGGTTGGCCGCCAGCTCCCGGCCCTTGCGGGAGTCGTAGTTGGTGAAGAAGACGAAGCCGGCCGCGTCGTAGTGCTTGAGCAGGACCGTCCGGGAGGACGGGCGGCCGTCGGGGGTGGCGGTGGAGACGACCATCGCGTTCGGCTCGTGGATCGCCGGGTCCCCCGCGGCCTCCTTGAACCAGCGGGTGAACTGCGCGACCGGCTCGGGGGCGAGGTCGGCCGGGGTCAGCTCCGTGGTCCGGTACTGCTCGCGCATGCCGGCGGGGTCGGGGGCCTCTTCGGACCCCGGGCCGTGCGTGGAATCGTCGCTCGCGGAATCGTTCACGGGATCGGTCACGGGGCCATTCTGCGGCAGCGGGCCAGTCTGCCCGGCACCGGAGGCGGCTAACCCTCTCCCGCCGGATCGGCGGAGTGTGCCGGATGTCACGCTTCCCCGCATCATCGGAACCGTACAGACTCTTCGGCTGGATGACTGTTGATTCCCGCCATCGACCAACCCCGTTGATCGATCATCGATAGAGGAGCCGCCTGATGTCCGATTTCGTACCCGGGCTTGAGGGAGTCGTCGCGTTCGAGACGGAGATCGCCGAACCCGACAAGGAGGGCGGCGCCCTCCGCTACCGCGGCGTCGACATCGAGGACCTCGTCGGCCACGTCTCGTTCGGCAACGTCTGGGGCCTGCTGGTCGACGGCGCCTTCAACCCCGGCCTGCCGGCCGCCGAGCCGTTCCCGATCCCCGTCCACTCCGGTGACATCCGCGTCGACGTGCAGTCCGCGCTCGCGATGCTCGCGCCCGTCTGGGGCCTCAAACCGCTCCTGGACATCTCGCCCGAGCAGGCCCGCGACGACCTCGCCCGCGCCGCCGTCATGGCCCTCTCGTACGTCGCGCAGTCCGCGCGCGGCCAGGGCCTGCCGATGGTCCCGCAGAGCGAGATCGACAAGGCGCAGTCGATCGTCGAGCGGTTCATGATCCGCTGGCGCGGCGAGCCCGACCCGAAGCACGTCAAGGCCGTCGACGCGTACTGGACCTCGGCCGCCGAGCACGGCATGAACGCCTCCACGTTCACCGCCCGCGTCATCGCCTCCACCGGCGCCGACGTGGCCGCCGCCCTCTCCGGCGCCGTCGGCGCCATGTCCGGCCCGCTGCACGGCGGCGCGCCCTCCCGCGTCCTCGGCATGATCGAGGAGATCGAGCGGACCGGCGACGCCACCGCGTACGTCAAGCAGGCCCTCGACAAGGGCGAGCGCCTGATGGGCTTCGGCCACCGCGTCTACCGCGCCGAGGACCCCCGCGCGCGCGTGCTCCGCCGTACGGCCAAGGAGCTGGCCGCGCCGCGCTTCGAGGTCGCGGAGGCGCTGGAGAAGGCCGCCCTGGAGGAGCTGCACAACCGGCGCCCCGACCGCGTCCTGGCGACGAACGTGGAGTTCTGGGCGGCCATCGTCCTGGACTTCGCCGAGGTCCCGGCGCACATGTTCACCTCGATGTTCTCCTGCGCCCGCACGGCCGGCTGGTCGGCGCACATCCTGGAGCAGAAGCGCACCGGCCGCCTGGTCCGCCCCTCGGCCCGCTACACGGGCCCCGGCCGCCGGGACCCGCGCGACATCGAGGGCTACGCCGACATCGCCGGCTGACCCTCGGGGTGCAGCAGGAGCTCCGCGTGGTGGCGGGCCGCCACCGACGGGTGGGCGCGGAGCTTCCCCTTCAGGGCGTTGCGCCCGTACTCCGCGAACAGCGGGTTCGACGGGTCCGTGGTGACGCCCGGGGCCGTGGAGGCGTGCGGGAAGTCCAGCGGGGCGATCCGGGCGTCGAGCCGCGGGTTGTAGAAGAACGGTACGGAGAACCGTTCCGTCGCGCCGGGCGGGGAGACCACCCGGTGGTTGGTGGCGAGCAGGTAGCCGTTGGTGGCCACTTCGAGGAGCTCGCCCAGGTTGACGACGAAGGCGCCCGGCAGCGGCGGCACGTCGTGGAAGTTCCCGTCCTCCCTCTGGACCTGGAGCCCGCCCACCTGGTCCTGGAGCAGCAGGGTCAGGAAGCCGTAGTCCTTGTGGGCGCCCACGCCCTGGTCGTCGCCCTCGCCGCTGCTGCCCGGGTAGCGGACCAGCTTGAGCTGCGGGTGGGCGTGCGGGCCGAAGGCGTCGTCGTAGAAGTCCTCGGGCGCGCCGATGGAGGCGAGCAGCTCGTGCAGCAGGCGCGCGGCGACGCCGCTGAGGCGGTCGATCCAGTGCAGGGCGGCGGTGCGCAGCTCGGGCAGGGCCTCGGGCCACTGGTTGGGGCCTTCGAGCCACCAGTACGGGGCCTCCCAGGGCGCGGGGGCGTGCGCGGGGCGCTCGGCGCCGATGTCCAGCTGGTCGCGCCAGTCCCGGGCGCCCTGGGTCCGCTCGTCGCCGATGCGGGTGTAGCCACGGAAGTGCGGCGAGTTGATGTTGTCGAGGGCCAGCCGGTCGGCCTCGGGCAGCGCGAAGAAGGCGCGCATCGCGGAGGTGAGGGCCCGGGTCTCGGCCTCGGTCACCCCGTGCCCGACGAGCTGGAAGAAGCCCACGTCGTGGGCGGCCGAGTGGAGCTGGGCGTGGAGCAGCCTCCGGGCCTGCGGGCCGCGGTCGGCGGCGGAGAGGTCCACGATGGGGAGCTGCGAGGAGTACGAGCTGCTGGTCATGAGGTGTCCGCGGGGTCTACGGGTGCCCGGGGCGGCCGCCGGGGGTGGGGCGGGTGCCACGGGTGCCGGTCTGCTGGGGCTCGGTGACGGACCCGGAGGGGTGGGTGGAGTGGTACCCCGGAAGGTCTGGGGGGCCGGGCGGGTCCGGAGGACCCGGGAGGCCGGGTGGCCGGAGGGCCGGGCGGCTTGGGGGCCGGGGGCTCGGGGAGCCTCGCGGCGCGGGAGGCCGGTGGTCCGGAAGGCCGTGGGGGTCAGACGGAGCGTCGACAGCTCATGCTCGTGACGCGGACGAAGTCCACGTGGCGACGGCGTACGAGCGGAGGCATGCGGACAGGGTACTGCGAGGGGGCCGGGAGGGGTGTGGCGCGGGTCACGGAACGGGACGGTCTTCTCGTTCCGGGCCGGGGGCGTCCTTCCGGGCCGGGGCGCTCTTCCCGGTCGGGAGCGTGCCGCCGCTCCGGTCCCGGAGCGTGTCGCTACCTCAGCGCCTCGTTCACCAGCCGCGCCCACTGGGACACCACCCGTTCGCGGCGGGTGCGGTCGTCGGTGAGGAGGGTGGCGAGGCCGAGGCCGCGGGCCATGTCGAGGAGGCCCTGGACGGTCTCGCGGACGCCGGGGCGGGTCTCGTCGGCGCCGAGGACCTCGACGGCGATGCGGTGGGACTCGCGGCCGACGCGGGCCTCCAGCTCGGTGACGCGGGCGCGCAGCTGGTCCTCGCCGGTGGCGGCGACCCAGAGGTGGAGGGCGGCCCGGAAGAGGGGGCCGGTGTAGAGGTCCACGAGGGCGGCGACGGCCGCCTCCCGGTCGTCGGAGGGCAGGGCCCGCAGCGCCTGGGAGCGTTCCTCGGCCACGTACTCGACGGCGGCGGTGAAGAGGTCCTCGCGGGTGGGGAAGTGGTGCTGGGCGGCGCCCCGGGAGACGCCGGCCCGCTCCGCCACCGCGGAGACCGTCGAGCCCGCCCAGCCGTGTTCGGCCAGGCAGGACACGGCGGCCTCCAGGAGCCGCTGCCGGGTGGCGCGGCTCCTGTCCTGCTTGGGTGCGGTCACAGCCGCCATGCGGGGTCCCGTCGTTCGAGGAAGGCCGTCATCCCCTCGCGCGCCTCGGCGGAGGCGAAGAGCGTGGCCGACCTCTGCACCAGGTCCTCCGCGTCGCGTTCGAAGGTCTCCAGGACTCTAGCGGTGACCAGCCGTTTCGATTCCCGCAGGCCCTGCGGCGACGCGGCGCGCAGGGCGTCGAGGATGCCGTCGAGGGCGTCGTCCCCGGCCGTGACCAGGCCCATGGCGATCGCCTCCGGCACCCCGAACCGCTCGCCCGTCAGGTAGTAGCGGGCCGCCGCGCGCGGCTCCAGCCTCGGCAGGAGGGTCAGGGAGATGACGGAGGGCGCGACCCCGATCCGTACCTCCGTGAGGGCGAAGTCCGCGCCCTCCCCCGCCACCACCACGTCGCACGCCCCGAGCAGCCCGAGGCCTCCCGCGCGCGCGTGCCCCGTGACCCGGCCGACGACCGGCTTCGGCAGCTCCACGATCCGCCGGAGCAGGGCCACGAAGTCGTACGGGCTCGGGGGCGCCTTCAGGTCGGCGCCCGCGCTGAAGGTGGTGCCGGTGTGGTCGAGGACCACGGCCCGTACGCCCGGGTCCTTGCCACAGGCGGCGAGCGCGTCGGCGAGCTCGCCGACGAGGGCGGCGGAGAGGGCGTTGCGGGTGGCGGGGGAGTTCAGGGTGAGGGTGGTGATGCCCCGTTCCTCGGACGTGGTGACGAGTGCGGTCATGAGCGCTGCCTCAGTTCCCTTCGGAGGATCTTCCCGGACGCGGCCCGGGGGACGGTGTCGACGAACTCCACGGCGCGGACCTTCTTGTACGGGGAGACGCGCGCGGCGACGTGCGCGACGACCTCCTCGGCGGTGAGGCCGGGCGCGGAGGGCTGGCGGACGACGAAGGCCTTGGGGATCTCGGTGCCGTCGTCGCCGGTGACGCCGATGACGGCGGCGTCGGCGATGCCCTCGTGGGTGAGGAGCAGCGCCTCCAGCTCGGCGGGGGCGACCTGGAAGCCCTTGTACTTGATGAGCTCCTTGACGCGGTCGACCACGAAGAGCCAGCCGTCGCCGTCGACGCGCCCGACGTCCCCGGTGTGGACCCAGCCCTCGGCGTCGATCATGGCGGCGGTGGCGTCGGGGCGGCCCAGGTAGCCCTTCATGACCTGGGGTCCCCGGATGGCGATCTCGCCCTCCTCGCCGGGCGCGGCGTCCTTCGCGGGGTCGTCCAGGGAGAGGATCCGCATCTCGGTGGAGGGCAGGAGCCTGCCGACGGTGCCGGGCGGGGGCGTCTCGGCGTCGAGGGGGACGACGTGGGTGCCCGGGGACAGCTCGGTCATGCCGTACGCCTGCCGGACCGGCGGGAGCCCGAGCCGCTTCGAGCAGGCCTCGGCGAGGGCGGCGTCGAGGGGGGCGGCGGCGCTGACGACGTACTCCAGGGAGGACAGGTCGTAGTTCGCGACGGCCGGGTGCTTGGCGAGGGCGAGGACGATCGGCGGGGCGACGTACAGGCCGTTGATGCGGTGCTCCTGGACGGCGCTCAGGAAGGCGTCGAGCTCGAAGCGGGGCTGGACGACGACGGTGGCGCCCTGGCGGAGGGGGGCGTTCATGAGGGCGGTGAGCCCGTAGATGTGGAAGAAGGGCAGGACGGCGAGGATGCGGTCGCCCGGGCCCATGGGGATGAACGGCTCCAGCTGGGCCAGGTTCGTCGCGATCGAGGTGTGCGTGAGCATCACGCCCTTGGGTACCCCGGTGGTGCCGGACGAATACGGCAGGGCGGCGACGTCCTCGTCCGGATCGACCTCGATCTCGGGGACGGGCCCGGTGGAGCCGAGGAAGGCCTGGAGCGAGCGGACGGTCTCCCCCGCCGGGGGCTGGTCGCAGAGGAAAATCTCCTCGATCCCGCCCGCGAGTTCGGCCGCCGCGCGGGCGGCGGGCAGCAGGGGCGAGACGGTGACGATCCAGCGGGCGGAGGAGTCGCGGAGCTGCTTGGCGAACTCCTCGGGGGTGGCGAGCGGGTGGACGGTGGTGACGGCCGCGCCGGCGCGGGTGGCGGCGTAGAAGGCGACGGGGAAGAGCACGGTGTTGGGGCTGTGCAGGGCGAGCACGTCGCCCTTGCGGACACCGGCCCCGGCGAGCCCGGCGGCGACGAGCCGGTGGAAGGCGTCGACCTGGGCGTACGTGAGGGTGAGCGCACCCTCCGCGCCGGAGCCGTCGACGAGGGCCGGGGTGTCGCCGTACTCGGCGGCGCGGCCGAGGACCGCGTCGTGGATGGGGAGCGAGACGGCCGGAACGTCCTCGTACGCGCTGTGGAACACCATGTGTGACCCCCTGGAGAGGTGGAAGGTGAGCGCCAGGATCGCGGGTGGGGCGGCGACTTGGGGAGACCCTGTCAGTACCCCGTAGAACAATCAAGCACGCATGCATGGTTTTGGGGCGGTGCCGTGCGGGGTTCACGAGGAAACCGGTACGGCCCCGCACCGAAGCGCGGGGCCGTAACAGAATGAATCCTTGTCCCTGGGAGAAGGCGGACCGGAGGTCCGCGTGCGTCCGTCCCGCACCACGCGGGCGTCGGAGGGGCGATTTCGGCGCGCCCGAGAGGACTACCGTCGCGCGAGCTGGGGAAGCAACTCCCTGGCCTGCTTCATCAGTACCTCGTCGGTGAGGGCGAAGCGGCCGACATACAGCTCGCCGTGTCCGTACATGTTGCCTCCGTTCCCCTTCGGTTCGGCACGCGCGTCCCATTCAAGGGACCATTCGGCCGACGGAAGGTCCCACGATCCCGGTTTTGCGACGGTGCGAGCGCTCCAGGCAGTGCACAGGACCCATTCGGCGTGGGCCGCCCGGTCCGCGCTGGCACTACTGTGCCGTGCGCCGACGTCGAGGAGGCTCATGTCGGGGACTTCGGGAATCGGAATGTATCCCACGGCGGCAGTCACGCCGAAACGTCCGGTGGTCGCGTACGCCGCGACACCGTAGATGTCCGGCCACAGATGGAGCAGGGGAAACACCGTCACCCTGCCTGTACCGCTGATTTCGCGTGCCATGGCGCCTCTCCTCGCGTGCGGAACCCCGCTCCGATCCTGCCAGAGCGGGGCCCGCGACTCGCCGTTCTCCAGGGTCAGTTGTCGCCGCAGCCGTGGGTCGGGTTCGAGCCGCCGCCGTCGCCCGACTCGATGTCCTTGTTGCCCTGGTCCTCGCCGCCCTGGACGGTGACCCAGCGGTCCGTACTGATCATGTGCGTGCCCTTCACTCGGTGGTGCCTGGACGTGCTGCACTTGCAGAGCCCCGCTCCCGTGGCGCTCGGTCAGGGGAGCGGGGGGTGGATCGCCGCCCCGCCGAGCAGACGGGGTTCCGCGTCGGCGAGGCGGCTGCCTAGGGGATGCGGAGCCACAGGGCCGCGAAGAATCCGCCCACGGCCGCTGCGGTCAGGAAGGTCGCGGCGCGGGCGACGAGGGGACCGGCACGGTGCTGATGACCCGCGCGGCTCCACGCGGCGTAAGGCTCTCGCGCTCCTGCGGGCTCGCCGTCCAGCAGTCCCTCGCGGTGGCGGTCCACTCGTATCCTCCTGGACGCGTGAGGGTGAGGAGGGCGCCGTCGACGGCGTGCACCTGGCCCACCAGTGCGCGCGTGCCGTCGACCACGCAGTCGCCCTCCCGGTACCTCATGCCGGCTGTCCGTCGCTGAGGTCGCTTTCGCCCTCGGCCGCCGTGACGGGGGCGGGCGGGTCGGCCCGCGTGGGGTTCGGGGTGGCGGCGAGGCTCGGGTCGGGTACAGGGGTGACAGGGACGGGCGGCAACGCGAACACCACGGTTCCTCCTGCTCGGACTTGCTCCGGCTGTTGTAACCAGTTAACAACTGTGTGTGTGCGAGAACTTGCACACGGTTTGCACACCGGGGCGCACAGCCAGGCGGGGCCTGTGAGCATGGCCCGTGACCTGACCTCGACGGGGTAGGACGGACTGCATGAGCGCAACCAGCGAAGTCGCACCGGGGGCGAACCTCGCCCTGATCCGGAAGGAGCGCGGCCTCTCCCAGGCGCAGCTCGCGCGGATGGCCAACGTGTCCGTGTCGCTGTTGTCGAAGATCGAGGTGGGAGACCGGACGCTCACGCCCACGGTCGCCGCGACGATCGGCAAGTCCCTCGGTCTGTCCATGGCGGAAGTCCTGGGCAAGGCCCGGATCGCCGAGGACGACGAGGAACGGCTGACCGACCTACGGTCCGCCGTTCGGGACTACGACCTGCCGGGCCGCATCCAGGCCGAGGAAGGCGCCGTCCTGGCCGCCGTGGAATCAGTACGGGAGGCCCGCGACGAGGCCCGGGTGCACCACGTTCTCGCCCGGCTGCCGGGCCTGCTGCGCAGCGCTACAACGTACGCGCACGCGGAGAACACGACCGAGGCATGGATGCTCCTGGCGGAGGTCTACAGCTCCGTCTACTGGCTCGCCGCCCGGCACCGCTGGATGGACATGGCCGAGCTGGCGGTGACCCGGCAGCGGTGGGCCGTCGAACAGCGCGCCAACCCACTCGGGGAGGCTATCGCCGCACGGGACCGTGCCGGCGCCTACCTCAACGGCGGCGACGCCGAAGGCGGTCTTGTGGTCGTGGACCGGGCCATCGCGCGGGCGGAAGAGGCCCTGTCCGGGCAGGACCGCGCGTTCGCGGTGGGGGTACTGAACCTGCGGGGGATGACGCTGGCCGGCCGCCTGGAGGACAAGACCGAGGGGGCCCGCGAGGCCGAACGGCACATCGCCTCCGCCGAGCGGGTGGCCGACGAGTGGTTCAGCGGTGGCGACGCGAACCGGCATTCGATGATCTTCGGACCGCAGAACACCGCTACGCACGTCCTCGCAACCCGGCTCGATCTCGGCCGCCCCCGGGAGGCCCTCGCCGTCGCGGAGAACCTCGACACGGTCCTCGACGGCCTGCCGGCCACCCGGGTGGCTCCGTCGCGCTTGAACGTCGCCCGCGCGCACCTCGACGTCGGAGACCGCGAGGCCGCCCTCGCGAACCTGTCCGCGGCGTGGGAGGCGGCGCCGCAGATGGCCCGTATCCATCCGACGGCCCGCGAGGTCTTCCGGGTCCTCGCCTCGCTGCATCGCCGAAGCAACCCCGAGTTGCTTCGGCTCTCGCACATGTCCGGGATGCCGCTGTGAGCGCGAGACGGCTCAGCATCCCTGGCCAGGAGGCGGGGCCATGGCGTTTCCGCAGTTCAAGCAGTCAAACCATGTCGCTCCCCTTTAGATCCAGCGTCATGGAAGAAGGGCAGGACGGCGAGGATGCGGTCGCCCGGGCCCATGGGGACGAACGGCTCCAGCTGGGCCAGGTTGGTGGCCATGGAGGTGTGCGTGAGCATCACCCCCTTGGGTACCCCGGTCGTGCCGGACGAATACGGGAGGGCGGCGACGTCCTCGTCCGGATCGACCTCGATCTCGGGGACGGGTCCGGTGGAGCCGAGGAAGGCCTGGAGCGAGCGGACGGTCTCCTCCGCCGGCGGCTGGTCGCAGAGGAGGATCTCCTCGATGCTGCCCGCGAGTTCGGCGGCGGCGCGGGCGGCGGGGAGCAGGGGCGAGACGGTGACGATCCAGCGGGCGGAGGAGTCGCGCAGCTGCTTGGCGAACTCCTCGGGGGTGGCGAGCGGGTGGACGGTGGTAACGGCCGCGCCGGCGCGGGTGGCGGGGAGGCCACCGTGTTCTTCCCGCAGGACCTTCTCCGAGCCGACCGGCCGTCAGTTCTCGCAGCCCACGCCGTCGCCGTCGCGGTCCAGGTGGCGGGCGTAGCCGGGGTCACCCCGGTGGATGGGTGCGGCTCCGGCCGCGCGGACGGCCGTGCAGTTGCGGTAGTAGACGTCCTCTTCGGCGGCTTCCTGCGTGGGCTCGGGCTCCGGCTCCGGTTCCGGTTCGGGGGCCGCCGTCGGCGGCTGGGTGGTCGGCCGGGGCTTCGGGGACGGGGGCGGGGTCGGCTTCGGGGTCGGCTTGTGGAGGACCGTGTTCGGCGACGCCGGGCACGGGACGCCGGGCTCCGTCAGGTACACCACCGGCACCGCGGACGTGACCGGCGCGCCGGCGTCCGGGCGCTGGAAGCAGACCAGCCACGTGCCGTACTCGGCGGGGAGGTCCACGTCCTTGTAGGCGGCGTAGGCCCGGCCCAGGTTGGCGGTGACGATCGGCTCGGCGGAGGCGTAGGCGCCGCCGACGAGCGAGGGCATCACCGGGACCTCCTCCGTCTCCGACGGGGTGGGAGTCGGGGTCGGCGTCGGGGTCGGGGTGGGGCTCGGGGACGCGCCGGCCGCGGGCCGGTCCGCCTTCGCGTCGTCCTTCGGCGGGTCCGCGGTGAGGAACGGCAGCAGGAACCACAGGGCCGAGAGGACGGTCGCCACGATCTTCTGCGACTTCTTCCAGAGGCTCGTCCAGACCAGGGCGATACCGGCCGGCGGGAAGATCACCAGCAGCGTGATGATCAGGGCGGGGTGCTGCCACCAGCGGCGGAGGGGCCGGGGCGGAGGCGGAGGGGCATACGGATAGGGCTGCGGCGGTGTGTACACGTACGTCTCCCCGGCGGGCATGGAACACAGGCGTGAACGACCTGTGTGCGAAGTGACGAGATCGTACACAGGTCATTCACGCCTGCACCTTCTTCTTTCAAAAACCGGACCCGATGGGCCCCTTCCGGGAACGTCAGTACGACTTCGGCAGCCCCAGCGTCTGATGGGACACGTAGTTGAGGATCATCTCGCGGCTGACGGGGGCGATCCGGGCCACGCGGGCCGCCGTGATCAGGCGGGCGAGGCCGAACTCCTTGGTGAGGCCGTTGCCGCCGAGGGTGTGGACGGCCTGGTCGACGGCCTTCACGCAGGCCTCGGCCGCCGCGTACTTGGCCATGTTGGCGGCCTCGCCCGCGCCGAAGTCGTCGCCCGCGTCGTAGAGCCGCGCCGCCTTCGCCATCATCAGGCGGGCCAGCTCCAGTTCGATGTGCGCCTGGGCCAGCGGGTGGGCGACGGCCTGGTGGGCGCCGATCGGGGCCTTCCAGACCTGGCGCTCCTTCGCGTACGTCACGGCCTGCGCGAGCGCGTACCGGCCCATGCCGATCGCGAACGCGGCCGTCATGATCCGCTCCGGGTTGAGCCCCGCGAAGAGCTGGAGGAGTCCCGCGTCCTCGTCGCCCACGAGCGCGTCCTCGGGCAGGTGCACGTCGTCCAGGGTCAGCTCGAACTGCTTCTCGTCCGCGTCGAGTTCCATCTCGATGTGGCGGCGCCCGAAGCCGGGGGCGTCGCGCGGCACGATGAACAGACAGGGCTTCAGCCTGCCCGTCCGCGCGTCCGACGTGCGGCCCACGATCAGGGTCGCGTCCGCGATGTCCACGCCCGAGACGAAGACCTTCCGGCCGTTGAGGACCCAGCCCTCCTCGGTGCGGGTCGCCGTGGTCGTGATGCGGTGCGAGTTCGAGCCGGCGTCGGGCTCCGTGATCCCGAACGCCATCGTCTTCGTGCCGTCCGCGAGCCCCGGCAGCCAGGCCCGCTTCTGTTCCTCCGTGCCGAACCGGGCGATGACCGTGCCGCAGATCGCGGGCGACACCACCATCATCAGGAGCGGCGCGCCGGCCGCGCCCGCCTCCTCCAGGACGATCGACAGCTCGGCCATGCCGCCGCCCCCGCCGCCGTACTCCTCGGGCAGGTTCACGCCCAGGTAGCCCAGTTTCCCGGCCTCGGCCCACAGCTCGGCCCGGTCGAAGCCGGGGCCGTGGCGCCGGCCGAGCGCGGAGACGGCGGCGCGGAGGGCGGTGAGTTCTTCGGTCTCGATCATGGTGCTCATGCGGACGGGTCCTCCTGTGCATCGGGCGGTACGACGGGCCGTTCTCAGGACTGCGCTTCGGGCCGTTCTTCGGTCTGTACGACGGCGAGCAGGGCGCCGACCTCGACCTGGCGGCCGGGGGCGGCGTGGAGCGCGGTGAGCGTGCCGGAGGCGGGAGCGGTGACGCGGTGCTCCATCTTCATGGCCTCCAGCCAGAGGAGCGGCTGCCCGGCGGTGACCGCGTCGCCGACGGTGAGGCCGTCCGCGACCCGGACGACGGTGCCGGGCATGGGGGCGAGCAGGGAGCCGGGCGCGGTCTGCTCGCGCGGGTCGGTGAAGCGGGGGCGGGCGGTGAGGCGGTGGCCTCCCACGTGGACCGTGCCGTCCTCGTAGGCCGTCACGTCGAAGTGGCGCACGACCCCGGCCGTTTCGAGGCTCACCCGGTCCGGGGCCGCCGCCACGACCCGTACCCCTTCCGGTGCGGTGACCTCGTAGCCGCCGTCCCGCGTCGGCCGGTAGCGGACCTCGTGGTCCCCGTCCGCCCCTCCGCCCGCTCCCCCGTACGCCCCTCCGTACGTCCGCGTCTCGTCCTGCGAGCGCAGGTTGCGCCAGCCGCCGCCGAAGCGGCCCCGGCGGGTGGAGGCGGCGGCGAGGGCGGCGGCGACGGCCGCGAGCTCCCCGCCCTCCGGGGCGGTGGTGAGCGCGGGCAGGTTCCGGTCGTAGAAGCCGGTGCCGAGGCGGTCCGCCGTCGCGTACTCGGGGTGGCGGAGGGACGCGACGAGCAGGTCCCGGTTGGTGACCGGGCCGTGGATCCGGGCCCGTTCCAGGGCGCGGGCGAGCTTGCGGACGGCCTCGGCGCGGGTGGGGGCGTGGGCGGTGAGCTTGGCGATCATCGGGTCGTAGTGGACGCCGATCGCGTCCCCGGAGGCGTACCCGGTGTCGAGCCGGACCCCTCCCGGCACGTCGAAGAGGCGCAGGGCGCCCGTCTGCGGGGCCCAGCCCCGGGCCGGGTCCTCCGCGTACAGCCGGGCCTCGATCGCGTGGCCGCGCGGGGCCGGGGTCTCCGGCGGCAGCTTCGCGCCCTCGGCGACGGCGAGCTGGAGGGCGACGAGGTCCACCCCGTACACCTCCTCCGTCACCGGGTGCTCGACCTGGAGGCGGGTGTTCATCTCCAGGAAGTGCGCCCGGCCGTCCGCGACCAGGAACTCGACCGTGCCCGCGCCGACGTAGCCGACGGCCTTGGCGGCGCGGACGGCCGTGTCGAGGAGGGAGGCCTCCAGGGCGGCGGGCAGGCCGGGGGCCGGGGCCTCCTCGATCACCTTCTGGTGGCGGCGCTGGAGGGAGCAGTCGCGGGTGCCGAGCGCCCAGACCGTGCCGTGGGCGTCGCAGAGCAGCTGCACCTCGACGTGGCGCCCGTCCTCCACGTACGGCTCGACGAAGACCTCGCCGTCCCCGAAAGCGCCCGCCGCCTCCGCCGACGCGGACTCCAACTCACCTGCCAGATCGGGCAGTTCCCGTACGATCCGCATGCCGCGGCCGCCGCCGCCCGCCGCCGCCTTCACCAGGACCGGCAGGTCGGCCTCCATGAGCCGGGCCGGGTCCAGGGGCGCGATGCCCAGGAGTTCCTTGGCGCGGGTCTTCGAGGCCATGGCCTCGATCGCGGCCGGGGGCGGGCCGATCCAGACGAGCCCGGCGTCGGTCACCGTACGGGCGAAGTCGGCGTTCTCGGAGAGGAAGCCGTAGCCGGGGTGGACGGCGTCCGCGCCCGCCGCGAGGGCCGCCTCCACGATCAGGTCGCCGCGCAGGTACGTCTCCGAGGGCGCGGCCCCCGGCAGCCGTACCGCCGCGTCGGCCTCCCGTACGTGCAGGGCGCCGGCGTCCGCGTCGGAGTACACGGCGACGGTGGAGACGCCCAGGTCGCGGCAGGTGCGGAAGGCGCGACAGGCGATCTCGCCCCGGTTCGCGACCAACAGCCTGGAGATCATGACTCGCCTCACATTCGGAAGACGCCGAAGCCGCCGCGCGCGCCCTCGACCGGTGCCGTGTGGATCGCGGAGAGGCACAGCCCGAGGACCGTGCGGGTGTCGCGGGGGTCGATGACCCCGTCGTCGTAGAGCCGTCCGGAGAGGAACATCGGCAGCGACTCGGACTCGATCTGCGCCTCGACGAGCGCCCGCAGACCGGCGTCGGCCTCGTCGTCGTAGGGCTGCCCCTTCGCCGCCGCCGACGCCCGCGCCACGATCGACAGGACGCCCGCGAGCTGCTGCGGGCCCATGACGGCGGACTTGGCGCTGGGCCAGGCGAAGAGGAACCGGGGGTCGTAGGCCCGGCCGCACATGCCGTAGTGCCCGGCGCCGTAGCTCGCGCCCATGAGCACCGACAGGTGCGGGACCTTCGAGTTCGAGACGGCGTTGATCATCATCGCGCCGTGCTTGATGATGCCGCTCTGCTCGTACTCCTTGCCGACCATGTAGCCGGTGGTGTTGTGCAGGAAGACCAGCGGAACGTCCCGCTGGTTGGCGAGCTGGATGAACTGCGCGGCCTTCTGCGACTCGGGCCCGAAGAGGACGCCCTGCGCGTTGGCCAGGATGCCGACCGGGTAGCCGTGCAGGGACGCCCAGCCGGTGACCAGGCTCGGCCCGTACAGCGGCTTGAACTCGTCGAAGTCCGAGCCGTCCACGATCCGGGCGACGACCTCGCGCGGGTCGAACGGGGTCTTGAGGTCGCCGGGGACGATCCCGAGCAGTTCGTCCTGGTCGTACTTCGGCGGCTCCGCGGACGCCGGATCGGGGTGCGCCTTGCGGTGGTTGAGGCGGGCGACGATCCGGCGGGCCTGCCGGAGCGCGTCGGCCTCGTCCACGGCGTAGTGGTCGGCGAGGCCGGAGGTCCGGGCGTGCATCTCGGCGCCGCCCAGGGACTCGTCGTCGCTCTCCTCCCCCGTCGCCATCTTCACGAGGGGCGGCCCGCCGAGGAAGACCTTCGACCGCTCCTTGATCATCACGGCGTGGTCGGACATGCCGGGGACGTACGCGCCGCCGGCCGTCGAGTTGCCGAAGACGACCGCGATCGTCGGGATGCCGGCGGCGGAGAGGCGGGTGAGGTCGCGGAAGAGCGCCCCGCCCGGGATGAAGATCTCCTTCTGGGAGGGCAGGTCGGCGCCGCCGGACTCCACGAGCGAGACGACGGGGAGGCGGTTGGCGTACGCGATCTCGTTGGCGCGCAGGGCCTTCTTCAGGGTCCAGGGGTTGGAGGCGCCGCCGCGCACGGTCGGGTCGTTGGCGGTGATCAGGCACTCGACGCCCTCGACGACCCCGATGCCGGTGACCAGGGAGGCCCCCACGGTGTGGTCGCTGCCCCAGGCGGCGAGCGGCGACAGTTCCAGGAAGGGGCTGTCGGGGTCGATCAGCAGCTCGATGCGCTCCCGGGCGAGCATCTTGCCGCGCTTCCGGTGCCGGGCCGTGTACTTCTCGCCGCCGCCCGCGAGGGCCTTGGCGTGCTCGGCGTCGAGGGCGGCGAGCTTGTCGAGCATGGCGGCGCGGGCGTCGGCGTAGTCGGGTCCGCCGGTGTCGAGGGCGGAGGCGAGGACGGTCACGGGGATTCCTCTCGGGAGGCTTTCGTTACGACGGTCACAGCAGCCCCTCCGGTACGTCGATCTCGCGCGAGCGCAGCCACTCGCCGAGGGCCTTGGCCTGGGGGTCGAAGCGGGCCTGGGAGGCGACGCCCTCGCCGAGGATCCCGGCGACGGTGAAGTTGAGGGCCCGCAGGTTCGGCAGCACGTGCCGGACGACGGGCAGGTCCGCCGTCTCGGGCAGCAGCGCCCGGAACCGCTCGACGGTGAGCGCGTGGACCAGCCAGCGCCACTCCTCGTCCGTGCGCACCCACACGCCCACGTTGGCGTCGCCGCCCTTGTCGCCGCTGCGGGCCCCGGCGATCCGGCCGAGGGGGACGCGGCGGACGGGCCCGTCGGCGGGCGGCTCGGGAAGCTCCGGCTCGGGTACGGGTTCGAGGACGCGGGTGCGGGGCGGTACGGGAATCCCCTGGCGGGTCCCGTCGGGGAGCACGGCCGTGTGCGGGACCTCGGCGGCGTCCACGTGCACCGTCTCGAAGACCCCGTAGGGGGAACCCTTGGCGGGCGGGGCGGTGACGTGGAAGCCGGGGTAGCTGGCGAGGGCCAGTTCGACGGCGGCGCCCGTGAGGGTGCGGCCGACGGCGTCGGGGCCGGGGTCGCGGACGACGAGCCGCAGCAGGGCGCTCGCGGTCTCCTCGGTGCCGGCGTCGGCCCGGTCGGTGCGGACGAGGTCCCACCGCACTTCCGCCGGACGGGACCCGCCCCGCACGAAGGCGTCCTCGATCTGGTCCCGGACGAGCGCGGCCTTGGCCTCGACGTCGAGGCCGGTGAGGACGAAGACGACCTCGTTGCGGAAGCCGCCGAGGCGGCTGAGCCCGGCCTTGAGGGTGGGCGGCGGGGCCTCGCCCCGGACGCCCTCGATCCCGACCCGGTCGGGGGCCTCCTGCGTGAGCCGTACGGTGTCGAGCCGCGCGGTCACGTCGGGTCCGGCGTAGCGGGCGCCCGCCGTCTCGTAGAGGAGCTGGGCCGTGACCGTGCCGACGTCGACCAGGCCGCCGGTGCCGGGGTGCTTGGTGATCACGCAGGAGCCGTCGTCGTGGAGTTCGGCGAGGGGGAAGCCGGGGCGGCGCAGGAGGGCGGGGTCGTGGTCGCGGAAGAAGGCGTAGTTGCCGCCGGTGGCCTGGGTGCCGCACTCCAGGACGTGCCCGGCGACGACCGCGCCCGCGAGCCGGTCGTACTCCTCCGGGCCCCAGCCGAAGTACCACTGCGCGGGCCCGGTGACGAGGGCGGCGTCGGTGACGCGGCCGGTGACGACGACGTCGGCGCCGGCGGCGAGGCAGGCGGCGATGCCGGCGCCGCCGAGGTAGGCGTTGGCGGCGAGGGCCCCGTCCCGGGCGGGCAGCCGGTCGCCCTCGACGTGGGCGACCCGCACGGGCAGGCCGAGCTTGCCGGCGAGGGCGCGCAGGGCGTCGGCGAGGGCGGCGGGGTTGAGGCCGCCGGCGTTGGTGACGATCCGGGTCCCGCGCTCGTGGGCGAGGCCGAGGCCCTCCTCCATCTGGCGCAGGAAGGTCTTGGCGTACCCGGTGGACGGGTCCTTGAGGAGGTCGCGGCCGAGAATGAGCATGGTCAGCTCGGCGAGGTAGTCACCGGTGAGAACGTGCAGCCTGTTGCCGGAGCCGTTGCTGCTGCCGTTGCCGTTGCCGTTGCCGGGGTCGCCGCCGGTGAGCATCTCGCGGACGGCGTCGAAGCGGTCGCCGTAGAAGCCGGAGGCGTTGCCGATGCGGAGGACCATCAGGCCTCCTCGGAAGGCATACGGGCCGGGCGCCCCGCTCCGGCCGGACCGGCGAAGGCCTGGGCGAGGGTAAGCCAGTGCGCGGCGTCGGGGCCGTGGGCGACGAGGGCGGTGTCGTCGCGGTGGACGCGCTGGGTGACGAGGAGACAGAAGTCGAGGGCGGGTCCGGTGACCTTCTGGGCGGCGCCCTCGGGCCCGTACGTCCACGACTCCCCGCCGGGCGATACGAGTTCCACCCGGAAGGGCTCGGCGGGGGGCTGCTCGCCCCGGACGAGGTAGGCGTAGTCGCGGGCGCGGTGGCCGATCCAGGCGACGTGCCGGAGGCGGGCGGTCGGCGCGCGGACGACCCCGAGGGCGTCGGCGACGTCCTGGCCGTGGGCCCAGGTCTCCATCAGCCGGGCGGTGGCCAGCGCGGAGGCGCTCATCGGCGGCCCGTACCAGGGGAATCGGGCGCCGGGCGGGGCGGCGCGCAGGGCCTCCTGGAGCCGGGCGCGGTCGGCGCGCCAGCGGTCGAGCAGGACGGCGGGCGGGAGCGCGGCCCCCTCCTCGGCGCCCTCGTCCACGAAGCGGTCGGGGGCAGCGAGGGCCTTCTCGGTCTCGGCGGCGAAGGCGTCGGCGTCGGTGGCGGC
The DNA here is from genome assembly GCF_000716625.1 of Streptomyces bikiniensis. Taxonomy (NCBI): domain Bacteria; kingdom Bacillati; phylum Actinomycetota; class Actinomycetes; order Kitasatosporales; family Streptomycetaceae; genus Streptomyces; species Streptomyces bikiniensis. Next base: position 42,941 of record NZ_JNXJ01000008.1, on the reverse strand, counting down.
GAGGAGGGCGGCCCGGTCGGTCCAGGCGAGGTGGGCGATCTGGTGGGCGATCGTCCAGCCGGGCGCGGGGGTGGACGCCTTCCACTCCTCCTCCCTCAACTCGCTCACGAGACGGTCGAGTTCGTCACTCTCGTCGCGCAGGTCGTCAAGGAGGACGACGGGGTCGGACACGGTGCGCTCCCCTCGGGGACGGGCGGTCGCGGTCACGGTCGCGGTCGCGGTCGCGGATGCGACCACGGGCACGGGCACGGGCCTTCGCGGAGGAGCATGGCAGTGGGGAGAGAAACAAGCAAGCGTGCTTGCTTTAGTTTTGGTGAGAGCTTGAACCGACCGCCTGACCCACATCCGGGACCGCCGCACCAGCGAGGCGAGCGCGGCGGCGCCGACGAGGGCGAGGGAGCCCAGAGGGGGGGCCGCGCCAGACCGGTCATCGATCGCGTCTGCGCCGTTCCCGACGGCGACGATCCACCCGGCGGTCCCCACCGGCATCATCGCGGTGGCCGGGGGGCGGGCGATCGCACTTCACGGAGCTGAGGACGGTCCCCGGCACGGCGGGCCTGGAGGGCCTGCTTGCGGAGGTGAAGAAGCTGGGGCGGGGCGGCGGCTGGACCTGCCCGCGGACCTGTCCGCGAACGTGTCGGAGAAGCTGGTGGACGCCTGACGGGCCCGTGCGTCGAAGGAGCACCCGGCGAACCTGGAGCGGTTGAAGCCGCCACGACGGCTGACGCTCAGGAGTGGGGGCGGAGCCGAAGAAGGTCCGCGGCAAGGAGGCGGTGCTGCTGCGGGTCGCGGAGGCGGTCTTGCCGGAGCCGTCCGGCGCGGTGCGGCGAGTGGTCTTCCCGGTGGTCGGCGGGGAGAAGACGCTCAAGGCGCCGGAGGCGGAGGCCGCGGCGAACGAGGCCCGCCACAAGGCGCGGGCGCGTACCGTGCTGCGGTCGTCGTACTCGGCGCACTGCGGCGGATGCTGTCGCCGCCGCCGAAGGCGCTGGAGCTGAAGTGCAACAACACCGCCCACCGGCCGGTGATGGACGCGATCGACCTGCTGGGGCTGTACCCGGAGCAGCCGCTGGGGGAGGGCGCCACGGGCGGGGCCGCGATCGTCAAGCACGGCGAGCCGTGGATCGGGGCCTCCCCGGGCGGCAAGCAGGAGGAGCCGGAGTCGCTGGTGGTGATCAAGGCGGGGGTCGAACGGCGCCGGGGCACCATCGATCCGGTCCATCGGCAGTACGACCAGATCGTGAAGTACACCACCGCGCTCCACCCGGGCACCGCCGAGGCAGAGCGGGTCCTGCGCCGCTTCGCCCACGGCGGCCCCAAGCACCCCACCCACCAGGGGATCCAGGAGCCGGGCCGGTCGGTGCGCACCTCGTTCGTCCGCTTGCAGCCGGACCTGGCCGCAGGGGCCGTGACGGGGTCCGGCCCGCGTACCCCCGGGGTCCGGAGCGCGGCGTCCTCCGCGTGACTGGCGCCGGGCGTACGGCGAAGGCATGGGTCGGGCGGGCGTGCCGCTGCGCGTGCATCCTCTGCTCCCACCCGGCGCCGGTGGCGTGCTTCAGTCGGTCTTCGCCGACTCGTCGAAGAACCTGACGATCCGGGGCAGGGCCTGCCGCACCGATCCGTTGTGGTCGTGATCGCCGACGTCGGTCAGCCGGCGTGCGGCGCCGTTCCTCGTCAGCTGGTCCGCACAGTAAGCCGCGTGGCTGAAGTCGACGTCCTTGTCGCCCCGGCCGTGGAAGATCTCCACCGGTACGTTCGGCCGCCAGTCGCATGTGTTGTCCATCGGGCGCAGCTTGTCCTTGAGGACACCGTCGGGCTTGCGGATCTTGTTCAGGAAGTCCTCGGTGAACAGGTCCTTGGAGGTCGCCGGGAGTTCGCTGACGATCTGCCCGGCGGTGTGATGGCCGTCGAAGAGACCCTCCACCTTGCTGTCGTAGGGGGAGCGGAAGGCATCGCCGGGTGACGTGTAGAGGCCGTACATCTTGTTCCAGGCGGTGGCGAAGTAGGCGAGGTAGATGCCGGATTTGGCGATCTTGTCGTCGGCCGCGGCGGCCTCGAACGCCGAGAGGTTGTAGGGGCCGCCGACCGGGGCGAGTGCGCCCAGCCGGAAGTAGCGGTCGGCGCCCTCCTGCTGAAGCGCCCGGCCCACCAGCATGGTCGCGGGGCCGCCCTGCGAGAACCCGCTGACCTGAACCTTCCGCTTCAGTTCCCGGCCGTTCCGGCGGGCGAAGGTCCGGGCCGCGCGCAGACCGTCCACTGAGGCCGCGACGGTGGCCCGAGGGTCGCCGTACGGGTGGAAGCCTTCGCCGGAGCCGAGGCCCACGTAGTCGGGCGCCGAAACGGCGCGCCCGGTCGAGGCGAACAGCAGCGCGACGAGCCGGTCATTCGACTCCGGGTTCTCCGAGGCGACGTCCTTGCGGTGGACGGTGGTGCCGTGCAGCCAGGAGACGGTGGACAGATGGCGCGCCCCGTTTCTGGGCAGGACGACGAGCTGGCTCGCGGTCGTGGGGGCGCCCGCGCTGTCGGTGGTGCGGTAGGTGACCCGATAGGCGGTCACGCCGTAACGCACCTGGGACGAGTCGATCTTGCCCTGGAGTTCCCCGGCCACTTCCTCCGCCGTGAGGTCGGCTGCTCGCTCGACGGAGACGACGGCCCCGCCCTGCATTCGCTCATCGTGGGAGCCGGCCGCCGCCGGGACCGGAGCCACCAGGGTGGACACACTGCCGAGGACCGCCGCACCTGCCAGAATCCGGATTCCTGTTCGCCGTAAAGTCATGGATGGATCATGCCCGTCGGCCGCTCCGCCGGGACATGGAGCGACCCCCCGGCTGCGAAGGGGGGAACCCCCCTTGCGGTCCGTCGGGGACACCGGATGCCCGTCCCCCACGGGCCGGGCGTGACCAGGTCCTGTAATCCCGGCCCGGACACCGGAGAGCCAGTAACCCGCCGGCGGGTTTCGGATGTTCAGCGACGGCGGCGGGCGGCAGGGGCACGCTCGGCGGCGTGCCGGGCGACCGCGTCGGCGCCGGGGCGGGCGTACCGCTCCGGGAAGGGGAGGGGTGCCACGCGCGCGGTACGCCGAGGCCGACGGACAGATCCCCTACAGAATTCGTGCCGCGGAAGAGCGGCGCGCGGCCCGTACCTCCGCCAGGTGTACGGGCCGCGCGTCCTGCATGCACCGGGCCCGCGGTACGGGGGGAACCACGGGCCCGGCGTTCTGGAGCGGTCCCACGCGCTCACCCTTCGTGTGCCCGGGAAATCCGACGGCATGCGCGCCGTCCCACGGCTTTTCCGCCGCTCCCCGCCCGCCCCTATCCAGCGGCGAAGCGCCGCGGTCGCGGGACGAGCTCGCCCCCGCAGTTGGGGCAGATGCTCCCCAGGGCGTCGGCGCACGGCACGCAGAAGCTGCACTCGTACGAACAGATCCGCGCGGGTCCGTCGGCCGGCAGGACCACCGTCTCGCAGCGCTCGCAGCGGTTGCGCATCTCCAGAGCCATGATCGGCTTCCCTCCCTCGTGCGGCTGTGACCACCCCATGCTCTTGCCCCGCCCCTGCCGGCTCAACAGCCCGGCGGCCAGGGTTCGACGGAATCGGGCCGCCCGCTCCGCCCGTCCGGGCGGTGGATAACGTGCGGGCATGACGACGACGGGGGAGCGACGGGTCCTGTACCGGCAGGGCACCGGGTTCTGGCGGATGACGGCGAAGTGGGCCCTGGTCTTCGGGGCCCTCTGTCTGCTGGACGGCGGGCTGTTCCGGTCGTGGGGCGACGCCCTGGTCTGGCCGATGATCGGGATCCTGCTGTGGGTGCCGTTCGGGATCGGCGTCGCCTGGTACCCGAGGAAGGACCACCTGGTCACCCTGACGACGCACGAGCTGCGCGTACGGCGCGAGCGGTTGCCGATGGAGCGGGTGAACCTGCTGCACGTGGCGCGGCTGTGGCTGGAGGGCCGGTCGACGGCGGACGACCGGCCGGTGGCGGAGTGGACGCGGTCCGACCGGGTGGTGTGGGTGCCGCTGCACGACGGGCGCGCGTACGGCGTGGAGTTCCGCGACCCGGCCGCGTTCGCCGGTATCTTCGGCGACTTCGCGGTCGCCGCGTGCGGCGGTCCGGAAGCCGTCCGCGCGAGGGCCGCGACGGCCACCTACCCGGACCCCCGCCCGATGCGGGCCCGCTCGTCCGACAACGGCTCCCGGGCGGACCTGCTGGACCTGTTCGACTGAGCGCCGGAAACGTACGGCCGTGCGGGTCGTACCGGTCGACAACTGGTCACTTCTCGTTCGACGTTGCCCGGCCGGGCCGGGGCATACCCTTGGCGTGAGGTGAGTGCCGATGTCCGCAGGGTTGGCAGACAACGTCAGGAAGTACCGGCGAACGGCAGGACTGAGCCAAGAGGGGCTGGCCGAAGCGGCCCGGCTCTCGCTCAGCACCGTTCGCAAGGTCGAGCAGGGCGGGCACGTCAGCATGGACACCCTCGCCGCCCTCGCCGGCGCCCTCGGGGTCCCGACCTCCGCCCTGTTCTCCAGTGAGGCCCCCAGGTCCGTCGTCGGCGCTCGGGATGAGGAGAACCGCCGCCACCTGGCCGAACTGCGGCGGGCCCTCATGCCTCCCGTCGGTCTCACCACGCCCCTCTCCGGGACCGCCGGAGCGAGGGACCCCGCCGCCGTCCGCCGGGCCGTACAGGACGGGCACGCGCTCTACCAGGCGGACCGGTACGACGCGGTCGCGAAACGGCTTCCCCCGCTGCTCCGCGGTTCCGAGGCCGCCGTGTCGGCCCTCGAAGGCGAAGAGCGGGAGCACGCCGTGATCGCGCGCGGCCACGCGCTGCTCCTCGCGGGCAAGTACCTCACCCAGGTCCGGCAGTACGACATGGCGTACCACGCACTCGCGGAGGCCATCCGGCTCGCCCGCGAGGCCGGACGGACGCAGTTGGCGGCGACGGGGATCGTAGGGCTGTGCTGGCTGCTCCTCCGGCAGGACCGGTTCGACGAGAGCGAGCGGCTCGCGGCGCGGACGGCGGCGGAGATCGAACCCCGCATGTCCGAGGCGACGCCCGCGCGGCTCGCCGTGTGGGGCGAGCTGTGGCTCCGGGTGGCGGCCGCCGCCCGGCGGAACAACCGGCCGGACGTCGCACAGCACGCCCGCCGCATGGCGGCCACCGCCGGGGGCGCCCTGGAGCGCGAGCACACGGACTTCCCCTCGCACTGGAGCGCGTTCGGCCCCGTGACGGCCGAGGCGAAGGCCGTCGAGGACCTCGCCCTCGTGGGGGACGGGCGGGGTGTCCTCCGGCGCGCGGACGACGGCCCCCTGAGCACCAGGGCCGTCGGACACTTCGGCCGGTTGAGCACGAACAACTGGGGTCGGCACCGGCTGGACGTCGCCCGCGCCCACGTCCTGCTCGGGTCCCACCAGGACGCCATGGACGAGCTCGCCCACCTCCGCGCCGCCGCCGGCGTCTGGCTGACGCACCAGCCGATGGCGCGGCACGTGATGGAAGACCTCCTGAAGACGCGGAAACGGACGCTGACCGAGGACATGCGCAGCATGGCCGCTCATCTCGGAATCACCGGGTAACTACTGCGGAGCGTGGCGGTTCCCTTCCCTCGGTAACCGAACTACCGCACTGCGCACATGGCTTGACTGACCGTCCGCTCGTACCGTCCCCCTTGTCGCATCCACGGGAAGAGGGAGCCGAAGCAATGCGGAGAATCGACGGCGACCGGCGGCGACGGCAGGACCTTGCCGACGCCGTCTCGGAGCACAGGCCCCGGTTACTGCCGTGGACGACCGGCGACGGCAAGTCCTGCCTGCTGAGCACGGACAGCGCGGGCGGGTACGTCTCGCGCCTCGCCGACGAGATGGAGGCCGCACAGCTCGCCCTGGCCGAGGAGGTGCTCAAGGAGGCCCACGAGGTCTTGGGCGACTCCCTGTCCACGTACACGAACGTGCGGTACGCCGGGATCCGTCTCGCCGACTGCCTCACCGATGTCCTGCGGATCGCGGAGAGCCGAGGGCTGCGCCTTCCCGAGCCGGACGCCGGCGAAGAAGGCGGCGGCGGCCCCGCCCTGTCCGCCGAGGCACTCGGTTGATCACGCGGAAGGACATCGGCGAGCGCGTGCAGGACGGAGCGGGGAGGGTCGGCATCCTGCGCGACGTGATCCCCGACTGGGAAGACCCGGCCGAGTGGCCGAGCGAGCGCCGGAAGCGGCGGATGGCCTTCGTGGCCCCCGAGGGCGGTGGCCGCGAGTGGCTGCTGCCGCCGACCTCGCTGACGCGCGCCCGGCTCCCCGGTGCCGTTCGTGACCGGTAGCGGCAGCTCCTCCGCCGTCACCCCGTTCGCGCAGCCCCACCAAGGGGCTCGCGAACGGGGTTACGCGTCGTCCTGCCCCTCGCCGCCCCCAGTGCTGCGGTCCCGCACGTACGTGCCTCGCTGCGGCACCGTGTAGACGTACCCGAGGTCACGCAGGTGGCGCACCGCACGGCGTGCGGTGTCCCGGGCCACGCCACACTTCCGGGTGAGGGCCGACTCCGAGGGGATGGGGCGATCGACCGCGAGCGCGCCCGACTCGATGTCCCGGACGATCTCCGCCGCGATCTGCTGATAGGGCGGTGTCGGGCCTTCGTAGTCGATGCTCGGACTCATGGAGACAGCGTAGACAACCAGGCACGCCCACCTCCTTCCCTCTACGTAGGTAGACGAGGGTATACAAGTTGCTCTACCGTCGTTCATGAAAACGCCCCGACGGACCGATTAGGCCCGGTCCATCGGGGCTTGCCGAACAGCTTGCTAGGAGCTGCACGACCATGCGCGATGCTATCGCCCGCGCCCTCTCCTGGGCGCTCTCCCTCCTCGTCCCCCGTCGGCCCGGACGCCACTCCGCCGCCTTCCTCGCCGGCCGGGCCGAATCCGTCCGAACCGAAGCCCCCGCCCGGTCCGAGGAATCCGTCCGCGTCGACCCGTGGTCGAAGCCGTGGCCCACACCGACTCCCGCGCACGTACGGGACCGCTACGCCCCGCTCCGCGGCGAGGACGTCTCCCTCACCCGCCCGTACTGCCGTGTCGGCAGCGCGTGGGAACTCGATGTGATCTGCGAGCGGCGGCGGGCCGCCGTCCTCGCCACCCTCGGTGTGGACGGGCCGTACGGCTACGACGGTGATCAGTTCGCGGCTCTCGCCGCCGCCGCGACGGCGGTGCCCGCATGACCCGCGACGGACTGACAAGGCCTGTCCCGAATCCTTCCGGTGCTCTGTGCTGCCGCTGCGGACGGCGGACGAACGTGCCCGTGGAAGTCGGCTGCCACCTCCGCGCGAGCGGTCCCGACGTGATCCTGTACGCCTGCCCCGATCACGCCGTGGACGTGGCTCCCGGGCCCGTACCCGGAGAGCTCGACCGGGGCGCGTAGCCCCGCGCGGACGGGGGACGCCCTGCACGGCCGAGCACTGTGCGGGGCTTCCCCCTCGCCGGCGCCCCGGAGGACCGCACCCCGCGCGAGGACCTGTGCGCGGGCGGCGGCCGGTGCCGTACGCGCTAGCGGTTCCCCACCATCACGACGTACACGCCCCCGAGCACCGCGAGCAGGGCGACCACCAGAAAGGTCACCAGGGCGCAGCCGAGCAGACCGGTCACGCCCGCGATCGCCGTCCAGCCCCTGCGGGTCGCCCGGTCGGCGCGGCGGAGGACCTCGCGGCCCTCGTCGTCGTCCCACACGCCGTCGCCGGCCCGCACGTCTTCACTGCCCATGTCCGCCTCCCCCACCGGGCCCCTACCCCTTCGGGCGGGTCGTGCGGACCGCGCCGATGCTCGCCGCGATGACGAGGGCGATGGCCAGGGCGTCGGCGGCGGACAGGGCCTGGCTGAGGACGAGGAAGCCGGCCAGGGCCGCGACGGCCGGTTCCAGGCTCATCAGGATCGCGAAGGTGGGCGCGGGCATCCGGCGCAGGGCGAGGAGTTCCAGGGTGTACGGGAGGACCGAGGACATCAGGGCGACCGCGAGGCCCAGCGCGACCGTCGACGGCACGAGGAGCCGCCCGCCCGCCTCCGCGATGCCGAGCGGCAGGGTGAGGACCGCGCCGAAGGCCATCGCGAGCGCGAGCCCGTCGGCCTGCGGGAAGCGGCGGCCGGTGCGGGCGCCGAAGACGATGTACGCGGCCCACATGCCGCCCGCCCCGAGCGCGAAGGCCGCTCCCAGCGGGTCCAGGCGGTCGAAGCCGCCCCCGCCGAGGAGGACGACGCCGACGAGCGCGAGTCCGGCCCACAGCAGGTTCGTCCAGCGGCGCGAGGCGACCACGGAGAGGACCAGCGGGCCCAGGACCTCCAGGGTCACGGCGGCGCCCAGCGGAATCCGGTCGACGGCCTGGTAGATGAGGACGTTCATCCCCGCCATGGCCGTACCGAAGGCGACGATCGTCCCCCAGTCCGCGCGGCCGTAGCCCCGGACCCGGGGCCGGCAGACGACGAGCAGCACGACCGCGGCGAGCACCAGCCGCAGGGTGACGACGCCGAGGGCGCCGGCGCGCGGCATGAGCAGGACGGCGACGGCGGACCCGAACTGCACCGAGAGCCCGCTCGCCACGACCAGCGCGACCGGCCCGAGCCGACCGCCCGGCGCCTTGTCCCGTACGGAAAATCCCTCCCGTACGGAAACTCCCCGAGGCTCCGCGGCCGCCGCCGTCGCGGCCGGGGTCACGTCCTTGACCGGACTGTCCACCGGCTGCTCCTCCACACGAGACGGGATACGACGTACGGCACGTACGAAGGTGTGCCAGGCGGGTCACCCACCCGGCACCACCTCACCGTACGACCCCCCGCGCGGCAGCGGAAATGCCGATTGCGCTGCGTTTATGCTCCCGACGCATGAGCATCGAGCTGCGCCACCTCCGCTGTTTCCTCGCCATCACCGAGGAGTCCAGCCTGACCAGGGCGGCCGCCCGGCTCCACCTCACCCAGCCCGCCGTCTCCCGCACGCTCGCCGCCCTGGAGCAGCACCTCGGCATCCGGCTGGTCGACCGCTCCACCCACCACCTGGCCCTCACCTCCGAGGGGCTCGCCTTCCGGGGCCGGGCCGCCGCCGCCCTCGCCGCCTTCGACGCGGCCGTCGACCCGGCCGGGCTCCGCCGCCGCCCCCTGCGCCTCGGGCACGCCTGGTCGGCGTTCGGCCCGTACACCACTCCCCTGCTCCGGCGCTGGCAGCGGGAGCACCCCGGCACCCCGCTCGAACTCCTCCGCGTCGACGACCGCACCGCCGGGCTCGCCCGCGGCGAGGTCGACGCCGCCCTGCTCCGGGGCGCGGTGGAGGCGCCCGGCCTGGTCACCGAGGAGCTCGCCACCGAGCCCCGGGTGGCCGCGCTGCCCTCCGACCACCCGCTCGCCGCCCGGTCCCGGCTCGCGCTCGGCGACCTGGCGGGCGAGACGGTCGTCCTCAACACCGTCTCCGGCGCGACCACCCTCGCCCTGTGGCCCGCCGCCGCCCGCCCGGCGGCCACCCTGACCGTCGCCAACACCGACGACTGGCTCACCGCCATCGCCGCCGGCCGGGGCGTCGGCGTCTCCTCCGCCTCGACGGCCGCCCTCCACCCGTACCCGGGCGTCGCCTACCGCCCCCTCCCCGACGCGCCCCCGCTCCCCGTCGTCCTGGCCTGGCGGGACGCCTTCCCGCACCCGGAGACGGAGGCGCTGGCGGCGCTGGCCCGCGAGATCGTCGCGGAGACCGGTACGGCCTCCTGAACCTTCCGGTACGGGACCCCCGCTCACCCCCTCACCGCGCCTCCTCCTCCAGCCCCTCCGCGAGCAGCTCCGCCAGGTGCCGTCCCCGTCCGTCCGTCAGGTCGGCGATCTGCGTACGGCACGAGAAGCCGTCCGCCAGGACCACGGCCCCCGGGGGCGCGTCCCGCAGGGCCGGCAGGAGCCGGTCCTCCGCGCAGGCGACCGAGACCTCGTAGTGGCCCTGCTCGAAGCCGAAGTTGCCCGCGAGGCCGCAGCAGCCGCCCGCCAGGTCGCCGGTGAGCCCCGCGCGGGCGCGCAGCCGCCGGTCGGCGGCGTCGCCCAGGACGGCGTGCTGGTGGCAGTGGGTCTGGCCGGTGACCGGGCGGTCGAGGCGCGGCGGGGCCCAGTCGGGAGCCAGCTCCTCCAGGGCCTCGGCGAAGGTGCGGACGGAGGCGGCGAGACGGGCGGCCCGGGGGTCGTCCGGCAGCAGCTCGGGCAGGTCGGTGCGGAGGGCCGCCGCGCAGGAGGGTTCGAGGACCACCACGGGGAGGCCCCCGTCCGAGGGGGCCGAGGAGCCCGAGGGGGTCGAGGAGCCCGAAGGAGCCGAGGAGCCCGAGGGGTCCAGCACGTCCAGCGTCCTCCGCATCACCCTCCGCGCCGCCCCCAACTGCCCCGTCGACACGTACGTGAGCCCGCAGCACACCCGTCCCTCCGGCAGCCGCACGCCCAGCCCCGCGTCCTCCAGGACCCGGACCGCCGCCCGGCCGACCTCCGGGGACAGGTGGTCGGTGAAGGTGTCGGGCCAGAGGGTCAGGGCCGGCGGGCGGTCCGAGGCGCGCTCCGCGAACCAGGACGTGAACGACGCCTCCGCCACCCTCGGCAGCGTCCGCTCCGGCGTCACCCCCGCGAGCCGCGCCGCGAACGGCAGCCGCATCCCCGCGTTCAGGCCCCGCCCGAACACGTCCAGCCAGTGCGGCAGCCACCCCATCGTCCAGTGCGAGCGCGGCCGGCGCAGGAGGCCGAGCGGGCCCGCGTAGTGCCGGTCCAGGAACTCCGCCTTGTACGCGGCCACGTCGACCCCCACCGGGCAGTCGCTCCGGCAGCCCTTGCAGGACAGGCACAGGTCCAGCGCCTCGCGGACCTCCTCCGAGCGCCAGCCGTCGGTGATCACCTCCCCGATCGCCATCTCGTGCAGCAGCCGCGCCCGCCCCCGGGTCGAGTGCCGCTCCTCCCCGGTCGCGCGGTACGAGGGACACATCACGCCGGGACCCGAACTCGGGCCCTCCACGCGGCACTTGGCCACCCCGACGCACCGGGCCGCCGCCCGCCCGACTCCCACGAGCGTGAGGTCCGTCCCCGAAAGCCCGCCGAACCGCAACCCCTCGTCCAACCGCCCCGGCCGGACCAGCATCCCCGGGTTCAGGCCCCCGTCCGGGTCCCACACGTCCTTGACCGCGCCGAAGAGCCCGACCAGCTCCGCCCCGTACATCCTCGGCAGCAGTTCGGCCCGTGCCCGCCCGTCGCCGTGCTCGCCGGAGAGCGAGCCGCCGTGGGCGACCACCAGGTCCGCCACCGCCTCCGAGAAGCGGCGGAAGTGCCGTACCCCCTCCTCCGTCCACAGGTCGAAGTCGATCCGGACGTGGACGCAGCCGTCCCCGAAGTGCCCGTACGGGATCCCCCGGAGGCCGAAGTCGGCCAGGAGGGAACGGAATGCACGGAGGTACGCGCCGAGGCGCGCCGGCGGCACCGCGCAGTCCTCCCAGCCCGGCCACGCCTCGCCCCCGTCGAGCGCCCGGGTCGCCGTCCCCGCCGCGTCCTCCCGGATCCGCCACAGCGCCCGCTGCCCGGCCGGGTCCCGCACGACGGCCGCGTCCACCGCGTCCGCCGCCCGGACCAGCCGCCACGCCGCGTCCGGCCCGTCCACCTCCACGAACAGCCACGCCCCGCCCCGGGGCAGCCCGACGGCGTCCGGTACGAGGTCGAGGGCCATCCCCTCCACCGTCAGCGGCCCGTACGGGAGCAGCCCCGGCGCCGCGTCCGCCGCCGCGCCCTCGTCCGCGTACCCGAGCACCACCAGGACGGGTTCGGCGGGCAGCGGAACGAGCCGTACCGTCGCCTCCGTGATCACCCCGAGCGTGCCCTCGCCGCCGCAGAAGGAGCGGACCACGTCCACGCCCCGCTCCGGGAGCAGCGCGTCGAGGGCGTACCCGGAGATCCGGCGCGGCAGCCCCTCCGGGTAGCCGGTCCGCAGCAGGGCGAGGTTCTCCCCCACCAGCTCCCGCAGACCGGGCGGCGCGCCCCGCCCGTCCCGCCCGAGCGTCAACTCCGCGCCCCGGTAGGTCACCACTTCCAGCGAGCGCACGTTGTCCGCCGTGGTGCCCCACGCGACCGAGTGCGCCCCGCACGCGTTGTTGCCGATCATCCCGCCGAGCGTGCAGCGGCCGTGCGTGGACGGATCGGGGCCGAAGGTCAGCCCGTACGGGCGGGCCACCGCCCGCAGCCGGTCGAGGACGAGCCCCGGCCGGACCACCGCCGTCCGCTCCTCCGGGTCCAGGGAGACGATCCCGCCCATGTGCCGTGTGAAGTCGAGCACGACGCCCGTGCCCGTGGCCTGCCCGCCGATGGACGTCCCGCCGCCCCGGGCGACCACGGGCGCGCCGTGCGCCCGGCACGCCTCCAGGGCCGCCGCGACGTCGGCGGCGTCGCGCGGGGCGACCGTACCGGCCGGAACGCGGCGGTAGTTGGAGGCGTCCATGGTGGTCAGAGCCCTGGCGGCGGCGGAGAAGTCGACCTCCCCGGCGACGGCCGAACGCAGGGCGGCGGCGAGTTCGGACGCGTGTTCCTGGTGTGTTCCCACAAGTCCAGGATCTCGCGTCCCTCGTCTCATCGGGCGGACATCCGGCGACCGGCGCCTCCGCGACCCGATACCCTCCGCCTCGTGGCTGATATCCAGATTCCCGCTGACATCAAGCCCGCCGACGGCCGTTTCGGCGCGGGCCCCTCCAAGGTGCGTACGGAGGCGCTGGACGCCCTGGCCGCCACCGGCACCTCCCTCCTCGGTACGTCCCACCGCCAGGCTCCGGTCAAGAACCTGGTCGGCGAGGTGCGTACCGGCATCCGTGACCTCTTCTCGCTGCCCGAGGGCTACGAGGTGGTCCTGGGCAACGGCGGCTCCACCGCCTTCTGGGACGTCGCGACCCACGGACTGATCGAGAACAGGTCCCAGCACCTGACCTTCGGCGAGTTCTCCTCCAAGTTCGCGAAGGCCGCCGAGCTGGCCCCCTGGCTGGCCGACCCGAGCGTGATCTCCTCCGACCCGGGCACGCACCCGGAGCCGGTGGCCGAGGCGGGCGTCGACGTCTACGCGTACACCCACAACGAGACCTCCACCGGTGTCGCCGCCCCGATCAGGCGGGTCGCGGGCGCCGACGAGGGCGCGCTCGTCCTGGTGGACGCGACCTCCGGCGCGGGCGGCCTGCCCGTCGACATCGCCGAGACGGACGTCTACTACTTCGCCCCGCAGAAGTCCTTCGCGGCCGACGGCGGCCTGTGGCTGGCGGCCTTCTCGCCCGCCGCCCTGGAGCGCGCGCAGCGGATCCACGCCTCCGGCCGGCACGTCCCCGAGTTCTTCTCGCTGCCGACCGCGATCGACAACTCGCTGAAGAACCAGACGTACAACACCCCGGCGCTCGCGACCCTCTTCCTGCTGAACGAGCAGCTGAAGTGGATCAACGGCCAGGGCGGTCTGGACTGGGCCGTGGCCCGGACGAAGGAGTCGTCGGACGCGCTGTACACGTGGGCCGAGGAGTCCAAGTACGCCTCCCCGTTCGTGGCGGACGCGGCGAAGCGCTCGCAGGTCATCGGCACGATCGACTTCGCGGACGAGATCGACGCGGCGGCGGTCGCGAAGGTGCTGCGCGCCAACGGGATCGTGGACACCGAGCCGTACCGCAAGCTGGGCCGCAACCAGCTGCGCATCGCGATGTTCCCGGCGGTCGACCCGGCGGACGTGCGGGCCCTGACGGCCTGCGTGGACTACGTGATCGAGAAGCTGTAACCCCCTCTGCCCGGGGAAGAGGGCCCGGCACCGCACGCGCGGTGCCGGGCCCTTCTCCGTGTACGTCAGCGGCTCAGGGCCTGGTAGCGGCGGACCGCGAGGGGCAGGAAGAGCGCCACGAGGACGAGCGGCCGGACGACGGCCATCAGGACGGCGTGCTGCTCGACCCAGGAGCCGCCGCCCGCGCCCGGGTCGCCGAAGAGCTCGCGGGTGGCGGTCACGGTGGACGAGGGGAGGAAGAGGGTCAGCGGCGCCTGACGAGCCGCTTGCCCGCCACCACCAGGAGCGTGGCGCCGGCGAGGACGAGGAAGCCGACGGTCACGTCGCCCTGGTCGCCGGGGCCCGGGGCGGCGGACGCGGACGGCGACGCGGAGGAGGGGGCGCCGGGGGAGGCCGGGGCACCGCCCGGGGCCTGCCCGTCCCGGCCGCCGCCCGACGGCGGGTCCACGCGCAGGACCCGGCTCTCCTTCCCCTCCGAGCCGAACATGAGGGCCGAGCCGTCCGCCGTGTACGTCACCGACTCCGCCTGCCCCTGGAAGGGCACCCCCACGGACACCCCCTCCCCCTCGATCCGCCCGTCCTTCCAGGCGTACTCCCGGGCGGCGAAGTAGCCGCGCAGGACGAGCCGTTCGCCGTCCGGCGAGAAGGCGCCGTCGGTCACCCACGGCACCTCGGCCACGCGCCGGAAGACGTTGGTCCCGGACCGGGAGAGGCGTTCGGGCCCCGCGTACAGGCCGCCGCCGTCCTCGTTCTTGCTCGCGATGTACACCCGGCCGGTCTTCGGATGGACCATCAGGGCCTCGGCGTTGCGCGCGCCGTCGGCGTACTTCACGACGTACTGCTCCGCCGCCACCTTCTGGTCCCCGAGGACCTTCGGCTCGGGGAAGCGGTAGATCCAGACGTGGTCCCAGGAGCCGTCGAGGTTGTCGCCGACGTCGCCGACGTAGAGGGCGCCGTCGGGGCCGACGGAGATCGCCTCCATGTCCCGGGGGGTGCCGACCCCCTGCATGGTCAGGGTCGCGACCGTCTCCCCCGTACGGGAGTCGACGCCGTAGATCAGGGGCGCGTCCTGGTCGTTGTGCGTCCAGTAGATCCCCGGATGGGCGCGGCTCGCGGCGAGGCCGCTGGACTCGGTGATCCGGGCGTCCCGGACCGTGAAGTCCCGGTCGGGCTCCTGACCTTCGGCGCGGGCATGACCGGCCGGGAGCAGCACCAGGGCCGCGGCCGTACCGAGGGCGCACAGAGCAGATCGCATGCGTCCAAGCCTGCCACGGGGCGCCCGTAACCCGTTGACCATGATCGGATCCGCTGCCATGGTCGCGCCCATGCCCTTCCTCACCGCGCCCGACGGCACGGCACTCGCGTACCACGACTCCGGCCCCGCGTCCGGCCCCGGGGCCCCGCTGCTCTGCCTCCCCAGCGGCCCGATGCAGGACTCCGCCCACCTGGGCGGCCTCGGCGGCCTCGCGGCCCGCCGCCGCCTGGTCCGCCTCGACCCGCGGGGCACGGGGGCGTCCGCCGTACCGGCCGACCCGGCCTCGTACCGCTGCGACCGCCTGGTGGAGGACGTGGAGGCGCTGCGGGCGCACCTCGGCCTCGACGCCGTCGACCTGCTCGGGCACTCGGCGGGCGCCGACCTGGCCGCGCTGTACGTGACCCGGCACCCCGGCCGCGTGGCCCGTCTGGTGCTCGTCGCGCCGGGCACGGCGGCGGTGGGGCTCGACACGCCCCCGGAGGAGCGGCTGACGACGGCCCGGCTGCGGAGCGGGGAGCCGTGGTTCGGCCCGGCGTACGCGGCCCTTGAGGAGGTCACGGCGGGGCGCGGTACGGCGGAGGCGTTCGGGGCGGTCGCGCCGTTCTTCCACGGCACCTGGGACGAAGCGGCACGGAAGCGGCACGGCGCAGGCGACCGGCGGCGCAACGACGGGGCCGCGGCGGCGTACGGCGGCGAGGGCGCCTACGACCCGCCCGCCACGCGCGCGGTGCTCGCGGAGTTCGACCGCCCGGTCCTGGTGGTGGCGGGCCAGGGGGACGTGAACACCCCGCCGCCGACGGCCGCCGCGTACGCGGCCCTGTTCCCGAAGGCGGAGCTCGCCGTCCTGGCCGGCGCGGGCCACTTCCCGTGGCACGACGCCCCGGACGCCTTCACGGAGGCGGTGGACACCTTCCTCACGGCCTGAGACCCCCCGCGAAACAGACCCCGCCCCTTTGCCGTTTCCGCAACAGAACTGGCCCGGCACACGAACGCTGCGCGACGGTGGGCCCATGGCAGACGACACCGCAGCAGAAGCCCTCCCCGCCTCCACCGAGCCGTCCACCGACGGCTACGCCGGCGACCCCGCCGTGCGCGACGCGTGGGACGCCCGCTACTCCGAGCGCCACCGGCTCTGGAGCGGGCGGCCCAACGGGGCGCTCGTCGCCGAGGTCGCCGGCCTCTCCCCCGGCCGCGCGCTCGACGTCGGCTGCGGCGAGGGCGCGGACGCCATCTGGCTCGCCCGCTCCGGCTGGGACGTCACCGCCCTGGAGGTCTCCGGGGTGGCCCTCGCCCGGGCCGCCGCCCACGCGCGGGACGCCGGCGCCGACGTCCGCTGGGTGCACGCCGGACTGGTCGAGGCGGCGCTCCCGCCCGCCTCCTTCGACCTGGTCTCCGCGCAGTACCCGGCGCTGCTCCGCACACCGGACTCGGCGGCCGAGCGCGCCCTGCTCGACGCCGTCGCGCCCGGCGGCGTCCTCCTGCTCGTCCACCACGCGGGCATGGACGGGCACCACGCCGAACGACAGGACGACGCCTTCGACCCCGCCGCCTACGTGTGGCCCTCGATGGTCGCCGCGCTCCTCGGCGACGACTGGCGGATCGAGGTGGACGAGGAGCGGCCCCGCGTGGTGCCGGAGGGCGGCGCGGGCGCCCACCACACCGACGACGTCGTCCTGCGGGCCCGCCGCCTGCGCTGACGCCCGGACGGATCCCGGGGGGGGTGCCCCGGATCACAACAAGCCCCGGCGCACGATCCGCGATGATGTGACCATGCGTTTTCTGTTCGTCGGCGACAGCATGACCATCGGACGCGCCGGCGACTGGACCTGGCGCTACCGGATGTGGCAGCACCTGGAGGCCGTGCTCCCGGGCGGGTACGAGATCGTGGGCCCCCGGACGGGCCTGTACGACCCGGAGGACCCCGGGGGCCCCCACGCCGCCGAGGCGTACGCCGCCCCGGACTTCCCCGCCCCCGCCCGCCGTCACCTGGCCGGCTGGGGCGAGGGCTGGCTGCACATGGCGCCGGTGATCGGGGAGACGGTCGCGGCGACCGGGGCGGACGTCCTCCTCGTCTCCCTCGGCCTGATCGACCTGGGCTTCTACACGAACAGCGACCAGACGGACGAGAACGTCCGGGCCTTCGTCGGAGCCGCCCGCGCCGCGAACCCGCGCGTCCGGGCGGTCCTCCTCCCGGTCATCCCGAACGTCCGCGCCACCTACGACGCCCCTTTCGCCGCCGAGTGCGCCCGCTTCAACGACCTCCTCGCGAAGGCCGTCGCCGACCTGGACTCACCCGCCTCCCCGCTCCTCCTGGGGACGGTCCCGGAGTCGTACGCCCTCTCCGCCGACACCTACGACGGCACCCACCCGGGCCCCACCGGCGAACACAAGCTGGCGGCGGCCTTCGCGGACGCCATGCACCAGGCGTGGGGGCTGGGCGGCCCGTACGCGCCCGCCCCCTGACGGCCGGACCGTCACCAGGCGAAGGCCTCCGGCGAAGGTCCGGGACCGGGGAAGATCTCGTCGAGCGCGGCCAGCAGCTCCTCGCCCAGCTCGACCTCCAGGGCCCGCAGCGCGCCGGCCAGCTGCTCCGGGGTCCGGGGCCCCACGATCGGCCCCGTCACACCGGGCCGGGTGAGCAGCCACGCCAGGGCGGTCTCCCCGGGGGCGAGCCCGTGCTTGTCGAGCAGGTCCTCGTACGCCTGGAGCTGCGCCCGCGCGGCCGGGTCGGCGAGCGTGGCCGCCGCGCGCCCCTCCGTGCGCCGCCCGCCCCCGGCCTCCTTCTTCAGGACCCCGCCGAGCAGCCCGCCGTGCAGCGGCGACCAGGGGATGACCCCGAGCCCGTACTCCCGCGCGGCCGGAAGGACCTCCATCTCGGCCCGCCGCTCGAAGAGGTTGTACAGACACTGCTCGCTCACGAGCCCGAGGCTTCCGCGCCGCGCGGCGATCTCGTTGGCCTGGGCGATCTTGTACCCGGGGAAGTTGGACGACCCCGCGTAAAGGATCTTCCCCTGCTGGACGAGCACGTCGACGGCCTGCCAGATCTCCTCGAAGGGAGTGGCGCGGTCGACGTGGTGGAACTGGTACAGGTCGATGTGGTCGGTCCCGAGCCGCCGGAGGCTGCCCTCCACGGCCCGCCGGATGTTCACCGCCGAGAGCTTGTCGTGATTGGGCCAGGCCTCCCCGGCGCCCGCCATGTTCCCGTACACCTTGGTGGCGATGACGGTACGGTCCCGGCGACCGCCGCCCTTGGCGAACCAGGAGCCGACGATCTCCTCCGTCCACCCCTTGTTCTCGGCCCCTCCGTACACGTTGGCGGTGTCGAAGAAGTTGAGGCCGGCGTCCAGCGCCGCGTCCATGATCGCGTGGCTGGTGGCCTCGTCCGTCCGGGGTCCGAAGTTCATCGTGCCGAGGACGAGTCGGCTGACCTTGAGTCCGGTGCGTCCGAGCTGCGTGTACTCCATGAGTCACCAGCCAACTACCTGGAGCGCACTCCAGGCAAGCCTACTGGCCGACCACCGACGCCACGGCAACGACGACGAACATCAGTACGAGGGCACCGGCCATGATCCGGTTGCGAGTCTTCGGGTCCACGCTCCGAGGTTAACCCGCCCCGCTTCCGCCCCCTCCCAGGGGCCACGATCCGACCGTCTCGTACCGGGGCCGCTCCCCCCGCACCCCGCTCACCGGCAGCTCGGACCGCACGAGAACCAGCTCCCCCACCTCCCACCGGCCGCCCTCGAACCCGTCGAGCACGCCCAGGAAGGGCCCCACATCGGCCCCCTGCCCCCTCCCGACGGTCAGATGGGCCCGGTACCGGCGGTGCTCCTCCCTCGCGATCCCGGCCCGGCGCGCGGCCGCGTCGGACCGCTCGGCGAGGAGCCGCAGCGTGTCCAGGTCCCCGGCGACCCCGGCCCACAGCGTCCGCCGCCCGAAGTGCCCGCCCCCGCGCAGCCGCAACGGGAAGACGGGCGTACGGGAAGCGGCCCGCTCGAGCCGCACCCGCAACCCGGGCAGCAGGGCTTCGTCCACCTCCCCCATGAAGGCGAGCGTGAGGTGCCACCCCTCCCGCGAGGTCCACCGCACTCCCCCGCCCCCGGGCGATCCCCGCAACCGGTCGACCACGCACCCGAGCTCGTCCAACCGCTCCGGGGGCGGCAGCACGGCGGCGAAGAGCCTCATACGGAGAAGTGTGGCACCGCCCGGTCCCCGCCGACGGGCGCGACTTGACCAGTAAAGGGAGGACGGCTTGCCCGCGACGACGAGACCGGCCGATCATCGGCCCATGAGACCCGAAGTGCAGGCGTTCGTGGCCGACGGCCCGCTCCCCGACTGGGACGCGAGCGAAGAGGAGATCGACAGGCGCGTACGGCAGCTCGACGCGATCTCGGCGCCGGTCACCGCGGAAGAGGCCCGGGCGCTCGTCTCCTGCTTCGGACCGGACGACTGCTACGGCGTCGCCTGGTCGCTCCTCCACCTCATCGAGACCGCCCCGGGCCCGGTCCTGGCCACCGACCCCGGCCCGGACGCCGACGAGTGGCACCGGCGCCTCCACCACCGCGCCGTGCGTGCGGAACCCGCCCCCCGACCGCCTACCCTCACCCCATGAGGATCCGCAAGGGCGGCCCGGAAGACATACCCGCCGTACTGGCCATCCTGGACAGCGCCGTCACCTGGCTGAACGACAAGGACATCACCGCCCAGTGGGGCACCGAACCCTTCACGGCCCGCCCCGCCGCCGTACGGCAGGTCGAGGAGACGGTGGCCGAGGGCGACCTCTGGATGGCGGAGATCGACGGCACACCGGCGGGCACGATGACCCTGACCCCCCACCCGGGCAAGCACGTGCCCCCCGCACCCGAACCGGAGGTCTACGTGCGCCTCCTGGCGACGGACGGGAACTTCCACCACCACGGCGTGGGAGCGGCCCTCCTCCGGCACGCCGCCGGGGAAACCCGCCGCAAGAACGTCTCGCTCCTCCGCGTGGACTGCTTCGCGGGCAGCGAGGGCCGCCTGATCGCGTACTACGAGAAGCAGGGCTTCACCCGCGCGGACACCTTCGCCGTGGGCGACTGGCAGGGCCAGATCCTGGAGCGGCGGGTCTGACGACGACGTACGGGAGGGGGCGGGGCCGGAGCGGGGGGCGTCCGGGCGTAAAGGCGTCCTGAACCCGCGAAGCGTGGTGGGACGCGGCCCGGGCACCCCCTCCCCCCGGAGGCCCCGGACCCGTCACCCACGCCCCGAGAACTACGCCGCAGTCGTCAGACGCTCCCGCGCCACGAACCGGACCTGCGGATGCCCCCGCCGCCACCCCACGGCGACCTTGAGCCCCCCGACCCGGGCGAGCACGAGCCCGACGACAACGGCCGCGGCGAGCGAGATCAGCCCGCCCGCGGCAAAGCCGATCCGAGCGCCGTACGCGTCGGTGACCCACCCGAGCAGCGGCGCACCGATGGGCGTCCCCCCGGCGAAGACCATCATGTAGAGGCTCATCACCCGCCCCCGCATCGCGGGGTCGGTGGCCATCTGCACGGCGGAGTTGGCGGTGACGTTGACCGTGAGCCCGATCATGCCGATCGGCACGAGCAGCAACGCGAACAGCCAGAACGCCGGCGACAGGGCGGCGACGACCTCCAGCACACCGAAGACGCCCGCCGCGATCACGAGCATCCGCAGCCGGGTGGACCCGCGCCGGGCCGCCGCGAGGGCACCCACGAGCGACCCGACGGCCATCAGCGTGTTGAGGAACCCGTACGTACCGGCACCGACGTGGAAGACCTCGCCGGAGAACGCGGTGAGCCAGATCGGAAAGTTGAACCCGAAGGTCCCGACGAACCCGACCAGCACGATGGGCCACACCAGATCGGGCCGCCCGGCGACGTACCGCAGCCCTTCCCGCAGCTGCCCCTTCCCCCGGGGCACCCGCTCCACCCTGTGGAGCTCACCGGTCCGCATGAGCAGCAGGCTGACGACCGGCGCGACGAAGGACAGACCGTTCAGCAGGAAGGCCCACCCACTCCCGACCCCGGCGATGAGAACACCGGCGACGGCGGGCCCGACGAGCCGGGCGGACTGGAAGTTGGCGGAGTTCAGCGAAACGGCGTTGCGGAGCTGCTCGGGCCCGACCATCTCGGACACGAAGGACTGCCGCGCCGGATTGTCGACGACGGTGACCATGCCCAGCAGAAAGGCGATCAGGTACACGTGCCACACCTGCACGTGCCCGGACAGGGTCAGCGCGGCGAGCGCGACGCCACACAGCCCGAGGGCCGCCTGGCTGACGAGGAGGAGCTGCCGCTTCGGGTACCGGTCGGCGACGACACCGCCGTACAGGCCGAAGAGCAGCATCGGCAGGAACTGGAGGGCCGTCGTGATGCCGACGGCGGCGGCCGAGCCGGTGAGGCTCAGGACGAGCCAGTCCTGCGTGATCCGGGCCATCCACGTACCGGTGTTGGAGACGATCGCTCCGGTGAAGAACAGCCGGTAGTTCCGGATCCTGAGCGAGGAGAAGGTCTCCCCGCCCCGGCGGGTACGGGTATCGGGTTTGTGGACGGGTGCGGAGTCTGCTCCGGGTCCCGTACTCAAAGTGCGTCGCCTCCTCGGCTCGTGGTCTACAGGTGTGCGAGCTTCTCCAGGACGGGGGCGGCCGCGCGCAGCGTGGCCCATTCGTCCTCGTCCAGACCCTCGGCGAGCGCGGCCAGCCAGGCGTTCCGCTTGCGGCGGGACTCCTCCAGCATGGCCTCGGCCTGCTCGGTCTGGCTGACCACCTTCTGCCGGCGGTCGTCGGGGTGCGGCTCCAGCCGGACCAGTCCCTTGGCTTCGAGCAGCGCGACGATGCGGGTCATCGAGGGCGGCTGGACGTGCTCCTTGCGGGCCAGCTCGCCGGGGGTCGCGGAGCCGCAGAGCGACAGGGTGCCGAGCACCGACATCTCGGTGGGGCTCAGCGATTCGTCGACGCGCTGGTGCTTGAGGCGTCGGCCCAGCCGCATGACGGAGGAGCGGAGCGCGTTCACGGCCGCGACGTCGTCGGCGGTGCCGTGGGACAGGTCAGGCATGTTCGTTAGCTTAACTCATTACTCTACCTAAATACCACCGGAGCCCGACCGACGTCGCACGCATCACACGCTCCGCCCCCGCCCCCACGCCCCCCACCCGCGACAACACACACGGACACGGATCACGCTTCGGCATCCATGTATCACCCGAACGAGTGAGTCGGATCCAGAAAGTGACGCAAAGAAGCACCGGCTGCCCCGACCCTGACGGCATGGGATCGACAGTGCTCAGCCTGCGCATCGACGGTGAGCTGCTCGACCGGCTCAGGAGTCACGCCGCGAAAAGAGGAATGAGCGTCCAGGACTACGTGGCCCGGACGCTCATTCGCGAGGATTTCGACGAGCGGTTCAAGACCGCCGTCGACGAGACGGAGAAGTTCTACGGCGCGGAGGGGACGGAGGCGGGGCGGGAAGAGGCTCCCGCCCCGCCCCGGGATCACGTGAGGCCGAGCGCCGGCATCGCGTAGTAGAAGACGAACACCGCCGACACGACGTACATGGCCACCGGGACCTCGCGGCCCCGGCCGGCCGCGAGCCGCAGCACGCTGAAGGCGATGAAGCCGATGCCGATGCCGTTCGTGATCGAGTACGTGAACGGCATCATCACCATGGCCAGGAACGCCGGCACCGCGATGGTGAAGTCGCTCCAGTCGATGTCCCTGACCGAACCGGCCATGATCAGGAAGCCGACCGCGAGCAGCGCGGGGGTGGCGGCCTGGGACGGGACCATCGTGGCCAGCGGCGTGAGGAACAGCGCCACAGAGAAGAGACCGCCGGTGACCACGGAGGCGAGGCCGGTCCTGGCCCCCTCGCCGACGCCGGCCGTGGACTCCACGAAGCAGGTGGTGGCGGAGGACGAGGTCGCGCCGCCGGAGGCGACGGCCAGGCCGTCCACGAGGAGCACCTTGTTGATGCCGGGGAAGTTCCCGTCCTTGTCCGTCAGCCCGGCCTCGTCGCCGACGCCGAGGATCGTGCCCATGGCGTCGAAGAAGCAGGACAGCAGCACGGTGAAGACGAAGAGGACGCCGGTCAGGACGCCGACCTTGTGGAAGCCGCCGAAGAGGCTGAACTCCCAGAAGAGGCCGAAGTCGGGCGAGGCGACCGGGTTGCCGGGCCACTCCGGGGTGGTCAGGCCCCAGGACGGGACGTCGGCCACCGCGTTGATCACCATGGCGACGATCGTCATGACGACGATCGAGATGAGGATGGCGCCGGGGACCTTGCGGACGATCAGCGCGAGGGTGAGCAGCACGCCCAGGGCGAAGACGAGGACCGGCCAGCCGGTGAGGTGGCCGTCGCCGCCGAGCTGGAGCGGGACGGTGGTGTGCGCGGCGTCGGGGATGCGGGAGACGAAGCCCGAGTCCACGAGGCCGATCAGCATGATGAAGAGGCCGATGCCGATCGCGATGCCCTTGCGGAGCCCGGCCGGGACGGCGCTCATGACGCGCTCGCGCAGTCCGGTCGCGACGAGCAGCATCACGACGATGCCGGCGAGGACGACCATGCCCATGGCGTCGGGCCAGGACATCCGGGGCGCGAGCTGGAGCGCGACGACGGTGTTGACGCCGAGGCCGGCGGCGAGGGCGATCGGCACGTTGCCGATGACGCCCATGAGGAGGGTCGTGAACGCCGCCGTGAGGACGGTGGCGGTGACGAGCTGGCCGCCGTCGAGCTGGTGCCCGTACATGTCCTTGGCGCTGCCGAGGATGATCGGGTTCAGCACGATGATGTAGGCCATCGCGAAGAAGGTGGCGAAGCCGCCGCGGACCTCGCGGGCGACGGTCGAGCCGCGCTCGGAGATCCTGAAGAAGCGGTCGAGTCCGGAGGACGGTTCGGGGGAACCGGACGGCTCGGGGGAAGGGGCCTTGGCGGTGGCCGTGGTGCTCATGGGAGTCCTCGTAGGAAAGTGTCCGTTTTGGCGGTTCGTACGAAGAAAACCCGCCACAGGCAAACCGTTTCAGTATGAACACATGAACGAGCGAGCGTCCATCTCCGCGCGTAGACAAGAATTCGGGCCACCTAGACTGGCCCCCATGGCGAAGTGGACACCGAAGCACGAGGCACCCGAGCCCCTGGAAGGGCCCGTCGTCGCCACCATCACCGGCGGAACGATCCTCTGGTTCGTCCTCTTCCTCGTCCAGGTCCCCTTCTACGGCTGGTTCGACGACCGGGACCTGACCTGGTGGGTGTGGACCTGCCTGGCCGGCGCGGGCCTCGGCCTCATCGGCATCTGGTACGTGCGGAAGCGCGACGCGGCGCTCAAGCGGCACGCGGCGGCGCGGGAGGCCGGGGGACGGCCGACCCCGTAACCCCACCCTGCCCCACCCGGCACCGGCAAGAACACCGGCGCCGGGAAGAACACCGGAAGCGACACCGACGTAGTCCCACAGGACCACCCCCCGTCCCCCCAGGGTCCGATCCCCACCCCCATATCCCCCTCTCCGGCAGGTGAACGCCCCCTTCCGGTCGTACCGTCGAGAGCATGACGCAGCGGGCGAAGATCGACACCGACAGCAGCGGGACGGCAGGGGGCGGACCGCCCGTCGAGCACCGCCCGGCCGGGCTCACCTCCGCCGAGGTCGCGGAGCGGGTCGCGCGCGGAGAGGTCAACGACGTCCCCGTACGGAGTTCCCGTTCGGCCGTCGACATCGTCCGGGCCAACGTCTTCACCCGCTTCAACGCGATCATCGGCGTCCTGTGGGTGATCATGCTCTTCGTCGCGCCGATCCAGGACAGCCTCTTCGGCTTCGTGATCGTCGCGAACACCGGCATCGGCATCATCCAGGAGCTCCGCGCCAAGAAGACCCTCGACGGGCTCGCCGTCATCGGCGAGGCCAAGCCGAGGGTCCGGCGCGACGGGACCGCCGCCGAGCTGTCCACCTCGGAGATCGTCCTGGGGGACCTGATCGAGCTGGGGCCCGGGGACAAGGTCGTCGTGGACGGGGTGGTGGCGGAGGCCGACAGCCTGGAGGTGGACGAGTCCCTGCTCACCGGCGAGGCGGACCCGGTGGTGAAGAAGCCGGGCGACACCATGATGTCGGGCTCGTTCGTGGTGGCGGGCGGCGGCGCGTTCACGGCCACGAAGGTCGGCCGCGAGGCGTACGCGGCGCAGCTCGCGGAGGAGGCGTCGCGCTTCACGCTCGTCCACTCCGAACTGCGCAGCGGCATCTCCACGATCCTCAAGTACGTGACGTGGATGATGGTCCCGACCGCAACCGGTCTGATCATCAGCCAGCTGATCGTCAAGGAGACCAACCTCAAGGACTCGATCGCCCGGACCGTCGGCGGCATCGTCCCGATGATCCCGGAGGGCCTCGTCCTCCTCACCTCCGTGGCCTTCGCGATCGGCGTGGTCCGCCTCGGCCGCAAGCAGTGCCTGGTCCAGGAGCTGCCGGCGATCGAGGGCCTGGCGCGGGTGGACGTCGTGTGCCTGGACAAGACGGGCACGCTGACCGAGGGCGGCATGGACGTGACGGAGCTGCGCCCGCTCGGCACCGGCACGGACGAGGCGCACGTACGGAAGGTCCTGGGCGCGCTCGGCGCGTCCGACCCGCACCCGAACGCGTCCCTCCGGGCGATCATCGAGGCCTACCCGGACGCGGACGGGTGGCGCTGCGCGGAGGCGCTGCCGTTCTCCTCGGCCCGCAAGTACAGCGGCGCGACGTTCGAGGAGGGCGGCGGCGCGGAGTCGTCGTGGCTGCTGGGCGCCCCGGACGTGCTCCTGGAGGCCGGCGACCCGGCGCTCGCCGAGACCGACCACCTGAACGAGCAGGGCCTGCGGGTCCTCCTCCTGGCCCGTACGGACCGCGCGCCCGGCGCCCCCGGGGCGGCGGAGGCGGCCCGCCCGACCGCGCTGGTGGTCCTGGAGCAGCGGCTGCGCCCGGACGCGTCCGACACCCTGGCGTACTTCGCCGACCAGGACGTCGCCACCAAGGTCATCTCCGGCGACAACGCGGTCTCGGTGGGCGCGGTGGCCGGGAAGCTGGAGCTGCCGGGGGCGGAGCACACGGTGGACGCCCGCACGCTCCCGGAGGACCGGGAGAAGATGGCGGAGGTGCTGGAGGAGAACGCGGTCTTCGGCCGGGTCACCCCGCAGCAGAAGCGGGACATGGTGGCGGCGCTCCAGTCGAAGGGGCACACGGTCGCGATGACCGGGGACGGCGTGAACGACGTCCTGGCCCTGAAGGACGCGGACATCGGCGTCTCGATGGGCTCGGGCTCGGAGGCGACGAGGGCGGTCGCGCAGATCGTCCTCCTGAACAACTCCTTCGCGACGCTGCCGTCGGTGGTGGCGGAGGGGCGCCGGGTCATCGGCAACATCACGCGCGTGGCGACCCTCTTCCTGACGAAGACGGTGTACTCGGTGCTGCTCGCGGTCCTCGTGGTCTGCTCCCAGGTGGAGTACCCCTTCCTGCCCCGCCACCTGACCCTGCTGTCCACCCTGACGATCGGCGTCCCGGCCTTCTTCCTGGCCCTGGCCCCGAACAAGGAGCGGGCGAAGCCGCACTTCGTGCGCCGGGTGATGCGGTACGCGATCCCGGGCGGGGTCGTCGCGGCGGCGGCCACCTTCACCACGTACCTCCTGGCCCGGCACCACTACAGCGGCGCGGACGCCCTGGGCGCCGAGACCAGCGCGGCGACCCTGACCCTCTTCCTGGTCTCCCTCTGGGTCCTCGCGATCATCGCCCGCCCCTACACCTGGTGGCGCCTCGCCCTGGTCGCCACCATGGCCGGCGCCTTCCTCCTGGTCCTCGTCGTCCCCTGGCTCCAGGACTTCTTCGCCCTGAAGCTGGTCGGCACGACGATGCCCTGGGCGGCGGTCGCGATCGCGGCGACGGGCGCGGCCCTGCTGGAGGTCGCCTGGCGCTGGGTGGACCGGAGGTTCCCGGCGTAGCCGAACGGATCTTCTGGAGGACGACATGACCACGGAACTCTTCGCGGGCATCCCCGTGACCGACTACACCACGGCCCTGCCCTGGTACGAACGCCTCTTCGGCGCCCGGCCCTCGTTCCTGCCGCACGACACGGAGGCGGTGTGGCAGCTCGCCGAGGGCCGCTACGCCTACGTCGTCGAGGACCGCGAACGCGCGGGGAACGCCCTCCTCACGACCTTCGTCGACGACCTGGACGCCCGGGTCGCCGAACTCGCCCGCCAGGGCCTCGAACCCGTGCGACGCGAGACCTACGACACCGTGACCAAGGTGACCTACCGGGACGCGGACGGCAACGAGATCGGCCTGGGCGGCGGGCCGCTCTGAGACCGGTGCTCCACGACCCGGGGTACGGCGCCGCGGCCCCGGCCATGGACCGCCGGACGCCCCCTAGGTCATGTCTCTCCGATCATCGGATCGTTAGCTTGGTATGACTGGTCGCGGTGATCTGACGGACGCGGAATGGGCTCGACTGGAGCCGCTCCTACCGGTGAGCAGCGGACGTTGCGGTAGGTGGCGAGACCACCGACAGGTGATCAACGGTGTCCTTCACCGGATTCGTACCGGGGTGCAATGGCGTGACCTGCCGGAGCGGTTCGGCCCGTGGAAGACCGTCCACAAGCGGCTCCTGAAATGGTCGGCCGATGGGACCTGGGAGCGGCTACTGCAGCAGATCCAGGCTACTGCGGATGCCGCGGGCGATATCGACTGGGACATCTCGGTCGACTCTACGGTGGTGCGGGCCCACCACCACGCGGCTGGCGCGCGCAAGGCGCTGCCGCCTCCCCGACGCTCAAAAGGGGAGCAGGCGATGGGACATCAGATCGAGCCTGCGGGGAGCGGGCTGGCTGCCCACCTGGTGGAGGTGGTGCGGAAGGTGAAGGGCTGGGCCGGTCGCGCGGCGGGTTCACCACCAAGGTTCACCTGAGTGCCGACGGCAGGTGCCGCCCGCTGTCCCTGTTGATCACGCCCGGACAGTGGGCGGACTGCACTCAGTTCGAACCGGTCATGGAGGAGATCCGTGTTCCCCGAACTGGCGCCGGGCGGCCCCGCACGCGGCCTGACAGCGTGAGCGCCGATAAGGCATACAGCAATCGACGCACGCGGTCCTACCTGCGCAAACGAGGCATCCGCCATGTCATTCCCGAGAAGGACGACCAAGCGGCCAACCGCGTCAAACGCGGCTCCTGTGGCGGTCGGCCTCCCGGGTTCGACGGGGAGCGGTACAAAAAGCGCAACGTTGTCGAGCGGGCGATCAACAAACTCAAGAGCTTTCGAGCCGTGGCCACGCGCTATGACAAGCGCGGTTACGTCTTCCTCGGCACGGTGACGCTCGCAGCCATCGTCATTTGGCTCCGCTCCTGATCGGAGAAGCATCGCTTCATGCGTGGAGGACGAGAACAGCGTTTGTCACGTTCTCCGGGCGGACCGCCGGGGGCTACGTTCCGGTGTGCGCCGTGTCGGCACGGCGCACACCTTCTGCCCGTCGGGCGCCCTTGCGTCAGCCTCGGAGGGCTGAGGCGAAGAGGGCGGGGAGGTCTTGCCATCGGGGGTTGGCGGCGAACTCGGTGAGGAGTCGGCCGGTGCGGGCGGCGGTGGTGTTGGTGACGAACCACGGGGGTTTGGGGGAGATGGTGGTGTCGCCGAGGAGTACGGAACGGGGTGCGGGGCGGAAGGGGCCGGTGACGACGGTGCGTTCGGTGTGGTCCAGGAGGAGGGCGTTGTGGATGATGCCGATGCCGCTCTGGACGTCGTCGAGCGTGTGTCCGGGGTAGGCGCCCCAGGTAGCGCGGGGGGTGGCGTAGCCGACGCCGGTCCAGGCGTTGACGGCGACGGTGCCGTAACGCAGGTTGGCGATCGCGGCGCGCAGGCTGTCGCCGAGGGCCTTGATGGTGTCGGGGTGGGCGATGAGGTTGGCGCCGAGGGTTCCGTGGAGGCGTTCGTTGGCGGCGGTGACGGCGGCATCAAGGAACTGGGTTGCGGTGCCGGGGAGTTCGGCGACGCCGAGGACCGGGCCGAAGTATTCGGTGGTGAAGGCCGTCTCGTCGGGGTCGGTGAGGTCCAGTCCGGTGAGGAGGGTGCGTTCGGGTGTGCCACCGGGCTTCTCCGCGCCGGGGTGGAGGTCGCGGGCGGACTGGACGCGCGCTTCGCAGCCGGGGTACCAGGCGGGGCGGGCCGGTGCGGTGGCGAAGGCTCGGCGCAGCGCGGTGAGGAAGGCGTTCTTCTGGGGCCAGTCGGAGCTGAGGATGAGGATCTGGCCGGCGATGCAGTTGCAGCCGCTGTTGTGCAGTCGCATGGTGGCGACGTGCTCGGCCTGGTAGCGCAGATCTGCCTCGGACCACTCGCCGGGCAGGATGATGATGGGGGAAACGCCGCCGAGTTCGCTGGTCATGGGCTTGGACAGTTTCGGCTTGCCTGCGGCCTTGGCGGCCGTCGCCGCCTCCCCGGTGCCCCAGACTACGGCGTCGTGGGTGCCTTCGCTGCCGGTCATGTGGACGGCCGCGATGCCGGGGTGCCCGGCGAGTGCCCCGCCCACATCGGGGCCGCCCGTGACGATCTCGACCAGGCCCCGGTCGATGAGCGGCTTGAAGGCCGCGCGGTAGACGTCGGCGAGCGGGTCGGTGGTGGGGTTGAGCTTGAGTACGGCGGTGCGGTTCTCCGCGAACAGCTGATAGAGCACGTCCAGGGGCGGGATGGACAGGATGTTGCCTGCACCGAGGACGAGCGCGACGCCCCTGGTCCGTCGCGGGGCCCGCTGGGTGAGCCCGGCTGTGGCGCGCAGCTGCTCCTCTGTGGTGCCGGGCGTCGTCCAGACCTCGGCGTGGAAGCCGTTCAGGAGGAGCTTGTCGTAGGTGTCGTACGGGAGGACCTGGACGGCGAGCCGGTCGCCGGGGGCCCGGGTGATCCGTGTGTCGGCGAGGACGTCGGCCCCTTCGTCGAGGCGGCGCAGGGTTTCCTGGAGGGCCTGGAGGTAGGTGAGCACCGCGTACGGGCCGCTGAGCCATTCCTCTCCGAGGAGCGGGGAGGCGGGGTTGAGCTGCTTGATGCAGGCCGCGGTGCGCACCCATGTGTCGGCGGTGGCCGCGGTCGCGGCCGCGACGTCGAGGAGCAGTCCGCGCCGTTCGGACAGGTGGGTGCGGGCCCAGGCGCGTTCGCCGGTGGCGAGTCGTTCGACCAGGGCGTCGATGTCGGGGGTGGGAGTGGTGCTGCGGGTGGAGGGCTGGTCGGTCATGGTGGAGCCTCGCTCGCGTGTCGGGGGTCAGGAGAGCTTGGGGAGGATCTCGTCGGCGACGCGGTGGCCGGATTCGGCGGCGCCGTCGATGTAGCCCGCCCATCGGGTGGCGGTTTCGGTGCCGGCCCAGTGCAGGGGACCGACAGGGCGGCGCAGGGCCGGGCCGAAGCGGGTGAGGGCGCCGGGGACGGCGAAGGCTCCGTAGCAGCCGCGGCTGTACTCCTCCTCCGCCCAGTCGCGTTCGATGAAGGCGATGGGGCTGCGGGCCTTGGGGCCGAAGTAGCCGACGAGGTCGTTGATCACCTGGGCGCGGCGCTCGTCGGGGTCCATGCGTGATCCGGTGTCGGCGTGGCGTCCTTCGAGGAAGCCGACGAGTACGCCGCACGATCCGTCGTGGGGGGTGTTGTCGAGGACGGTGCCGAAGGGGCGGTGGGTGCTGTTGGCCTGGCCGCTGAGACCGGCGTGGCGCCAGAACGGCTCCTCGTAGGCGATGTTGATCTTGATGACGCGGCCCATCGGCATCCGCTGGATGAGCTGGTCGCGGTCGCCGGGCAGGCCGGGGGTGTAGCGGATCCGGGCGGCGAGCGGCGGCGGGACGGCGACGACGGCGCGCCGGGCGCGGACGGTGAGGCCGCTGCGCGTGGTGACGCGGACGCCGGAGGTGGCGGCGGGCTGCCAGTCGATGTCGGTGACGGGGGCGTCGAGGACGATCCGGTCGCCGAGTTCCTCGGCCAGTTCGAGCGCGATGCGCTGCGTTCCGCCGAGGACGCGGTCCTGCTGGGCTCCGCCGGAGACGTTGATCAGCTGGTCGAAACCGCCGGCGCCGCCGACGTAGAAGGCGGCCCAGAGTGCGGACATGTCCTCGGGTTCATTGGAGAAGACCGCCTCGGTGAACAGCCGGAAGAAGTCCCGGCCGCCCGTGGTGCGGGCGGTGCGGCGCAGCCAGGTGTCGAAGGTCTGGCGGTCGAGTTCCTCGGCCTGGGGCGCTCGCCAGGGCTCGGCGGCGGCGACCTGGCGGGCGATGCGGTCCAGGCGGTACTGGGTCTGTCCGATGTCGGCGAGGACGAGGGGGTTGAGCTTGGGGATCCGGCCTGTGTACTGGGCGCGGGTGGTGCGGATCTCTGCGATGTGCTCGCCCTCGCCGTAGGTGGGGTAGGTGTTCAGGCCGAGTTCCCTGATGAGTTGCATGGCCTGGTGCTGGGCCGGGCCGACCCACTGCCCGCCGACCTCGATGGGAGCGCCTCCGGGCAGCTCGCCGTTCAGGAGCCGGCCCCCTACGCGGTCTCGTGCTTCCAGGACCAGGACGTCCACCCCGTTCCGCACGAGATTCCGGGCGGCCACCAGGCCCGCCACACCGGCGCCGACGATCACGACGTCCGCTGACTTCTCCATCACGTCCACCATTCATACAGAGTGCATCTAACATACATAGCGTATGTGATATCCATGGCGTATGGAAACGCTGCGCGAAAAGTACGCGGAGAACACCCGCCGCACCCTGCTCGACACGGGGCTCAGCCTCTTCACCGAACGGGACTACACGGCCGTCTCCGCAGAGGAACTGGTGCGCACGGCAGGGCTGACGCGCGGCGCGCTCTACCACCACTTCGACGGCAAGGCCGGACTCTTCGAGGCTGTCTTCGAAGAACTGGAGCGGCAGGCCACCGAACACATCCGGGCAGTGATCGCCCCCGTGACCGATCCGCGCGAGCGCGCGTACCGGGGCGTCGACGCGTTCCTCGATGTCTGCAGCGGGGAGGCGTACCGGCACATCGTGCTGCAGCAGGGCCCGATCGCCCTGGGCTGGCAGCGGTGGCGCGAGCTGGACCAGCTCCATCTCGGCGGCCTGGTCCAGGACGTCGTGAACGCCGCACTGGACGCCGGACGCCTGCGGCCCTACCCCGCCGCTCTGGTCGCCCGGGCTTTCTACGGCGCGCTCACCGAGCTCTCCATCACGATCACGGAAGCCGACGAACCGGAGCGGACCCGCGCCCAGGCGGCGGAACTCGTACGCGACCTCATCGGCGGCGTCGTAACCCCCGGCGGCCCGCCGCCGGCATGACCCACCGCCGCCGTCCCGTCGTCACACCGCGGAGGGCGGCGCCATGCCAAATTGACGGTCCGATGATCGGAGAGACATGGCCTAGTCGAACCACCGGTCCCGGGACAGTTCCTCCGTGCGGGTCGGGTCCTCCAGGAGGGCCGCGACCTCGAAGCGGCGGGGCCACTGGCCGGCGGCCCAGGCGAGGCCGGCGGCGACGCCCTCGAGGGTCGCGGCGTGGACGGTGCCGTCGGGGGTGCGGCGCCAGTCGAGTTCGACGCCGCCCGCGCGGAGCTCCTCGTGCTCGACGTAGAAGCCGGGGGTCGCGGGGCCGAGGAGGGCCGTGACCGCGTCCGGGACGCCGTGGTCCTCGCCGGTCGTCGTGACCTCCGCCTCCACCGTCTCGCTCAGGCGCCGCACCTGGAACAGGTCGGCCAGGTCCACCGCGCGGGACGGGGAGACCGGGAGGAGCGGGAGGCCGGCCGTCAGGGGCAGGAGGTCCGGGGCGTCCGCCACCACCGCGTCCGCCGCGTCGACCACGGTCACGACCCCGTCGACGACCGCCCGCAGCTCGTCCGGGAGGGTCACCTGCTCCGGGTCCAGGTCCGCGAGGGCCGTGTAGAGGGCGTGCAGCTGCGGGGCCGACACCGTGCGGTCCGGGTCCGCCAGGCGGGCCAGGAGCTCGGCCGCGCCGCCCGGCTCGTCCAGGAGCGCCGGGACCGAGGTCCGGACGCCGAGGGCCCGCAGGACCTGCTCGTCCTCGAAGCCGGTCGCGTCGGCGGAGTCGTACAGGCCCATCAGGAGGGGGTCGGTGCCGGCCGCGCGCAGTCCGGCCGGGCGGCGTCCGTCCAGGACGGGGTGGTCCCGGAGCCACCAGGCCGTGTACGAGCGGACGGTCTCCGTCGTGCCGTCCGGCAGGAGGACCCGTACGGGCTCGATCAGGGCGTCCCTCAGGGGCGGTGCGGCGAGCAGGGCGAGCGCCTGCGGCCAGGCGTCGTCGTCGACCAGGTCCAGGTCCCGCACGGCCGTGATCTCCGTCGCCACCGGCGGCACCGGGGTCTCCGGGAGCCGGTCGAGGACGTCCTCGCACCACACGTCGACCGCGTCGAGGAGCCCGGCGTCGTCCGGCTCCGGGTAGTCGCCCTCGCGGGGCTCGACCTCGTCCGGGTCGAGGACGAGGTCGCTCGTGCGGACCAGGGCGAAGGTGGCGAGCACCCCGCACGCGGTGAGGGGCTGCTCGCCCCAGCGGGCGGCCAGGTCGGCGTCCACGAAGGCGATCTCGTCCTCGCGGACGACGGCGGCGAAGGGCGAGCCGGGCAGGACGAGTTCGCTGGCCGGGGCGAGTTCGCCGTCCTCGTCGGGGAGGGCGAGCGCGCCCAGCCACGGCTCCTCGCCCGGGGCGAGCTCCGCGTCCCTGACCAGGCCGAGGACGGTCTCCGCCAGCTCCTCGGCGTCGAGGGCGTCGACGTCCTCGTCCCAGATCTCGCCCACGTCGAGGGAGGCCGCGACCGCGAGCCGCACCTGATGGGTCGTCAGGATCGCGCGGGGCGTGGCGGGCAGGGCGCCCAGCTTCTCCAGGAGCGGGTGGGCGGCGTCCGGGTGCGCCACCTTCAGGCCGAGGCGGGCCAGCTCGGGCGGGGTGCCCTCCTGCGGCAGCAGGACCTGGCGGGGGCCGATCGCCGTACGGGACCGGCCGCCCCCGTCCTCCTCCGCCAGCGGCACCGGCAGGCCCGTGAGCCGGTCCGGGTCGACGCCCGCGAGGGAGTCGTACAGGCGCCACCACCAGCCGGCGGGCCGGTCGACCCCGGCCAGGCGGTCGATCGCCTCGGTCAGCGGCACCCGGCCGACGCCGAGCGTGCGCAGCTCCGGGCGGCGCTCCAGACCGGCCGGGAGGAGCGTCGGGAAGACCTCCGCCAGTACGTTCACGGTGTCCGCGCCCGCGCCCTCCACGACCTCCGCCTCGATCGTGCGGAGCGCGGGCAGTTCCTCGGTCGGGACGGCGGGCGCCAGGAACCCGACGCGCGGCAGCCGGTCGAGGATCGCCTCGCGCAGCGCCCCGTCGAGCGGGCCCTTGCCGAACGGACCGGGCACGAGGTCGAGCGCGGCGGTCGTCACCGGCCGCCAGTCCGCGAGGAGTTCGGCGTACGCGTCGGCCGCCCGCTGCACCAGGAAGTCGGTGAGCGGCCCGGGCGCCGGGTGGCGGCGGGCCGTGTCGAGCGGCAGGGAGGCGATGAGGAGGGCGGGGATGCCCAGGGGTTCGTCCGTGGGGGTCGGGGCGTGCACGACGGGGGTGGTCTGCGGGTAGCGCGGGGCCCCCTCGTCGTCCACGGGTACGGCCCAGGTGACCGACCAGTGGGGGCGCAGGCGCTCCTCGACCGGGCGGTCCCTGAGGAGTTCGGGGTCGATCGGGCCGCCGTGGCTGACGGTCCGCCAGCGGTGCGCGCCGCCGGTGGAGCCGGTGACGGCCGCGCTCGCGGAGTCCTCGACGCGGACGTAGCCGTCGGCCTCGGAGCGGCGGAGCGTTCGTACACCTTCGGGTGTCTCCACGACGACCTCGGACAGACCCGGAAGAGTGAGCAGCAGGGCGTCGTCGATCGAGGAGAGGAGGCGTTCGGTGAGGTCGTGGGCGGCCGCGTCGCGCAGCGGCAGGACCACGACGGTGTCGTACCCCTCGGGCGCGGTGCCCTCGGCGGGCAGCGGCAGGCGCAGCAGGGGCACGTGGCCGTCGCGGCGGCGCAGTTCGTCGCCGAGGCCGGGGCTGTAGCGGGCGGCGTCGGCGGCCAGTTCGCGGGCTTCGGCGAGGGACCAGCGGACGCCGCCGTGGCGGCCGAGGAGGGCGGGTTCGTCGGTGACGGCGAGGACGGCGGCGAAGCCGACGCCGAAGCGGCCCACGGCCCCCGTGTCCCCCTCGCCGCCCTGCTCGCGCTTGGCGGAGGCGCGGAGGGTGGACAGCGACTCGACGCCCGTGGCGTCCAGCGGGGCTCCGGTGTTGGCGGCGGCGAGGACGGCCGGGCCCTCGCGGTCCGCCGGGTGCAGGGTGAGGCGGAGGCGGCCGGGGAGGCCGGCGCGGCGGGCGGCGTCGGCGGCGTTCTGGGCCAGCTCGACGACCAGCCGGTCGCGGTAGCCGCCGAGCGCGAGGTCCTCCTCGGCGTTGGCGTCCTCACGGAACCGGGCGGGCGAGGCCCCCCAGGCGTCGAGGACTCCGCGGCGCAACCGCGCGGTGCCGAAGGGGTCGGTTCCGTCGGTCGTCGTCCGGACGCTGACGCTCACGTCTGACTCCACTCTGCGGGGCGGTGGTTCGGGGCGGGACCGGTACGGTGCCGCTCCCCGGGCCCGAGGGCCCGGGGCCCGAAGGTACCGCGCCGCGCGGCACGGCCTTCCCGGCGGAGGGAGCCGCCCGCGCGAGCGGCCGGGTCCTCGCCCGTGGGCGACCTGGGCCCTCGCCCGCGAACGGCACGGACCCCCGCCCCGTGGGCGACCTGGGCCCTCGCCCGCGAACGGCTCGTCTCACCCGTGAGCGGCCGGATCCGCCGGGAGCCGGCTGCGGCCGGTGGCCCGGCTACGAGTGGCCCAGGTCCTCCAGGACCTCGTCCGGCTCCGTCGTGGAGCCGGAGTCCCCGGCGGGGCGGAGGGGGAAGGCGTCGACGGCCGTGGAGTCGTGGACCGGGAGCGCGGGGCGCGGCGGCTTCGGCATGACGGCGGCCTCCGAGTGGCCCCCGCAGCCGTACGCCAGGGAGACGACCCGGCCGTCCGCCGGGGAGAACTCGTTGGCGCAGATGCCGAAGGCCTGCTTCAGGGAGCCGTCGAGCGGCACCAGGAAGGCGCAGGAGTCGCAGGTGGCGGGGGCCGCCTGCGCCATCGGGGTCCTGGCCCCGAAGGCCTCGTCCCAGCGGTCCGCGGCCGTGTGCAGGCCGTAGCGGGACAGGACCCGGGCCCGGCGCATGCCGAGCTCGTCGGCGACCGACGCGATCGCGCCCCGCGAGGGGGTACGGGTCACGATCTCGGCGTCCTCGGCGTCGAGGTGGTCCGCCAGCTCCTCCGAGACCGCGGAGTTCGGCGGCGGCGCGTCCTCGCCGGTGTAGCCGGGCTCCAGGCGCGGGTCGTCCTGTTCGGTCGGCAGCAGGTCGCCCGGGCCCATGTCGCCGGGGCGCAGCCGCTCGCTCCACGGCACCCACTCGGGGGCGAGGAGGGAGTCGGGGCCGGGCAGCAGGACGGTTTCGTCAAGCGTGACGTTCTTGGCGCGGGAGGCGCGCGCGACGGTCACCGCCCAGCGCCAGCCCCGGTAGCCGGGCTCCTTGCACTCGAAGAAGTGGGTGACGACGCGGTCGCCCTCCGCGACGACCTCCACGTGGGCGCCCACGATCCCCGGCGCGGCCGCCTCCTCGGCGGCCTCCCGGGCGAGTTCCACCGCCTCGGCGCACAGGCGGTCGGGGGTACGCGTGGCTCGCGGGGCACGCGGGGTACCGCTTCGCGTCGTCGCAGCACTCACAGGTATCGCTTCTCTCCTACGCCGTCTCACAGGTGCGCCGGCCGGGAGGCGGGAGCGAAGCAACGGGCGGCGGGCGGAGCGGACCGGGGGGCCGCATCGACGTCCGCGCCCGACGTGTCTCGCGCGTCTCGGGCACACCTAACGCCATCCATTCTGCGGGATGCCGAAGAGGCGCGCGGCCGAGAGCTTCCGCCGGTGACGCGCTACGCACGCTACCCCGTTCGCGGGCCTCCGCCCACCTGCCCGCCCCAAGAGGCCCGCCGACCCGCCCCGGGAGGGCCGTCCGCCCACCTCGGGAGGCCCGCGAAACGGGCGGGGCCGGCGCATGGCCACGGCCCCGACAACACCGGAACCACCCGCTCCCGCGCGGCGCGCCCCGGTGGAGGAGTACGACTCCGAAACCCGGCGACCGACCGGCTCCGCGCGGCGCGTCCACCTGGCCCGCCCGCTCCCGCGCGGCGCGCCCACGGACGCCGAAGTCCGCGATCCCGGCCGGACAGCCACCCGCCACCGGACGCGGCGCGCCCACGACAGAGCGGTACGGCTCCGAGACCCGGCGACCGGCCCGGCCCGCACGGCGCTCGGCTTCCCGGCCACGAGCCGACCCGGCCGGACTGCCCGCCCCTGCGCGGCGCGCCCACAGTAGAGCGGTACGGCTCCGAGACCCGGCGACCGGCCCGGCCCGACCCGCACGGCGCTCGGCTCCCCGGCCACGAGCCGACCCGCCCCGCCGCGAGCCGACCCGCCCCGCCACGACCCGCCCCGCCCCGGGTCGCCCCGCCCCGGCCCGGACCGGCCGTCCCGCGTGGCGCGTCCCGTTCCGGGGTGGTGCGACACGCCCGGAGTGCGGGGCGCCCGGCTTCGCCGCCGGTGGTTCCGTCCGGCCGTCAGGTGCCCCCGGTGGTCCGGATGTCTCCCGCGTCACGTCACGATTCGTCCCCCGACCTTGGGGCACTATGACGGGGTGGCAGCCGCACGGTCCCCCGCACGATCCGACGATCACACCGGGCCGCTCCGGAGAGCGGGCCGGGCGGTCGGCCGTGCCCTGCACCTGCCGTTCACCGGCACCGCGAAGGGCATCCGGAAGGCCACCCACGCGCACGGCGCGGGCGAGTCGGGGCTCGGCAAGCTGATCGAGCTGCACGCCGTGAACGGCGCCGGGGACGTCATGATCACCGTCGCCCTCGCCTCCACCGTCTTCTTCTCCGTGCCGACCGACGAGGCCCGCGGCCGCGTCGCCCTCTACCTCGCCATCACCATGGCCCCGTTCACCCTCCTCGCCCCCGTGATCGGCCCGCTCCTGGACCGCGTCCCGCACGGCCGGCGCGCGGCGATGGCGGGCGCGATGGGGACCCGCGCGGTCCTGGCGATCATGATGTCCGGGGCCGTCGCGACTGGCGGCATCGAGCTGTACCCGGCCGCGCTCGGCGTGCTCGTCGCCTCCAAGGCGTACGGCGTGGTCCGCAGCGCGGTCGTGCCCCGGCTGCTCCCACCGGACTTCTCGCTCGTGAAGGCGAACTCCAGAGTCACCCTGGCGGGACTGCTCGCCACCGGAATCGCCGCGCCCGTCGGGGCGGGCCTCCAGATGATCGGGCCGGGCTGGCCGCTGTACGGCGCGTGCGCGCTGTTCCTGCTCGGCGTGTTCTGGGCGCTGCGGATGCCGCCGAAGGTGGACTCCGCGAAGGGCGAGCGGCGGGCGCACCTGCTCACCCACGGCGAGAAGAAGCCGAGCCTGCGGACGGTCGGCCCGGCCGTCCTGCACGGCCTCGCGGCCAACGCGGCCCAGCGCATGCTGTCCGGCTTCCTGATCTTCTTCCTGGCGTTCCTGCTGCGCGAGCACCCGCTGTCCGGGCAGAGCGCCGCCGTCTCCCTCGGCATCGTGGGCGTGGCGGCGGGCGTCGGCAACGCCTGCGGGACGGCGGTCGGCTCGCTGCTCCGGGACCGGGGCCACGGCCCCGAGGTGATCATCGCCACGATGATCAGCGTCGTGCTCGGGACCGCGATCTGCACGGCGATCTTCTTCGGCGGCGTCATGGTCGCCGTCCTCGGCGCCGTCGCGGGCCTCACCCAGGCCCTGTCGAAGCTGTCCCTGGACGCGCTGATCCAGCGGGACGTGCCGGAGGTGGTGCGGACCTCGGCGTTCGCGCGCTCCGAGACCGCCCTGCAGATGGCGTGGGTGGTGGGCGGCGCGATCGGCATCGCCCTCCCCCTGAACGGCACCCTCGGCATGTCCGTCGCCGCCGCGATCCTCGCCACGGGCGCCCTCCTCGCCGTCCGGGGCCTCCTCTCGGCCTCCCGCCGCCCCGGCCCGAAGAACCGCCCGAAGACGAGGGTGGCGTGACGGACGGGTGCGGTGCGGGCGGGACCTCCCGGCGTACGGATGGCCCAGCCCTTCCCGTACGGCGGGGCGGCACGCCGTACCCCCGCGTGGCGCGGAAGCGACGGCCCGATAGCCTTCGGCTCATGACCGTTGCGCTCTTCTCCGGCTCGCGCCGCCGGACCGCCGTCGCCCTCGGGGCCGTCTCCGCCGGGCTCCTCGTCCTCTCCGCCTGCGACAAGCCGACCCCGGTCGCGACCCTGACCGTCGGAACCGAGTCGGTCCACTCCGAGGCCGCCTGCTACAACGACGGCGACGCCATCAAGGAGTCGCAGGTCCAGGAGTGCCTCAACAAGAAGGCCGAGAAGTCCCTCACCGTCGCGCCCGACGACCGGATCCGCTTCGGCGTGGACCCCGAGATCGCCGACAACGGCTGGACGATCTTCCTCGGCGGCGAGCAGGCCGAGGCCGAGCCGTACAAGAAGACCTACCGGACCATTCCGGCCAGCGCCTTCTTCTCCGGCCAGCCCGGCGAGACCGTGAACAACGCCCAGGTGACCATCGTCGAGAACACCGGCAAGAAGCTGACCGGCATCTGGCACTTCCAGCTGAAGAAGGAATCCTGATCCGCCGGTGGTCCACCGGATCCTGATCGTGACGGCCGTGGCGGCGGAGGCGGACTCCGTCTCCGCCGGCCTCGCGTCCGTCACCCCGGAGGCCCGGGACGTCCCGGCCGCCCCCGAGCGCGTCCCGCTGCCCGGGGGGCACGCCCTGCGCCGCCACGCGGCGGAGGGCGACCGTGCGCGCGTCGACGTCCTCGTCGGCGGGGTCGGCCCCGCGGCCGCCGCCGCCGCGACGGGAACGGCCCTCGCGCACGCCGCGCTGACGGACGCGGACCGCCGCGAGCGGCCCTACGACCTCGTCGTCTCCGCCGGGATCGGCGGCGGGTTCCGGCCGGCCGCACCGCTCGGGTCCCTCGTCGTCTCGTCCGCGATCGTCGCCGCCGACCTCGGGGCGGAGACCCCCGACGGGTACCTCGCCGTCGACGCGCTCGGCTTCGGACGGTCCGCCCACCCCGTGCCCGAGGCGCTGACCGGCCGCGTCGCCGCCGCCCTGGCCGCCGAGGGCCTGCCGTGCGCCGTCGCGCCCGTCCTCACCGTCTCCACCGTCACCGGCACCGCCCGCCGCGCCGCCGAGCTGGCGGAGCGGCACCCCGGGGCCGCCGCCGAGGCGATGGAGGGCTTCGGCGTCGCCGAGGCCGCCGCCCCGTACGGCGTGCCCGTCGTCGAGCTCCGGGCCGTGTCGAACGCCGTCGGCCCCCGCGACCGCGCCGCCTGGCGCATCGGGGACGCCCTGGACGCGCTCCGGCGGGCCGCCGGAGCACTGAGCCGCACCGTCCCCGAGGAGGCGCCGTGGAACTGAAGATCGCCTATTCGCCCTGCCCGAACGACACCTTCGTCTTCGACGCCTGGGCCCACGGGCGCGTCCCGGGCGCCCCCCGGCTCGACGTGACCTTCGCGGACATCGACGTCACCAACGGCTGGGCCGAGGGCGGCACCGACGCGCACCACGTCCTGAAGGTGTCGTACGCCGTGCTGCCCCGGATCCTC
Organism: Streptomyces bikiniensis; assembly: GCF_000716625.1. Classification (NCBI taxonomy): domain Bacteria; kingdom Bacillati; phylum Actinomycetota; class Actinomycetes; order Kitasatosporales; family Streptomycetaceae; genus Streptomyces; species Streptomyces bikiniensis. Next base: position 2,256 of record NZ_JNXJ01000008.1, on the reverse strand, counting down.
GACGAGTACGCCCTGCTGCCCTGCGGCGGCGCCCTGGGCCGGGGCTGCGGGCCGCTCGTCCTGACCCGGTCCGCCGGGACCGGCGCCGACCTGGCCGGGAGGACCGTCGCCGTGCCGAGCGAGCGCTCGACCGCGTACCTGCTCTTCCGGCTGTGGGCGGCCGAGGCCGTGCCCGGTGAGGTCGGGGAGGTGGTCGTGATGCCGTTCCACGAGATCATGCCCGCCGTCCGCGACGGCAAGGTCGACGCGGGGCTCGTCATCCACGAGGCCCGCTTCACGTACCAGGAGTACGGGCTGCACCGGCTCGCCGACATGGGCGAGCACTGGGAGGCGACGACGGGCCTGCCGATCCCGCTCGGCGCGATCGTCGCCCGCCGCTCGCTCGGCGCGGAGACCCTCCGGCTCCTCGCCGACGCGGCCCGCACGTCCGTGCGGATGGCCTGGGACGACCCGGCCGCCTCCCGGCCGTATGTCATGGAGCACGCGCAGGAGATGGACCCGAAGGTGGCGGACCAGCACATCGGCCTGTACGTGAACGAGTTCACGGCCGACCTCGGCGAACAGGGCTACGCGGCGGTCCGCGGGCTGCTCACGCGCGCCGCGGCCGAGGGACTCGTACCGCCCCTCGGCCCGGACGCGCTCGCCTTCCCGTAGGACGGGTCAGACGTCGAGCTGGTCCGCGACGGCCCGCAGCAGGCCGGCGATCTTCTTGCCCGCCGCCTTCTCCGGGTAGCGGCCGCGCTCCAGCATCGGCGTGATGTTCTCCAGGAGCGTCGTCAGGTCCTGCACGATGGACGCGAGTTCGTCGGGCTTGCGGCGCTGGGCCGCGGCGACGGACGGGGTGGGGTCGAGGATCACGACGGACAGCGCCTGGTCGCCGCGCTGGCCGGCGACGACGCCGAACTCCACCCGCTGGCCCGGCTTCAGCGCCTCGACTCCGGCGGGGAGCACCGACGAGTGGACGAAGACGTCGCCGCCGTCGTCACGGGAGAGGAAGCCGAAGCCCTTCTCGCTGTTGAACCATTTCACCTTGCCGGTAGGCACGTCCGTCCTCGTCCTCGTCGATGGGGATGGCAAACAGCGGGTCGACCGACCCGCCGGCACCAAGGCTAATGGTCCGGAGGCCGGTGACAAGACGTCGCCGATGTGTTCCTACGGCCTGGGAACTACCCTGGCCGAATGCGTGATGAAACCCCCGCCGTGCCGGTGGACGACAGTGCCCCGGGTGACGGCCTCGTCAGGGCCGGCGGCATCGTGTTCGTGATCGGCGCGGTCGCGACGCTGGTCACCGTGGCTCCGCTGTTCCTCGGGACGGACCCGTTCCCCACCGTCGCGTACACCGTCTCCATGCTGATGGGGGTCGGATTCCTCGTCGCCGGCGCCGGTGTGATGCGCTCGATCGCGGCCCAGCGGCGCCAGGCCAGGGCCGGCGCGGGCACGGGCGCTCAGGCCAGGTAGCCCTCCCACCAGGCACGGAAGTCCGTCAGGTCCGGCAGGACCACGTCCGCGCCGGCCTCCCGCAGCTCCTCGGCGGGGCAGGGGCCGGTCGCCACGGCCACCGAGACGGCGTCCGCCGCGGCGGCGCCCCGGACGTCGCCGACGTGGTCGCCCACGTACACCCGGGCGCCGTGGGCGCGCAGGGCCTCCGCCTTGCCCTCGGCCCACAGGCCGCCGACGACCGCGTCGGGCTCGATGCCGAGGTGGGCGAAGTGCAGCTCGGCGTGCGGGCCGTTCTTGGCGGTGACGACGAGCGTCCGGCCGCCCGCCTCGCGGACGGCCCGGAGCGCGTCCTCGGCGCCCGGCATCAGGACGGTGGGCGCGATCGCGTGCTCCGGGTAGAGCGCCCGGTAGCGGGACACCATCTCCGGGACGCGCTCCTGCGGGAACCAGTACGCCATCTCGTGCTCCAGCGGCGGCCCGAGGCGGGTCACGACGAGGTCGGCGTCGATCGCGGCACCGGTGTCGGCGGCGAAGGCCTGCCAGGTGGCCCTGATGCCGGGGCGGGTGTCGAGGAGGGTCAGGTCGAGGTCGAATCCGACGGTGAGGGGCGCGTGCGCGGGGGTCGAGATCATGCCCCCATTCTGGTCCAGACATTCGGATCCGGGGACGCCTTCGCGAGGGCCGCGGGGGCGGGTTCGCGGGGGCCGCGGGGGCGGGTGTACGGGGGCTTTGGGGCAGGTTGCAGGGGGGTGTGGCTGTCTCTTATACACATCTCCGAGCCCACGAGACTAGGCATGATCTCGTATGCCGTCTTCT